>JAKASW010000155.1 GCA_021818875.1 Bacteroidota bacterium
GCTCCAGCATGTTTTCCTTTGCACCGTCGCGAAAAGTAAGATATGCGAGGAGCCAGAGAACTACGGTTGCCGCCAAACCGAATATTGCAACCACGGTTTTTTGTTTGAGAAAAGGAGCAACTCCAAAGAGAGCGACGGCCCCGTACATAAGGTCGGAACTGACGGAGCCGAAAGCCACCATGTAAGCGGCGCGAAGGTGATTGTTAAGCGAACGCTTGGCAATCTCGATTTGAGTCGCTCCTATCGGAATCGCCGTGAAGAAACCCATTATATAACTAACGATTACGAACAACACTGTATTCATTCGATCTACGTCAAATCCTGTTGTTGGTTGGAGGGACTACTTTGCAAAGATCCCGACTTCCCTGGCATATCGTTTCCTAGAAACCTGAAGATGGCTGGAGATTTCACGATAGATCTCTTTCACATCGAGTTCCTGGAAACATCTTACCTCTTTGCATGTCTTCGCCATCTTATTGATGCAGGTAATATTCCTGCATGGTGCATTGCCGACAAATGTCCTGGATGGTGCATCCTGGTTGGCAGGGAAGAACCCCGAGGCAACGGAGTCATATCCATAAATAGTCGGTGGAGTTCCTCCAAAAATTGAAAAGACCGCTGTCTTGTTTGTTAGGTCCTTCCCGCTTTCGCGGGAATACTTCCTGGCTGCCGCAAGATGGAGCGGGCCGGTATCGCCGGTTATGAATACATCCGCACGGTCGATAAGCGCAGTGTAGGCATCGATCTTGAAAGACGCCGGCACAAAAATGATCTTATTCCTCTCTGCAGCCGAAAGCGAATATGCAAGTTCATGCTCTATATATCTTTCGACGTGGCCTGCACCGAGTAAAATGGTACATTCCTGTGTCGAAATCCACTTCAGCAGGTTTCTCTGGATATCGAACGGCACCCGTGTGAATCTCGCAGAAGCATCCGGATTCACGAAAACAATCGGACTCCACGGATCTATTCCATGCGCGGTCAAGAAACTTTCTGCAGTCTCTATTGCATTGCGAGACAAGTAGACACGTGAACCTTTGAACTTGTCCCCAGGATCCAGCGGCACATGTGCCCGGAAGGCATCGGCAACAAAGCGGTATGCCTGGTAGACAATGTTGTTAACCGAATTCCCGGATCCCTCATTCCGAATCAACTCCGATGCGATCATGGTATAATTGAGGACACTTTTCTGACCAAAAATACGATTGTCAATCATCGGGCTCAGGTTGATAATGACATCGTACTCTCTTGCTCTCGTTATCCTGGTCAATTCCTCTATGTCGCTGTCTTCAGGAAATGGAGCGCCCACATAAACAGGGAAGAGGTCCGTTACATCAGGGTTGCCGTCGAGGAGATCTTCGGTGACCTTTTTTACGACATAGTCGATTCGGGCGGACGGGAACGACTGGCGGAGGGCATACACGACACCTTCCCCTATTATTGCATCCCCAATGTTCAGATCGCCCACCACGAGAAAACTGCGGAACTTTCTCGCCTTTGAGAGAGACTTCCTCGCTCCGTGTTTAACCGTTCCAGCAACGACCCTGTTCCCCAGCGTTCGCTGGACGAAGAAATCCAGGAATCGGGCGCCTCCACTCGGGAAAAGGTCAGTGATCAAACTCGACAGTCGAAAGTATGCATTTAGTTGGGTCTGTTTGTCCATCACAAGTTGTTTCTGTTCTCCTGATTTGTGAATCGAATCTCGAGATTCAAGACTGACGCCGGACTGGTACCGTAAGTCTCAAATTAGCCAACCTCTCAACGCTTGTCGATCTCTGGGTCGAAGGACACAACAATTCAAGACAGTTCCGACTGATTGTTCAAAAAAACAAAGCAACTTCGGGTGCGCACAGCTTCAAACCGAATTTGACCCGTCCGGCGATGAGACTACCGATTGCATCGGCTTTTTCAGGTCATTTGAGGCGTTGCACGGTGCTTGTCATCTAATTTATGCATTTCTTGTGAAATAAAAATGAATCAAAAAACGACATGGGGATTTTCATTCCCGGATGAACAGTAGATGCAACTGCAGAATTCAACGTCCGTCATCAGGAAAACTTCAGGCACAACTGAGTAATGTCGTCGCTCTGAGGAGCGTCCTTCACAAAAGAAGCTATGTCCTGACGGACGACTTCGAGTACTTCGTCAGCGCGACGATTCGAGTTTTGTGCAAGCACTTCCCCAAGCCTCTCATCCGAAAATTGAGAGCCTTCGGAATTGAGAGCCTCATTCACTCCATCGGTAAACATATAAAGCATCTCACCTCCGGATACCTGTTCATGCCCCATCTCATACTTAGTATTCGGCATAACGCCAAGGAGAATCCCGCCGCAATCCAGCCGCTGCACTCCTCCTTCTTTTTTAAACAAGAACGGATAATTGTGCCCGGCATTAACGTATATGATCGTCCTCGTCATATGGTTGTAAGCCATGGCAAACATGGTTATGAATCTATCAAAATCAGTATTCTCATAGACTATGTCGTTGAGCTGCTCCATTATCTCGTCCAGGGCCATTCCTGTCCCTATAAGAGCTCTAAAGGCAGATTGGAGGTTTGCCATCAGAAGCGCAGCAGGGAAACCCTTTCCTGAAACGTCCGCGATCGCGGCACAGATAGTCGTGTCATTTATCTTTATCACGTCGAAATAATCACCGCCGACCTGTTTGCTCGGAGTGTGGAAGGCGGAAACGGTACAGCCGCTGACCTCGGGCATTTCTCTCGGCAACAGCTTTTCCTGTATCGCGTGTGCCAGGTTCAATTCCTCTTCGAGGCGCTGCTTGGCGAGCGACTCTTGAAACAGCCGGGCATTGTTAATTGCCATCCCCGCAAGGTTGCACAAAGACGAGAGGAAATTGATTTCAGAATCCGAATATCCTGCGTGCGAGGCCCGCTCACCGAGGGCGAGTAATCCGGCTACCCCTCCCTGCAAATGAAGAGGTACAAGCACCTCGACATCCACGTTTTCGAGCAAGCTGAGCACATAGCGGACCTTCTCTGAATCGAAATCGTCAGGCCGCTGTTCCAACAATTTGCCCATATCCTGAACCCTCAGTGCCTGGTCCAGAGGACACAATGCCTTGAGTTCTATTTGCTCGATCCCGGGAATCCGGTTGACCGCCAAATGTGCTTTCGAATCCTGTATCAGACAGATTGCAAACCTCCTCGAACCCGTCTGTCCCATGATGGCAAACTCAAGCGTTCTAATCGCGCGCGGCTCGTCGATCAGTTGGCTGAATTCCTTGCTCAGCTCGAACAAAGTCTGCAGTTCCTGGACGCTGCGCTGCAGTTGGAGATTTGATTCCTTGTACTGTTCAAAAACGCTTGCGTTCTCTATGGCGGCCGCGGCAAGGTTGCAGAGTGTCAGGACAAATTCGATCTCGGATGGAACGAGAGAACCGCCGATGAGTTTTTTCCCGACGAGCAAGTAACCAACAAGGCGGTGAGACGTTCTAAGTGAGAAAATCCAGTTGACGCCGGCGTCTGATAATTTCGAAGCGAGCGGATGATGAAGATGGATAGGCTCAACCGGTACCTCGAGGTCTAGAGAGAACAGTTCAGAAACCGTAGAATCGCTAATCGTCAGTCTCTTCTCGATTTTCGTCAGGCGTTCTTGCCCTTCGACCGCAGATAGATCTTTCCTGATCACTGCAGCGGTTCTGGATATCGCAAGCTTGCCCATCGAGGCAAGCATGATATGGTTAATAATGAAACTTGAATCGAGAGAGGAATTGAGTATCTTTGCGGTCTCGATCAGCGAAGTCAGTTCAACTATCTTGTCGCCGGAAGTTTCAGGGTTTTGGCTCATTCCGAAGATACCTGGTAAGCCTGACTTCGTTCGCCTCGTCTCTGCCCTGATATTCGACTGCATCCATCAGTTTTCGCATGAGATGAATTCCCAACCCGCCCGCCCTGTGTTTTCTTGATCTGTCCCTGATGTTTGGTATCGGCACATCGTCCGGTCTGAAACTGTTCCCCCAGTCTCTCACTATGATCTGAAATTCCGAGCCGCTAGCCAGGATTCTAACAACGAATTCCGCATCCGGATTCCCTTTGTACGCATGTTTGATAACGTTCGTGCAAGCTTCGTCGACTGCAAGAACAATCTCCGACACTTCCCTATCCTCAAAACCAAACTCGACTGCGTGGCGGTTCACAAAATCGCGAACGCCCGACAGAGCAGTCGTTGTGCTCCTGAAAGTCTTGGAGGCTTCTATTTTAATCGCTTCTTTCACTGTCTGTTAGTCACCGTTCGATCATGATTCACTTATCGGAAAACTTTTTCAACGCCTCATCCTGATCTTTGTAGATCTCATAGAGGTATGGGAAACCCAGCAGGTCGAAGACGTTGAAGACTTTCTGCTGCATGTTCGTCAATTTTATGTCGCCGCTGTTGTTCCTGACTTCGTCGATGTACGCCATGAAAACGCCGAGCCCCGCACTCGATATGTAACTCAACCCGTTGAAGTTCACCACGATCTTATATTTGCCCTTGCCTATAAGATCGGAGAAGGTTTTTTCGAGATCGGGCGCAGTGTGAGCGTCAAGAAACCCGTGCAGCTCCATCACTACAGCATTGCCCGAGTCCCGTGTCAGCACCTTGAAATCGTTCATTATTGCCTCCATTTCAAAATCAAAACAGTGGTATCGTCCACCGCGTCGGTACCCTGTGAAAACTGGGCCAGCGTACGGATAATGCCTCCTTTGATTTCAGTCGCCGATCCGCCGCTGAGCTCCATCAACAAATTATAGAACCGAGTCTCGCCAAAATCCTCCCCTTGGGGATTCCGTTGGTCGGTCACTCCGTCGGTATACAAAACTAATGTGTCACCATGCTTTAGACAAATCTTTTCTTCTTCAATATGCTTTCCGAATTCTATCGACGGTTCGAGCCCGAGTCCCGTCCCGGCAGGCCTTATCAACCTGCACCTGCCGTCGGTTATCAAGACACCCGGCGTATGCCCGGCCCGAACCACGGACAACTCATTCGTTTTCTCGTTAAGAAGAACATAGATAAGCGTGATGAAGAAGTTCCTTTGAAAGGTACTCCCGATGGCATCGTTTGCCTCCATCATGAATCCGAGAGGCGACCTGGCAGATGCAGACAGAGACTGGAAGACTCCTTTCATATATGCCATGTAAAAAGCGGCCGACGTTCCTTTTCCCGAAACATCTCCGACGACAAACGCATACGACCCATCCGCAATTCGTGAATAATCTATGTAGTCGCCTCCGACCTCAAGCGCTGGGAAGGAGAGAAAATCCGTCTCGAACTTCTCGGAAGACGGTAACGACTCCGGGAGGAGTCTCAGCTGCATCTCATGTGCAATTCGCAGCTCATGTTGCAGCCTCTCACTCTCGATCGACTTCGTAAAGAGCAGAGAATTTTGGATTGCCACCGCCGCTGTGTCGGCAAATGCACTCACCGTAGAGATTTCTTCCTCGTCAAATGCATAGGGCATATCATGGGACGCATACAAAATTCCAATGAACTCGTCGTGCGCGGTGAGGGGAACGGCCAGAAGCGATTTGGCCGGAAATTCTCCGATTCCGAACGCAGCAAATTCGTTGGTACCGTGAATGACCACATTTTTTCGATGTGACACAGCATCTCGCAATTTGCCGAAATCAAAAGCAGACAGTTCGTACTGACTCGTCTTGTGTGTCGCACTTATCGGCTGCTGCTGACCGTCACCGCCGTCGCTGCCATTCAGTTCTATCCAGACCTTGTTGGCCTGAGTTACGGTCCCAACGACAGATACGGTATTGTTCAACACCTCGTTTGTGTCCATGACGTTAGTGATTACTTTGCTCAAGTTCTGGTAGGAATCCAGCTCCCGTTTCTTTTTCTCGAATACACTGCTGGTGGGGATATGAAACAGAGTCACTACGAATGCAAGCGAGAAATAGACCGTCAGAAAGACGAAGGTTACCTTTGCAAACTCGGCGAGCGGGCCACTGTAAAACTGGAGAGTGCCTCCGGCGAGATCTGCCGGACCAATTGAGGCGAACGAATAGCCGAAGAGAATGAAAAGGAACAAAGAGTGCACAAGCGATTTGTATTTCTCCTTTCGACTCAGATACACGATCCAGTTCATACTAACAATGTGGAACACTGCTATAACGATGGTGACCACGAAAGCTATTGTGCGCAGGGTGTCCATCAACGATGAATTCCTGAACACACTGAACGCTGCGGCGGCCAAGGCAAAACCTACGAAAAGATTGAACCTTGTGCTGACCTTCTTGTCCGGTTTTATGTGGATGAGATCGCTTGTAAGTTTCAGGAGAACCACGGCAAATGTGGCAACTCCGAATGAAAATGCCGTTACTGCTAAAAGCTGCCAGGCATTTTTGGGGAGGTATCCCCCAGAATTACTTCCCTGTTTTTCCAGAACTATTCCGACGATCGATATCAATGCGGCAGAAAAGAATCCATAACCGACAAGCTTCCGGAGATTCTCGAGCGGGGCGTGTACTCGCTTGTTCAATAATCGCCGGAAGGTTTGGTAAATCAAGAGGAACATTACTATTGAAAGTAGGTCGGCCACGCCGGTTAAGAACGGAGCGTCAAGATTCACGGCAACGCGAATCCAATCGTAAACCAGGATAAGAACCGCAATGCCACCCGCCAGCGTAATGTAAAGGCTATTTCGAAGACTGATTCGCATTTGAGCTCATGTAATCTAATTCTACTCTTCGCATTCTGCAACCTATTGTTACAGCATCGTGGAGAGGGGTGTAGGGTGTAAATTGTCCGTCGTGAGTCGCCGCTAATGGGTTGCAGATCGTACGTTGCAGGCAGAGGTGTGTTTTAGAAACGCGATACTGAGAGGAAACCACCGAATTGCAATGTCAGGATGTATCAGCCGTTTCCGCCGATTCTTTCCGGCTTTTGTGACTCGCATTCTTCATGGTGAGTACACTGCCAGATTCGCCACTTGCCGTTAATCTCCAATTCAACTCACTCTGAAAATGGCAACAGACTCCTTGAGCAGAAAGACCCGCCCTTTCCTTCCGACCGCAATGATCGTCGGCAGGACTCCAATCTGTCCGTACCAGCGAAAACTCATCCTATTTTTGAACTCTCAGTTCGTATCTTGCATTTCAACCTGAAGCTGTTCCAAAACAACGAGAGCGGTCATACCGAACTTGTTTCAGCATCTAATTACATTTGTTTTGAGACCACGAAACAAGCCTGACCTGGAGCGTATCAGTCCAGGGTTCGGGGTGACGGAACAACACTTTTGGGACAGCCCCTGAGCTTTCCTATGAAGGAAGTAGAAGGAGGATCGACCTTAGAGCCGATTGCTATCCCGAAAAGTTCAAGCTACACTTTGTTTGAGCCACGGCGGAAGCTGTCAGCGTAAATACGGGTCACGACTCTGTCGAGTCGGAGACTCGTAGACGGAATTCAACCCTGAGTGATCAAGATACATAGTGCCGGCATTGCTCGATTCAAAAGAGTGACTTTTCCCGTCTGGTAATCGTTCGGTCTTCATGCTACTTCGAGCCACTTCTGCTAACCGATCCCCGACACGAGAACACTCACAAAAGAGTTGAGGCAATGATATTCAGAGATGGTCGGAATTGATAAGAATGAGTGATGCCATCTCGTACCACTTTCTCTATTTCCGTTGGAGTTCAGGTGCTTCAGTCTATTGATCGAGAACCTGGCGTACCTTGCTTGCCATCGTCGAAGGCTTGAAGGGTTTTTGGATGAACGCGACGTTTTCTATCAAGACCTCCTCGGGGTCGAGCTCATTCGCCGTGTAGCCCGACATGAATAGCGTCTTCATCTTAGGGCAAATCGCTCTGACCTTCTCACTTAATACCCTGCCGCTCATTACCGGCATTATAACATCCGTCACCAGAATGTCTATGTTATTAGAATAGGTGGTACAGAGCAAAAGAGCTTCCTCCGGTCCGGGCGCGGTCATCACTTTGTAGCCGTACTTCTCGAGACTCGATTTCGCGAGTTCCAGCATATCCGCCTGGTCCTCCACAACCAGGATGGTCTCAGTACCACGAGCTGTCAGTTCTGATAGATCCTGTTCTTCCTCTTTTTTTTCATCCAGGCAACGGGGGAAATAAATCTCGAAGCACGTCCCTTTTCCTACTTTGCTTTCGACAAGTATATTACCTCCGTTCTGTTTTATGATGCCGTAGACGGTTGACAGTCCTAAGCCGGTCCCCTGACCTCTGGGCTTTGTCGTAAAAAAAGGCTCAAAAACCTTCTCCATGGTCTCTGAGTCCATCCCCTTTCCCGTATCGCTGAAAGTGACCCTGACATACTCGCTATGATCCAGGCCCACGTGGCTCTCGATATAATCTTCTTCCGCGTAGATGTTCTCGGTTGAGATACTTATCGTTCCGGCCCCCTTTATGGCGTCTCTTGAATTAGCCGCCAGGTTGACCAGAATCTGATCGAGTTGTGACCGGTCTATTCTGGTATTCCATAGATTTCTTCCCGGAGTAAATTCAAGTCCGATGTTTTCTCCGATCAGCCTTTGCAGCATCTTTTCTATCGACTCGATAGCCTGATTCAACTCAATGACCTTCGGTGAGATCAGTTCCTTGCGAGCAAACGCGAGGAGTTGACGCGTCAGGTCGGCACCCCGACTGGCGGCAGCTAGTACTGAGTCCACCGATCTCCTGTTGCGCGAATCATCACCCATCCTGTCTCTCAAGAGTTGAGCATATCCGATGATGACGCCGAGAATGTTATTGTAATCATGAGCAACACCGCCGGCTAACTGCCCGATGCTCTCAAGTTTTTGCGATTGAGCGAGCATTTCTCGCAGAGATTTCCGCTCGGTAATGTCTTGCTTAACAGCGATGAAATGCTCAATCGCTCCCTTTTCGTCCAGCACCGGAGCAATGGTCATGTATTCGTCATGGAGCGTTCCGTCTTTCCGCCTATTGACTATTTCTCCTTCCCAGACCTTTCCGGATAATATGGTGGCCCACATCTTCCTATAAAATTGCTGATCCTGTTTCCCGGATCTGATGAGTTCGCGAGGATTCCTGCCGAGAATTTCCTGAACTGAATATCCTGTGACAGTTTCAAATGCACGATTAGTCCATAGAATATGCCCAGCTTTATCGGTGATCAAAATTCCGTTTGCAGCGGTATTGAGCGCAGCACTCTGCAAACGAAGCTGGTCTGCTGCCAGTTTATGTTGTTGGACTTCGTCCCGGAGTGCTTCGTACGTACGGGCTGAAGAGATTGCCATGGCCGCCCGGTCGGCAACATCCTGCAGGAACCTGAGATCCTGCTCGTTGTACTTTGCCACTTCCGGACTGTTGCGAACCATGCCCAGTACCCCGATGCTGACACCTTTATCACGCAGAGGTGCAAACATCGCACTGTAAAGAGGGACCTTCGAAAAATACATACGCATGCTGTCGTCGGCGTTCTCGAGTAACTCTTCTTTGTCGGCAGTTGAAATGAGTTTAGGTTGGTTGGAGGCTATTACCTCTCCATAGCTGCCTTTGTCGGATCGAACCGGGTGAGAAGCGAAGTGCTCCTTGAAACTGTCAATTGCATCCTGGTTTCTGCTGCAAGCTGCTGCCAACTGCAGGTATGGATCTTCAGGATAGTATAGGAAAATGCTTGCGGCATCTCCGATAAACTCCGCACATCTTTGCACGCACACGTCAAGAATCCTTTTATAAGGCTCATCCGAACCGAGAAGAAGCGTGGAAATCTCGTTCATGATTTCTGTTTCCTTGGCCATTCGCTTCTCTTTCTCGGCGGCCAACCTGCGTCCGGTGACATCGATGCACAGTCCTTCATGGTACAAGACATTCCCGTTCCTGTCAGGGATATCTCTCGCAAAATCTTCAAGCCAGATCTCGGATCCGTTTTTCTTCTTTAGCCTGTAGGTCTCAGTAGCGGG
>JAKASW010000156.1 GCA_021818875.1 Bacteroidota bacterium
GGAAGGCGATGGCTTTGTCCAGTCGACTGAAAACAACTCTCAGCAACTGCCGAATGGAACTCCAGTAGATTCTGCCTATATCGCAAGCAACAACATACCGCCGTATATGGTAGAAAGCTGGGGAAACGGCAGCTATCGACACATGAGCACTTACCTTCATGACTGGTCATTAACTGCTGGACTCAATTACGACATCATACCGGAAGAATTTGCATTCTTTGCAAACATCAGCCGTGGTTATGAAATGCCGTCGCTCGATAATCTGTTAAATGATGTTCCGGCGCAAATTGCCCTGTTCCAGGATGAGCACACGCTGCAATATGAAGGCGGATTCAAATATTTCAGCGATGTATTCGCTTTCAATGCCGATGCTTTCTTTGCTAACCTGACGAACATTACAAGCCAGGGAGCAGTCAATACTACAAGTGGCGGAGTTGAGTGGGTAACGAACTATGGTCTCAATCAAAACGCCTATGGGATTGAAGCGGATGCGACCTGGTTGCCCGTGACAGGATTGTACCTGCGTGGAAACTGGACTCTCCTGAAAGCCACTTACGCAAGCAACGGCAGTTTTGCACTAAACGGAATCCCGAATTCGATCGGCGACCTGCTCGGTACGTACACCTGGGACAACTTCACTCTCGAAGCTGATTGGCATTATGTCGGCAATCGAATCGGTGGATTGAATTTCGGCGGCTACACGACTAGCGGACAAGCTATATTCGTCACCGGAACGGAGCTTCCGGCTTACACTTACATGAACGCCGGCCTGTCCTACTACGTATCATCAGAGGCAATTACTCTCACGCTCGGCGTAACGAACCTTTACCAGAGCTTGGGTCTCGAAGAGGGGAACCCAAGGGCAAGTTCTGTCGGCCCATACTTCCTGGCCCGGCCGATACTTCCGAGACGGCTGACGTTTAGCGTAGGATATCAGTTCTAAACTCTGTGAACCTTGCGAAGGTAACCGTGCCCCAGCCTTGAATCCTTCGCAAGGTCGTTAAATTATCACGGGCGAGGTAACACCACCTCGCCTGTTAGTTCGTGGAAAGAAAGACACATCATCATTCAACCGGGAGGGTACTGGGTTGCAGGCTTATGTTGACTCGACTTTGAAGTGCGGAAAGTATTCACGGTTGTTCGCGATCTTCGTACTTATTGGACTTGTGTCTGCCGCTGCATATTCACAAGAGGTCCCCAACAGCACATCGACAATTGTTGCGGGAGATGCTCGGTTCCAATTTCTTACTCCATCTTTAGTAAGAATGGAGTATTCATCTTCAAAGCAATTCGTCGACTTACCGACAGTTGTCATCAAGAAAAGAAACTGGCCCGCAGTCAGAGTCGATTCAAGCATGAGCGGCGGATGGATGACGCTTGAGACATCCTCCCTCACATTGCGGTATCAAGTGAACTCCGGAAAATTCGGCAGCGACAACCTCTCAGTATCATGGCACAACTCATCGGGATACGGCTCGTGGTATCCGGGCAAGGTGGACAGCCTAAACCTCGGCGGTCTCACAAACTCCCTCGACGAAGCCAGTATACAAAATCTCCCAAAAGAGGAAGCCCGCCTTGAGAGCGCTGCAATTGACACAATTCCCGGAATCGATGTGATACTTCCGGGAGGTCGGCATGGGCTGCTAAGCTTGAATGGTTACGCATATATAAATGACAGCCGGCCGCCGGTATGGAATGCAAAGACAAAATGGATAGAGCCGCGTACAGACACAACCGATCAGGATTGGTATTTAATTGTCTATGGTAGAGATTACAAGAAAGCTCTCAACGATTTTGCCGAATTATCAGGACGTATACCGATGATCCCGCGATACGTGCTTGGCCCCTGGATTACCGACCTGAACTTCGAATACTTTCCGAACTCGTATGAATCCCGGCTTCCCATTTTCAAGAGGTACAACGAACAGCATCTCAAAAGAGAAGTAATGAGATTCCGGGACAACAACATACCGCTCGACATTCTTGTCCTCGACTTTGGCTGGCATAATTATGGATGGAAAGGTGGATACGACTGGAGTCCGTCGATACCACGTCCGCGGCAATTTCTCGATTGGCTCGGTAAACGTGGAATTAAAGTAACTGTTAACGACCATCCTGGTTATGTTTATGGACAGATGAGCATTCTCTCTTACAAAGATAGTCAAACACCGGAGGTTCTGAGAGATCTCGATAGGCCGCTCCCTCCCAAGCCGACTTTCGATTTGGATATTTCCACAGGGTGGAAATTTTCTACCGATCCGGACAATAAGGGGATTGCGAACAAATGGTACGCGGATAATTATAATGACAAAACTTGGAAATCAATCAAGGTAGGAGAACCATGGAACGTTCAAGGATACGGTAACTATGACGGAGCAGCATGGTACCGACGGTCGGTGAGTCTTCCCGCAAACTCGCCGGACTCGCTTTATCTCTATATGGGTCAAATCTCAGGATCATATCTGCTATATGTGAACGGACACGAGGTCCCGCATGGCGAGCTCCAGTGGTGGCAGCGGCTTGTTCACATAAACGTCGCTCCTTTTGTGAAACGCGGGCAAGAAAACGTGATTGCCGTCAGGATATCCGACGACGAGGGCGGCGGCGGAATCACCATGAAGCCGGTCTCGCTGGAAAACCTACCACCAGCACCCCGCATCTACTTCAACCTCGCAGTCAAGAAACAGGCAAACGTTTTCATGAACGTCCTGCACAAACCTTTGATGCGGGAAGGTGTGAAATTCTGGTGGATCGACGGAGGAACCGGTGCGGCAAATATGCCTGGTCTGGATGCACAACTCTGGACGAACCGTGTGTACTACGATTATACTAAGGAAGAAACCGGAAAAAGAGCGTTCGTCTTCAGCAGATATGGCGGTCTGGGGAATCAACGATATCCGGGGTTTTTCACCGGCGATACCTATTCACAATGGCCGGTCTTAGCATACGAAGTTACTTACACTGCGACCGGTGGAAATGTGCTGATGCCTTACATCACAAACGACATCGGCGGCTTCCACGCTGCAAAGATTCCGTTTGGCCTTTACGCCCGGTGGATCGAGTTCGGTACGTTCAGTCCGATATTGAGACTCCATAGTGCGCATGAAAACCCGTACGAAGGTGATGTGCGAATGCCATGGACGTACGGCAGCGAAGGTATGTCGCTTGCCAAGAAATATTTCACACTTCGAACCCAGCTCATTCCGTACATTTACACTTACACCAGGTTAGCGCATGAAGAGTCGATGCCGATACTCCGGCCGTTATATCTAGAGTATCCCGACCTGAAAGAAGCTTACGAGCATCCGCACGAATATTTCTTCGGGAATGAAATGCTCGTTGCGCCTGTCGTTGATTCGACCGGAAACCGGACTGTCTATCTGCCACCCGGCATTTGGATCGACTTCTTTTCCGGGAAGAAATACGATGGTGGTACAACGTTTACCGCTCATTACGATGTCGATGAGACTCCAGTGTTCGTGCGCGAAGGGTCGATAATACCGGAGCAACCGGACATGGCGTACTCGAACCAGAAGCCGCTCAATCCGGCGCTGGTGAACATTTACGGGTCCGGCAACGGCAAGTTTGATCTGTACGAGGATGATGGCGTTTCACTTAAGTACAAAGACGGCCAATTTGCCTGGACGCCCATTTCATATTCAACCAACCATGATGGCTCACATCGAGTCGCGATTGGACCGACGATAGGAAGCTATCGGGGACAGTTGAAAAGGCGATCCTATGATTTATCTATTCACAGTATTGTTAAGCCACGATCCGTTTCATTGAACGGACATGAGTTAAGGAAGTGGACGTGGAACTCTTCGGAATCTACTGCAGTGATCAAGCTTCCGGTTGAAAGCATCCGTGATAAAATCCTTGTGGAAATAAAACAATGATACGATCCAGGATATCATTTCGCTCAACAATTGCATTGAGGTGAATCATGCTTAGGAAGGAAATAGTCTTTCGGGTGTGTGCGCTTGTCTTATCAATTGTCGGTTTGAGCTATGCCCAGCACTTCTCTTCATTGAGTGAAAGAAACAGCTTCATCTTTACTTCCGCCAGCATAACGGGCAAATATGCGCCGACTTATCTGGGGAATGGCAATATCGGCGTTTCCTCTTCGCGGCTCGGGATTTTGTCCACCCACTCATACATGGCATGGATTTACGAACATTATCCCGGCGATGTGGCCCGAAATGCATCGCTTCCCGGCTGGGACGGGGTCAATTTTTTCGACGGGAAGAATTGGCTCAGCGATGCCAGGTTGTCGGAGGGTATAATCCAGAGATACCATCAGAGGCTCGACATGTATGATGGAACGCTTAGTACCGCGTATTCCTGGAAAGATGGTAAGAAGGGGACCGGCATAGAAATCGATGAGTTTGTTTCCCGCTCCAATCCGGGCCTTGCTGTTATGAAATTCTCGGTTGTTCCCGGGTATTCGGGGAAAGTCAAAGTTAAATTTTCGATTCACGGATGGCCCGAGCCTAAGAGGATGGAACTCGCCAAAGTCGCCGACATTAAAGTGAAAGAGACAAATGGCTGGCCGGATGTCTGGTATCCGGGGCATATGGATATGCTGCAGCATTCAGCAGTCAGGGGGCAGGTGTCAGCGACCCAATCGGTGATCGCGAGAGCCGACGGTGACACGACCGACGTTGCAATCGCAGCAGAGATCACGTGGTCAGACAATGTCTCAAATACTGAAGTGAGTTCAGACACAGCAGGTGCCAACACGTCAATCACTGTAGCTTTCGATGCAAAGGCAGGAATCAGTTATTCATTTTACAGATTTGTCGGAATCGTTTCGAGCCGGGAGTCCGGCAACCCGTTGGCAAGTGCATCGGGGATCGCATCGGAGGCCATGACATCAGGCTTTGAAAAAGCGCTGAACGAAAGCGAGGATGCGTGGCATCGGTTGTGGAAGACCGACATAATTGTCAGAGGCAATCCGCAATTGCAGAAAGTGGTACATTCTTCTCTATTCTATCTTCTTGGCAGTGCAAGGGCGGGCTCCGATTTCGGTATTCCTCCGATGGGGCTATCGAGTGCCGGATACTACGGCCACATTTTCTGGGACTCCGATACATGGATGTTTCCCGACCTTCTTCTGCTTCATCCGAAAATTGCGAAGTCGCTTGTGATGTTCAGGTACAAAGCACTGCCGGCAGCCGAAGCAAACGCAAAGCTCAACCATTATGAAGGTGCAATGTATCCGTGGGAGTCAGATGAAAATGGCAACGAGGCATGCCCGAAGTTTGCTTACCAGAATGCCCTTTATGAAAATCACGTCACGGGCGACGTTGCGTTTGCACAGTGGCAATACTTTCTTGCTACCGATGATACATCATGGCTCAGAGATTACGGCTATCCGGTAATCAGCCAGACTGCGGACTTCTGGGTGAGCAGGTCCACTTTCGATCCGGCAGACGGGAAGTATAACATCAACCATGTCGTCTCGGTGGATGAGGGGCTGGTCGGCGTAAACAATGACGCTTATACAAATCTCGTGGCGATAAGGAATTTAGAGATAGCATCGAAGGCCGCCGAACTTCTGGGAGAGACGGTGAACCCGAAATGGATGGAGGTAGCCAAAAGGATTTATATCCCTTACGACAGCACGAAACATTACTACCTCACTTATGAGGGCGCTCCGCCGCAATCTCTAGGTGCGGTCGTACCGCTGTTATATTACCCGCTTGAGCTGAAAGTACCGAATGATGTGAAGGCGAATGACCTGAGGAACGCTCTTGCTTTTATAAAGAAGAATGGGTCCGGCGTCATGATGGGAATTACCCTTTACCAGAACGTGGCTGCCGAGATTCAGAACCGAACCTTGTTCGACGATTTCTATCGAATGAGCTACAAAGGTTACCTGCGGGGTCCATTCAATGTTTTTTCCGAGACTACGAGCAGTATGCACACTAACTTTCTTACCGGTGCCGGTGGATTTCTGCAGCAAGTTGTGTTCGGTTATACCGGACTTCGAATTACAGACAAAGGACTTGATGCCGAATTTCGTCCGATGCTTCCGCCTGGTGTGAGTGAAATGGAAATCCACAACCTTCACTTCAGAGGGAAATTGTATGATGCCACTGTTAAGAATGGTATCATGAAGCTAACAGAAAATTAGTTGACAATGTCACCCTATTTGAATTTCGAGGGGTGACATCGAGCAAGGGAGAAGAGACAATGAAAAGGATTATGACCCCGGGAATTACCCATTTGGGCCTTGGGTTTCTGGTTGCGCTTTTCTGGCTGTGTTCCAACGTTGCCCTAGCGCAGGCCCGTTACTCTTCAAAGAAGAATCTGCCAATCGAGGTCAAAGTCCTCGTACGTCCAACACTTGACTCGCTTATTTCGAAGGAAGATACCGACCATGATAAGAGGATAACGATCGACGATCCGCACATTCCCGGTACCGACCTGGGCAACAGGAGGTTCTGGATGGAGTCGCTCGGCGGGAAGAAATACGAAGTCGACGAGACATACTACCTCGCAAATCTCCTCGAAGACTTGAAGCTTGCGGAGGACGAAGGGAAAGACACCCTCACGCTTAAGACCGACGACATATTTATTCCGCCTGTCGAGAGGATCGCAAACTCAATCAAAGATCTGTACTGGGCAGGACTGACACGAAGAATCGACGAAGGCGGTCTGGAGAAGATTTTCAAAGATAAAAAAATCAAAACCATCGACGGAATGAATTACGTTTATGTGCCTCATGGCGATTCAACAGGGTATGATTACTTCGAAGAGATTGCCCAAAAGAGGCCGGACTTCAAGATGAAGGTGGTGATGCTGCCCGCGAAGGTCACGCCAAAGTATGTGGAAAGTCTGAATGACAGACCGGGTATTCTCAGTCTGAAGCTCTACAAGGAACCAGACGGCAAAATGATAGCGGCACCTTTTGTTGTTCCAGGTGGAAGGTTCAACGAGATGTACGGTTGGGACAGCTACTTCATCACTCTCGGACTTATCCATGACGGGAAAATCGATCTGGCAAAATCAATGGTAGATAATTTCATTTATGAGATCGACCATTATGGAAAAATACTGAATGCCAATCGTTCTTACTACCTTACCAGGTCTCAGCCGCCATTCTTCACATCCATGGCACTCGCAGTCTACAATGTGCTTCCGCAAAATGAACAGAGCAAATCGTGGCTGAAAAAGATTCTCGCGGCGGCGATCAAACAATATACAGACTACTGGATGGGGCCGAACCATCTTACAAAGACCGGTTTAAGCAGGTACTACGACGACGGGATCGGACCGCCGCCCGAGGTGGAGCCGCATTGGTACCACAACGTTTACGCAGAGTACGCGAAGAAGTACAACATGACTGAGCCTGAGTTCAAAAGCGAGTACATATCAGGGAAACTCAGGGTGCCGGCGCTCAACACGTTTTTCAAGAATGATCGGGCCATGCGAGAGTCAGGCAACGATGCGAGTTACCGGCTTCAGTACGATTGCATCGACCTCGTGACTGTGGACCTCAACTCTCTCCTTTACAAAGAGGAAATGAACATCGGGAACATCATAGCCGATGACTTCGGAGGGAAAGTCAGACTGAGCGACGGCAAGCTTGAAAAGAGCTCAACCTGGTATCAAAGAGCCGGGCGACGGAAGAAACTCGTCAACAAATATCTGTGGAACCAGAAAGCCGGAATGTTCTTCGACTACAATTTCGTAACCGGGAAACAAACCGGTTATGTGGCTGCGACAACGTTCTATCCACTGTGGGCGAAGCTTGCCACGAAAAAGCAGGCCGAGGCGCTCGTCAAAAATGCTTTGCCTCTTCTCGAAGAACCCGGAGGGATCGTCGGCTCGACCGAGAAGTCTCGCGGGCCAATAACCAAGGATCATCCGCAAACACAGTGGGATTACCCGTTCGGCTGGTCGCCGCAACAGATTCTCACGTGGGTCGGACTCAAGAATTATGGCTACACGAAGATTGCCAGGAGGCTTGCCTACAAATGGCTTTACACACTTACGGTGAATGCATACAACTACAATGGTACGATCGCGGAAAAGTATGATGTGGTCGACAGGTCCTCGCAGGTCTTCGCCGAGTATGGGAATGTCGGTACCAAGTTCTCATACATTACCACGGAGGGGTTCGGCTGGACGGACGCGTCGTATGTTGTCGGACTGACATATCTGACGAAGAAGATGATTGCGGACCTGGACAGACTGATTCCACCGGAGTGGGTCTTCGGAGAATGAAATTACAATAGCAGCCGTCACGCAGGCTGGTAGCTTTGCCGTTAAGATGGTTCTCGAAAGCCATGATTCCTATCTATACGGTCCTGCGTGTAAATTTATATTGACACGATGAGATTACACGACATTGCTAAGCGGGGGACCGCTGGCCAATGTCAGCCGCCTGCTCGATATGCTTTGACTATCCATTTTCATTCAAAAATTTGAACTACGTCTCTTCGAGAGTTGTTTTATCTTCGAGTAAAGTCATGACCGGACTGTAAATTATATGGAGTGAATAACTATGGCAAAGTCAGAAAATATCCTGGTCGCTGGTGCAACAGGAAGGCAGGGTGGTTCCGTAGTACGAGCACTTTCTAAAGCGGGCTACAGGTTGAAGGCACTGACCAGGAACCCATCTTCGAAAGCTGCGTTAAGTCTTCGCAGTTTAGGGATCGGGGTTGTTGTTGGTGACATGCTGCATGAGGAATCGCTGGCAAATGCTATGAAAGAAATCGACGTCGTATTCACAATGACTACGCCCTTCCAGAGTACGCATGAAAACGAAGTTGCTCAGGGCATCAATATGGTAAATGCTGCAAGAGCAGCAGGTATTGGTTATTTTGTTTTCAGCTCCGTAGCGAGTGCCGATAAGAACACCGGCATCCCGCACTTCGAGACCAAATACAAAGTGGAACAGCACCTTGTCAGATCGGGAATACCATACACGATAATGGGTCCCGTAGCCTTCATGGAAAACTTCATCCAACCCTTCGCGCTGCCGGATCTTCGTAACGGAAAAATATCCAGGGGACTGCCCGGTGCCCGTGCCGTCCAACTCATTGCGGTCGAGGACATCGGCTCGTTTGCGGCTTTTGTCATCCGTAACCGCGGAGATTTCTTGTCCAAGAGGATCGACATTGCCGGTGATGAGCGAACAGGTGATGAGACTGCCGCCATTCTCTCGAAGGAAATAGGGAAGACAATTGAGTATGAAAGTTTTCCGGCGGAAAGGCTAACAGCCCAGAATCCTGATCTCGCAATTATGATGAAGTGGCAAGCAGCTAACAGTTACACCGCAGATATAACGGCACTTCGTCGGGACTATCCCGAGGTGGGATGGAACACTTTGGAGGAATGGGCTAAAGGGATAGATTGGAAGTCGCTGCTTGCTTGATCGGCCTCATTGTTCCGGATTTCTTCCGGGAAGATCCTGTCATTTGCCTTGATATACCCGCCGGTTAAGCCTTTGTCAAAGTCGTCAAGCCGCTCTCGCCTTTCTCCGCTCTCATAAACTGCCCGCTGACTACCACCTCTACTTTCTGCTTTCCCCCTCTTTCGGCACCACCGTATCATACCGCGCTCTCTTCTCACGCGGCACACCGTCGTCGATATGAATGTGTTTCGTCTCTATATATTCTTCCATTCCGAACCGGCCGAATTCCCTTCCGATACCGCTCTCTTTGTAACCACCGAACAGTGCACGATCATTTAGTTATCGGCAGAAACCCACTGCCTATGGCAGTGGTGAAGTGAAGATGGCTTCGCCAGTCGAACCCACCCCTTTCTCCCCTCTCTTTTTCGAAAGAGAGGGGACGGGGGTGAGTTCGGTTGGAGATGCTGAATTTCTTGAATGACAAGATCTGTTGGACATATATCCTTTTCAGAAGCCACCGG
>JAKASW010000157.1 GCA_021818875.1 Bacteroidota bacterium
TGCAGATCTGTACTTTAACCGAATCAATTGTTGACGGTCTTGATTTGGAACTGGACCTCGGACGGTCTTATTCGATTATACATCACTCTCAATCCCTCGTATGCGGCGCGGCTGCCATGGTCTGCAGTGATCCTGTAAATCTTTACGGCTTCGGGCGTGTCCTTTGCCAGGCCAATCCCATACTCAAAACAGTAGGCAAGTGCAAGTTGAGCAATGACTGAGCCATCGTGAGAGGCCGAGGTCAGTATCTTGATCGTGTCCGCGAGCGCATGACTGGTACTGGCTTCACCCGCGCGCTCCGCGGTAGGAGAGTCTCCAAGAACCGCAGCGGCGGCGAGGCGAACCTTTGCTTCAACGCTTCCCTCTTCAGCCGCCTGAAGCCAGCATTGCCTTCCGAGTGCAGTGTCTGTCGCAGTCAACTGTCCAGTGTAGTAGCATCTGCCGAGTTCCAGGAGAGCGGGTATGTTGCCGTGAGCCGCGGCCGCCTTCAGAAGCTCAATTGCTTGGCTGCTGTCGAGTCTCTGGTCGAAACCAAGCTCTGTCAGCCCTGCCCAAACATAAGCGGCGTCACTGCTGCCCGCTTTTGTTCGCGACTCCAATTTCTGGTTAAAGGTTTTATTCCGGGCAAGGTCCAACAGCAAGACCAGGGCCTGCCGAGAATCCAGCCTCGCCGCGCGAAGATATTGTTCGGCCGCGAGTATCGGATCGACACGTACTCCACTTCCTTTTTCGTAACAGCGTCCAAGCACAGTGAGCGCTTCAGGATCTCCCAGGTTGGCTGCTTTCTTGAGAAGCCTGATGGAATTCGGGTCACGAGTCGTCCGGAATGTATTGGATTCCCTTTTCGGCAGCGCACTCTGCAGGATCGCGCCTCCGTTGCGGTATGCTTCCTCCAATATCGTCGAATCGTTTACTTGAGTTACGGTGTCCGCACCGAAGTTGAGAAATACCGGTTGAAAAGATCCTGCGCCTTCAGAAGAAATCGACTTCTCTTCGGCTTTTGCATTTGAGTTGCTATCGGTCCCGGGACCAATCCCTCTCCTAACAAATTCGCTCAGGATCTTAACAGCAGGGGAATACTTAGTTTCAGCGGATGCCTTGACCAGTTTGTATGCCTCCGCCCAGTCCCGCTGTACCACCAAATTGTCCGTATACATTAAGCCCAGAGCAAGCTCTGCTTCAGGAAGATGGTTATCAGCCGCTTCCTTAAACTCTTCGAACGCTTTGAAGGGATTCCACTTCACTCCCCAACCGTTGTTCAGAAAAACTCCGTAGTTATATTCCGCGATCGGCATTTTTTGCTCGGCCGCTTTTCCGATCCAGTACGCTGCAAGAGCCGTGTCCTGAGGGAAACCGTCTCCAAGGAAATACCGCAATCCTAACTCATGCTCGGCGGCAGGATCGCCATCGTTTGCACTCCGTACCAGCATGAAACCTTGCCAGAGCCGGTACTCAGTTTGAGAAGGACGGATCAGTTGAGCGCCGAGCGGAGGGGTGTAGCTTCTCATGATGATGCTTTGTGTCGAATCCCGCGGTGCCGTCTGTGCATCGATAAACCGAAAAGCCGGCAGAAGAATCAATACAATTAAGCCGGTACGGGAAGATATGCTTTTCATCTTCATATTATACTATAATTGGACGTAGGAATTCGATGCAGGGTTTGAGATGGACCGGCGACATAGACACGAAGACAACCCGAGACTGCACCTTTCAGGATCTTGCCCGGTACTTATTTCAGTCCCGCGAGTGCTTCAGTCAGTTTTTTCAGGGTATCGTGTAAGTCTTCTGATATGACCTTCGTCTCGGACAACACCGGCATGAAGTTCGTGTCACCGTTCCATCTTGGTACGATATGGAAATGAATGTGATCCGCAATTCCAGCTCCGCTGAGTTTTCCGAGGTTCGCGCCAAAGTTGAATCCATCGGGCCGTAAAGCAACCCGAAGCAGCCTGATCGCCAGCCGGCTCTGGCTCATGACGTCCGCTGATTCATCTTCGGTCAAGTCATCGAAGACAGCCTTGTGCGCGAAAGGCACCACCATCAGATGTCCGCTATTATACGGATAGATATTCATGATTATGGCTGACAAACTACTCCGGGAGACAATGAGGTTTTCTTCATCGTAGGTCTGCGCGAGCTTGTCGCAGAACACGCAACCCTTCTTCTCTTCGCTGTTATTTTCGGAGAACGACTCGATGTATTTCGATCGCCAGGGTGACCACAGCCGATTCATCGGCGAGCTCCAAGACCCAAAGTCAAGGCTCCAAACAAGCTCAAAGGACCCGTTGCCAAATTCCGCCGGACAGATTTCACTGATCTGCGCAGACTAGGATTATCAACAAAAATCCGCCCCATCCGCAGAAGACCTTGTGGAATTTGGCTCTGCCGGGTTAAGGTATTGCGGTTTGGAGATTAGATCTCGATTAAGAATTGGAGCTTGCGAAATTGAGCTAAATATCATTCTTGTTCGACTTTATCCTTTTGTGCTTCAGCAACAATCTTGTCGGCAACTTCACGGGGGACTTCTTCATAGTGCGAGAACTTCTGTTTGAATATCCCTCTGCCCTGGGTCATACTGCGGACGACGTTTGCATACTTGTACAATTCTTTCAACGGTACTTGTGCCCTGATCTTCTGATCCGCGCCTTCGGCTTCCATTCCTAGTATCTTTCCTCTTCTTCCGGAAATGTCGCCCATGATATCACCCATGTGTTCATCCGGAACAATCACTTCGAGTTCATAAATAGGTTCGAGCAAAATCGGCTTTGCTTCTTTGAAACCCTTTTTGAATGCCATCGAGCCGGCGATCTTGAACGAAATTTCATCCGAATCGACGGGATGTGACGTCCCATCAAACAGGGTCACTCTGACATCGACCACTTTGTGCCCGGAAATTACTCCCTGTCCTAACGCTTCGACGACTCCCTTCTCGACGGCCGGGATGAACCTTCCTGGAACAACTCCTCCAACGACGGCATCGACAAACTCAAATCCCGCGCCTCGCTGCATGGGCTCAAGCTTCAGATGAACATGACCGTATTGTCCACGACCGCCTGATTGTTTCTTGTGCTTGTACTCGGAATCCGCAACGACGCCCCGGATCGTTTCACGATAAGGAATATCCGGTTCAACCATCTCCACATCAACCCCGTACCTTTCTTTTAGTCGCCGCGTGACGACCTGCAAATGCATTTCACCCTGTCCGCTCAGGACAGTTTGATTCAACTCGGGGTCGACTTCGACCACAAAAGTGGGATCTTCTTCATGAAGCGCGTGCAGCCCGGAAGCAACTTTGTCCTCATCATGACGGTTCTTTGAAACGATTGCGACATGCATTAGCGGTTCTGGAAATTCTATCCTCTTCATGATGATAGGAAGATTCTTGCCGCTAAGGGTGTTGTTGGTGTGTGTGTCCTTCAACTTTACGACTGCTGCAATGTCACCGGCAATAACCTTCGGAGTTTCCTTCCTGTCTTTCCCATTCAACACGTAGAGAGTTCCCAGCCGTTCGGATTTGCCGTTGGCCTGATTCACCAAATCCATCCCGGGCATGACAATACCCGAATAAACCTTGAAGAGGGACAGTTCTCCGATGTTTCGTTCAGAAATCGTTTTAAATATGAACAAAACCGGATCCGCTCCAGGGTCACATGAGACTTTCACTTCCTCGTGTGAGTTGCCTGCTTTGTAAGCGAGTGCGGGAGGCACATCGGCCGGCGAGGGTGCGAGATCGGCAACGAAGTCAAGTATCGAGGTTATGCCCACCAGTTGCTGGCCGGCCGCCGCGAAGACAGGAAAGATTTTTCGTTCATACAAAGCCTGCTTCAGACCGGTACGAATTTGCTCGTCGGAGAGACTGCCATTCTCCAGGAATGCGTTCAATAGGTTCTCGTCGGTTTCAGATAACTGCTCGACCATTTCCTCGTGATATTTCTCTGCCGAAGATTTGAGCGCAGCCGGAATCTCTTGCTCCGAATATCCGCCTTTTGCTGCCCGGTCGAATTTCAGAAGCTTCATCTTGAGGACATCCACGACGCTGTCTGCACCGGCACCTTCGGAGGCCGGGAATTGTACCACCATAGCGTCGTGGCTCAGTCTGTCGCGAACCTGAGACAATGCTTTTTCAAAACTTGAATTCTCCGAATCTATTTTGTTTATCACGATGCACGAGGCGGTCTTGTACTCTTTGAGGAAACTCCAATCGATCTCGGTGCCTACTTCGATGCCTTCAACTGCCTTCACGAGAACAAGAGCGATATCAGAGACTCTGAGGGCGGCCTTAACTTCGCCCATGAAGTCCGGGTAGCCCGGAGGATCGAGAATGTTCAACTTCAAATCACGCCACTCTGCGTGCAAAAGAGAGGTGCTTATTGATATTTTCCTCTCTATCTCATCATGGTTGTAATCGGAAACAGTATTACCTTCTACAACAGTCCCCATGCGGGTCGTGACACCTGCGGCGAACAGTATGGCTTCGGCGAGTGTTGTTTTGCCCGACCCGCCGTGACCTACAAGAGCAAGGTTTCTCAAGTTTGATGGAAGGTATTCCTTCATGATATCTCCTTTTTACCCGGACGCCGACAATTCCGGTTCGTCCGGCAGATATAGTCCCTCTTAGACTGACGTCAGCTTTTCAAAACTCGCAGGAATGCCTGTATGCCCTTTACGATGCCGGCAACATACCCTGCAGTGTCCATGATGGGATCTTCAATTCTTGATTTGACTTTTTGCTGCAGATCGACGAGATCCTCCACGGCATTGATGAACGAATCCACTGCGCCCTTGACTCCCAATACTTCCCCGTCGACGCTCTCGGCAATTTCACGGACTTTGCCGGAAATCACGCCGGCGTTCTCAAGCAAAGGAGCCGATTCATCGGAAATCTGCTTTACGGATTTCTCAAGTTCATTCAACACGTGCCTTGCATCTCTCATCAACCCTATCGAATAGACACAAGCTGCAGCTATTGCGATCAGGGCGACAGAGGCGACTATTAGAAAGACAGTGGTCACGTTGGCCTCTCAACCGTTCTTGCTTCTTTCTTCCTTAAACGCATCTGCTCCGGCTTTCACCGCAGCCTTCAGCTTACTTCCTTCTCCCTTGGCTTGATCAAGCATTTTTCCTGCGTCCGACGCCAGCGCTCCAGCCTTTTCCTTCGCCTGACTGATCATGTCGGCAGACCGCTTCTTGCTATCGCCTATGATGTCCTGGGCTTTCGACCTGGCTTGCTGCAGTTGGGATTGCGTTGTTTCTCTCAACTCGTCGGATTTCCTCTTGATATCCATGCGAAGCTCTTTCCCGGATTTCGGTGCCAATAACAGCGCGGTCACCGCCCCGACGATGCTTCCAAACAGGAAACCTACGAGCAGCCCTCCCGCGATACCATCATCATCATCGTGTGCCATGATATACCTCCACTGATTTGTTTGCCGTTTTTAAGTTATTACCACCCACTCTAAAAATCAAGAAAACAGCAGGTGGCTGGCTACTTTACCCTGGCAGAAAACTATTCCGCTTGCCAATGGGCTCATCAATCCCCGGTAGAGACTGACACTAATCTACTTTTTCTCGCAGGTGAAGTCTCCCGAGGGAGTCCCTTCGGGAGTGATCAAAATGACCCTCTTCCAAACGGAAGCTTCTAAGAAACGCCCTGATGCCGGAGCTGCTCTAGGTTCCTTTGGAGGTCCTCTTCGTTGATCGTGCTGTCTGCCAGACGTCCCTGCAGGTAATCATCATAAGCACTCATATCGAAATGGCCGTGCCCCGATAGATTGAATGCGATAACTTCCTTCTTCCCTTCGGACTTTGCACGGAGCGCTTCGTCAATCGCGGCGCGAATTGCATGGGACGACTCTGGCGCGGGTATGATTCCTTCGCTCTTGGCAAACTTCAAGGCAGCGTCAAAGACTTCATTCTGTGAGTAGGCCACAGGCTGAATGATTCCGATATTGATGAGAGTGGAGATCAGCGGTGCGACACCATGGTATCTCAGTCCACCTGCGTGGATCGCGGGTGGAATGAAGCCATGACCGAGGCTGTGCATCGACAATAACGGCGTTAAACCGGCAGTGTCTCCGTAGTCATAAGTAAAAACACCTTTCGTCATAGTCGGACACGCAGACGGTTCCACGGCAACTATGCGCATCTTCTTCGCGCGAGGATTATCCTCCAGCTTTTCACGGATGAATGGAAGCGCAAAGCCTCCGAAATTAGAACCACCACCTACACAACCGATCAGAATATCCGGGAACTCATCGACCCTTTCAAGCTGCTTTAAGGCTTCCTCTCCGATAATTGTCTGGTGCAGGAGCACGTGGTTGAGCACGCTGCCGAGTGAGTACTTTGTTTCAGGATCGCTCGCAGCAACTTCAACCGCTTCACTGATCGCAATGCCGAGGCTACCCGGCGAGTCGGGATGGTCCGCAAGTATTCCTTTTCCGGCAGTCGTTTCCTCGCTGGGGCTCGCCGTTACCTCTGCGCCCCAAAGTTGCATCATGGCCTTCCGATACGGCTTCTGCTCGAAGGAGGACTTCACCATGAAGACCTTGCAGCCGAGCCCGAAGTAATTGCACGCCATCGCCAGGGCACTTCCCCACTGGCCCGCTCCAGTTTCTGTCGCGAGTCGTTTGACTCCTTCCATTTTGTTATAGTAAGCCTGAGCAACGGCGGTGTTCGGTTTGTGACTCCCTGATGGACTGACGCTTTCATTCTTGTAATAGATGTGAGCGGGCGTCTCCAGCAATTCTTCCAGCCCCTTTGCACGGACGAGCGGAGTTGGCCTCCACTTTAGATATATCTTCAAGACCTCAGGAGGAATCTTTATAAACTTTTCCTGTGACACTTCCTGCTCGATAACCTTGTTGGGGAAAATCGCTGCCAGCTTCTCGGGTGCGATCGGCTGATGAGTTTGAGGATCAAGCGGCGGAAGCGGCTTCTCCTTCAAATCGGCCAGCACATTGTACCACTTCTTCGGGATTTCTCGTTCACTCAAGTAAATCCTACTAGGAACCCTTTCTGATTTCATGTCTCTTTCTCACTAAAGGTTAGGTTTGCCGGCATTCACCCACGCGGTGTACCAGTATGAGGCTACTTGACTTACTGCCCTCCTCATCTGGGCTTCCACCATGCCGTTCAATTCTGTATTGAACTTCCTGTAATATTCTTCCGAATAAATGTATTCCTTTCTGCCGTTCTTTTCCTCAACCCGATATAACTCATCTTTCGGTATTCCGACCCTGGCTAGCGAATCCGCTTCGAAAATCCCCGGAAGGAACGAATAACTGCGCTCCAACGTATGTATAGCATGTTCCACAGGATTCTCTATGTAGTGCGCGCTGTCGAGTCCCTGGAAATTGTAACTTTCGCCGAAGCGCTCGGGGATGCCGCTTTCCCATCTGTAATGTACACCGATATTGCCTGTCATCTGACCGTCATAGTTCTTGGTCGCATGCAGAGGCACGTGCATATCGGCTACATAATGACCGAGGTCGGCCGACAGGTGAAGTATTAATGGTGTGTTGTGGCTCCTCATGGCCACAGTCAGGCTGTCAACGTCCCATCCCACTCTCCACGGGACAATACCGTTTTTCAATACTGTCTCTTCACCGTATTTGGCGACAGCATCTTTGAAGGTGGGCGCTATATTGAAATTTGGATAGCTGCCATAACGGTCCAGATCCATGTAGTGCGAATAGCCCTCGTTCTTGACCACATCTCGCCGGGTATCAGGATCGGTTGAGTGCTCAACAAGGTAATCGACGTGCGTGGCATAGAACGCGCGCAGCGGTTCAGGCAAAACTCCCACCGCCTCTTTAGTAATGACATGATGAGCCCGGAACCCCCACCCGAATGCAGCTTGAGAGACTAGTACCAGTCCGACGGACACGACAATGAAGCCAGCAACACGCTTGAAAACGTTCATTAGCGACTCCCGCTACTAGTGAAAACAACGGTGCGGTCGTTCCACAACCGAAAACAGGCCGCACCTATGTAGAAATTATATCAGCGAATCTTTTTCTTGTGACGCATCTTTCGAAGACGTTTCTTTCGCTTGTGGGTCGCCATTTTGTGACGTTTACGCTTCTTACCACTCGGCATTCTACTTCACCTCCTGTGAGTCCAGACTTGCATGTTGTAACAAAGTTTGTTCTGCTTTCTTCCCAATTGAGCTGTTCGGATCAACCTGGACACATTTCTTGAATGATGCCATGGCGTCACTAAAGTCACCCGCATTAAGATAGACAATGCCAAGGTTGAAAAGTCCGACTTGATGCTTTGGATCTATTTTCAATGCATGTTTCAACTCCGAGATCGCATCCTGGGTATGCCCTCCTTCGAAGAGTGTGGTAGCATAGTCCACTCTCGCATTAACATTGTCCGGCACTTTCTCCAGATACCTTTTATAGTAAATCACCGCTCGATCATAGAACTGGTTATCCTGCAATATGTTCGCTAGCTTCAAGGTAGCTTCCATGTCGGAGGGATTCTTATCGACAACCTCCCTGAGGTTGTCAATCTCGTGAAGAACCTCCTGGCTTGGCTGGGTTCCGGTGGTCTGCTGCTGAGTCGCCCCACCACTTTGACCTCCCGGAGGCGGAGTCGGTTTGGAGCTGAGAAGTCCGTAAACAAGCACGCCACCGAGGACGGCCGCCGCAACTATCCAGCCGATCTGAAACGGCTCCAGATGAAAACCCTTCGCACTGCCGGCTTTCTGTTGGGAGCGGTGTTTAGCGACTGCAAGCTTCGTCTTTTTCTTCGGCTGCAGTTTTTGTTGTTCGCGAGCAGATGATTCCACTTTCTGCGTCGGCTGAGCTGCAGGCTTTCCCACTTCACTCGCCGAAGTTCTCCGCGCACTCCCCAGAAATGACCCACATGACTCGCACGAAGTTGCCGACAGAATATTCTCATATCCACAAACCGGACAAAGCAGAACCTCAGGCGTCGCAGGTCGTTCCGGCTCGGACGATTTGACTTCCTCTGGCACAGCATTCAGCGGGGCAGACATCGGCTCTGGCTCGACTTGAACCTTTGTACCACAGTTTGGACAAAAACTAAAACCTGGAGAGACCTCTGCACCACAATTTGTGCAGAACCTAGCCGTCATTTCTGGGAGGCCTCCTCGCCATTCCCTTTCTCGATTACTTCGACTTTCCCGAGGTGCTCATCGACATAAGATTTAAACTCTTTGGAGACTTTGAAGTATGGGACAAATTGTTCTTTTACAGGATAAGCCTGACCAGTCTTAGGATTTCGTGCCATGCGGCCCTTTCTCTTACGAATCTTGAAACTCCCAAATCCCCTGATTTCGATTACCTTCCCTTCCGCAAGCGACTTTCGAACGGAGGCGAGAAAACCCTCCACCACCGCCTGGGTCTCTATCTTCGTGAGACCTGTCTGCAATGCAATCTCTTCTACAATATCTGCTTTAGTAACGCTCATTTCAAAACCTTTCTAATGCTCAAACCGGTACTGCAATATCGGTTGTTCAAGAAAATCACTTTCAAAGATATGCAGCTTGGAGAAGGCTTCTCCAAATAACATATCGAACAGTGTTTGCTGTTTCCTCGGCTCCACAACCATCGGCTTCCCTTTGATCCCACCAAGGCTCGCGGCAATCTTGACAGCATCTTCAAATGAACCCAAAGTATCGATGAGCCCCAACTTGAGGGCCTGTTCACCGGTGAATACCCGGCCATCTGCAAACTTTTTCAACTTCGCCAACGGAATCTTTCTGTCTTCAGAAACGACGTTGAGGAACTGGCCAAAGCTATTGTTCACCACTCCCTGGAAATATTTCTCGTCAGCCTTCGTCATCGGTCTGAACGGAGAACCGGAATCTTTGTACTTACCGCTTTTGATTACGTCCATTTGGAGTCCAAG
>JAKASW010000158.1 GCA_021818875.1 Bacteroidota bacterium
GTGCGCGGCATATCGATACTTGATTATATCAGAATTATGATTAAATTTACGCATGAACAACGCGAGGTAAAATATGCCAATAATAAAATCTATATCGAGCCTCAGAAACCGAACGCGCGAGATCGCCGAGATTTGTCACGAGCAAGATGAGCCGGTGTATCTGACGACGAATGGCGAAGGGGATTTGGTGGTAATGAGCATAGATCATTATGAGCACCTTAAAGCTCAGGCTGATCTGTTTGAGAAACTCGGAGTTGCACAAGCACAATCGGCGCAGGGTAAGAGAGGTATCACCCACAAAAAGATGATAACCAAGCTCCGACGCCGAGCGAATGCCAAGTAGATACAAACTCCGGTACCTTCCTGTTGCACAGGATGATCTCATTTCCATCTTTGACCACATAGCTGAGGACAGCCTGAATCGGGCATTGGGATTTGTCGAGAAACTCGATAGGACCGTCGGGTTACTGGAGAGCAACCCTTTGCTCGGGCGGATACCGCGCCACGAGAAGCTTCGAGAGTACGGCTACCGAGTCTTGATTGTTGAGTCATACCTGGTGTTCTATATTATTCGTGGTCACATGATTGAGGTGCACCGCGTTGTTTACGCTTCCCGAAATCTCGATCATTTAATTTAACCTTGGCGGCGCATTTCGCATAACGTCCACGAGAAAAAAGTCGCGCCGCGATCCTTGGGGCCATAACGTTCGCGGCGTGAAGCGAGCTCGATATATAAAAATGACGAGCCTGCTTGCCTACCGCAGGCAGGCGTCTTTTTTGGGCATGTTAGGCGACGGTCGGCATGAACACACTTCCGTTACGTTGCCAAAAGACTTTCGACCTCTATGTCCTCATCAACCTCTGGCCAATGTACCCCGATGCCGTCACCAATTAACTCCCACTTGGACCGTTGCTCGGACGTAGCATTCAGCAAGCGTGGAAACCACTGTAATGGTGCGGAGATTTCCCTCCCATCCGATAAAACAACACGGAGAGAATCTGCCGTGAAGGACACATCTACTGCAAGAGCATCAATTTTCTCTGCTAAAGTGCTCACGCCATCTCCTTTCTATTTCGTCTTTATTTTCATCAATCAACCTTTTTATCTCCTCTAATTCATGGCTACGAAAGTTTCGGGAGCGCGCGAGCTCGATGGGGTTTAGCCAGAATTTGGCGTATCCGCGACCTTCCGATACATGAATGTGAATTGGCTCACCCCGGTCAAGGCTGAAAAAGAAGAACCGATAACCCTTCAAATTATGAATAGCCGTTGGCATTCAAATTTCCAAAGCAAGTCGTACAAATCTCCCATTAATGTAGTAACGCCAGACAATATTTACCATCCGGGAACGCAATGCCACGCCGCCGACTGACGCCTAACGTTTGCCAGAAAGAAGTCGCGCCGCGCATCTACGTTATTCCCATGAGCACGGCGTGAAGCGAACCTGCCTGCCGGCAGGCAGGCTCCATACATATCAAATGATGAGCGTCTTCTTTCTGGCTGTTAGGCGCTGCGCCGCGACTCTCAGTTAGTATCACTTCCCTTCCTCTCACCTTCGTCCAGAGAACTCATAGGTTTAAGCTCTCGCAGGAGGCCGCGCTTATTATTCCATTGGAAAAGTAGCGCAATTCCGAAAAGAAGTTGCAAGCCGCCGCCTGCCAGTGTCCATCCCAAGTCACGTGCTAATCTTCTCAGTTGGTTCTCACCTCCAAAATAGAAATTATTGTGAAGGTCAATTAGTCTAGCGACACTGTCAAGGGTAGGTGCAATCGCAAATCCGATGAGCAAAAGGCCAGCAAACGAAAATAGAATTGGCCGAAGCTCTTCGGCTTGCAAAATGATGCTTCCTTGCTCCTGTGACCCGTCCGGTAACAGCTTTCTTCCTAATTTGTCCGCGAAAGCAATAAGAACAACTCCGAGCAATATCAGAACCACAGGAGCAAGAAAAATGACGAATGCAGCGGATGCAATAGGTGGGCGGAAGTCACCAGGAATTGTCACCATCCGGAGTGGACCTCTTAGAACAACCAGTCCCTTGACAACAGAAAAAATGCCAGCAGTGCAAAATGCAATCGCAGCAAACTCCGACTTCTTCATATCACCTCAGCTTTCATTGCTTGAACATGTCGCGGCGTTGCGCCTAACGTCTCGCGCAAAAAAGTTCGTCTCGCTTGACGCCATTAATAATTGCGAAGCATCCAGACTGCGGCAAGCGAGATGAAGCGAGCACCATGATATGCAATAATCGAGCGTCGTGATACCCGTTGTTATGTGAAGTGCGCCGTGCAGGTGACTTTCCTCGCAGCCGTACCCTCAAGATGCGAATTCTTTGGAAGGAAGCTGAGATTGCCTGATTATAGATTTCAAGGTCCCCAACTTGATTTCCTTGTGGTCGGGTATCGGAACGGTGATGGTTGAGTCCCCAAGCTTCCTTTGCATTATAATATGACTCCCGCGTTGTCTAACCTCCTGAAAACCATGTTGCGAGAGAATGCGGCAAACATCCTTCCCGGAGAGGATCCGCAGTTTACCCAACGGCGATCTCTACACGAGTTACGAAAACTTCATCGTGTAAGCGTTCTCGAACCTCCTGTTGCGAAGCGGTCTCAAAGAAGAGCTCAATAGCCTCTTTGAGGTTTTCTCGAGCCTTCTCTACGGATTCACCCTGGCTGGCAATATCTAGCTCAGGGCAGAGGGCCACGTACATATCATCTTCACGCTCTATGACCGCCGTAAATTGCTGTATTTTTTGCATTACAAGCGCTCCTTACCTCGTTGACTCTCGAATATTTTAGTGAAACCAGGAGTGGAAATCAATTTGTCCGAAGGTCGCGCGGCGCATTTTCACATAACGTCCCGCCGCATCACGCCGTGCCGCCGTTCCATGAAATATAAAATAACGGCGGCATGGAGCGAGAAAGACGTATTATGATGACGAGCGTCGTGATGCGGCGTGTTATGTGCTGCGCTGCCGATTCTTCAACTAATGATGGATAAAGTGTTACTCGTTTGCCTCTTGATCTTTGCTGCCGACCGCGTAGATGCACCAGCCATATAAGTTCCAGAATGAAGAAACAATCCACGGGCGATTGATTCCCGACTAAAAGTGCAAATGGCACGATCAACAAATCAAAAGGTACTTCGAGCCAGCGTCTTGTGTTTCCAAGTTTCAACACTCGACAGTTACATCCCTGTTTCAAGAATTCAAAGAGTCCTTGTTTGTTCCAAGGTTTAACGTGAGTAGGGTCGTCGTAAGAATTAAAAGGATTGTGTTGTTCTCTATGAAAGCCAAATGATGGTACAATTAGTGTAGTCCAGTTCGGGGCTTCTATGTAAATTTTTGCTCCTTCCTTCATCACCCTATCAAGTTCTTTACCCAGTTGGAAAGGTGAGTGAAGATGTTCTATGACATGCGTGAAGAGCACGGCATCGAAATACTTATCTGGATAGGGTAACTCTTTCTTGTCAAGGTCAAGACATTTGTAGACGTAGAAATCTGGGACAGAGTTGTCAGGAAGAATATCAACTCCGTGTACCTCAATATTTGTGTACATAGCCTTTAAGGCAATTCCATTGTCACCCGTCCCACATCCCAAATCGAGAACGGTCTTAGACCATTTCAAGGTTTTGAAAAACGCCTTTCGTGGATCACGACGTTTTATAATCTTTTTCGGTCATGTCCGTAAGTTTGTGTAAAAATTAGGAGGTGCCGCTCCGGTCGGTTAAAATTGTAATTGGCAAAAAACAAGACAACCGACAAAACAAAGGAGACAGCACCTATGGAGAAGAAGATAAGAGCATCGGAAGAGAAGGACAAATTGTTCAAAGAAGTACTGAGGAGTACGGATCCGACGGCATTCCGGGAGTTAATCAGCCGAGGGATGGGGAAATTAGTGCAGGAGAGTCTTGAGCAAGAGGTAAGCGAGTTTTTGGGCCGTGACTGGTACGAACATCGAGACAAGGCGAGTCTGGAAGAGGAAGAACCGGTTAGGAAGGGGTATCGGAACGGCTACTACGACCGAGGGATACGTACGGCGGAAGGGACAGTCCGAATAAGAGAGCCGCGAGTCCGGGATACAGAGGAGCCGTTCGAGAGCAGAATACTTGAGAAGCTGAACTATCTGGAGGAGAACCTGAAGGAGCTTGCAACAGAGCTGTACGTTCGGGGATTATCGACGCGTGATATCGAGGAAACATTTGTGGATGAGGATGGTAAGGCATTGCTGTCAAGGAGTTCAGTAAGCCGGCTGAACGACAAGCTGTGGGAGGAATATGAGGCATTCAGCAAGCGAGACCTGTCGGAGATAGATGTGGTGTATCTGTATGCAGATGGGGTGTACGAGTCGATCAAGAGGTACACGAACAACCAGACGATAATGTGCTCCTGGGCGATCTGTTCGGATGGGCACAAAGAGATGCTACATGCGATGGCAGTAAACAGCGAGAGTGAGGAGTCGTGGAATGCGTTTTTCCACGACATGCTGGACCGTGGATTACGCCAGCCGTTACTGGTGATAACAGACGGGAATAAGGGGGTCCACAACGCCATCGCCAAATGTTTTCCGAAAGCGGACAGGCAACGATGCATCGCGCACAAGCTTAGGAACATACGAGTGAGGCTGCCTCAGGAGAAGCAAGACGAAGTGCTGGAGCAGATCAAGGCGGTATATTACGCACCGGACCTGGAGACGGGAGAACTTCTGGCAGGCCGGGTCATTGACAAATTCTCCGGAGTCTATCCCTCCGCGATACAAATATTCAGTGACGACCTGGACGCTTGTCTCATCCATTTGAAATATCCTGCTGGCCACAGGAGGTTTATTCGCACGACAAACCTGTTGGAAAGATCTTTTGAGGAGGAGAAGCGGAGGACGAAAATTATTCCTCAGCATGTTCACGAGAAAGGAGCGGTGAGCCTGGTCTTTGCGGTACTTTGGAGAGCTTCACAGAGGTGGCAGAGAGTTACCATGTCGTCTCTTGAGCTCGCCCAACTCAAGCAGCTCAGGCAACTCATCTGTCCGCATGACAATCAAACAGATTTTATCTCATACAGACTGGCAGCGTGACCTTCTATGTTTTTACACAGAAATTGGGACTTGACCTATTGCCACTTATTGCATTATCTAACAGGGTGAGTCCTGTCTCGTGTCGGCAATTTGGAGGATCTCTTAGGGTATGTGCCTCTGATACTTCTGCGTGGATACGCACTGTTGGCGCACCCCACGATGTCTCCCTCGTGGAACTATCGAATTCTGTTCTGAAAGACAGCTCACGGATGAACTTACCTATGTGAATCGAAACAAGGACATAGTAGCCCAACCTTCTCTTTTCTCATTGGGTTCATGCTGATGGGCCACTATCCCTCCGCACCTCAAGGGAGATTATGGCGGGCTAAACGCCGGTAAGCATTGCCCTTCAGTTGCCCGGAGGAGGATGTTTTGTGAATTCGGACGGAGAGCTGTCAAGAACAACGTGCGCGATAATGACAAGACTTTTAGTTATCGATGCTTTTCCCATTTGGCGGGAAGGAATCAAAGCCGTACTTTCAGGCGACAGGGACATCGAGTTTTTGCTGGAATTCCCGGACGCAGGGAATGTACAAGAAAAGGTCATGAATCATGGGGCAGATCTTGCAGTACTTGATGTTGAGGTTCCTATGGGCGACGGTTTTGAAATACTGAATCTACTTAGACGTTTGGATGACAGTCTACCTATTCTGGTTTTTACTCGTTTTCCTGAAAATCTTTATGGAGTTAGAGCTCTGAAAGAAGGCGCTGCCGGTTACTTGACAAAAGCCGCCACCTCCCAAGAGCTTGTAAAAGCAGTGGATATGATCCGAGCAGGGAGAAAATATATATCCGACGGCCTGTCTCAAAGACTCGCCAGCTATGTTCAAGGTGGCAAGAACCTGCTTCCCCATGACCGTCTGAGTTCGCGTGAATTCGAAGTGATGCTCTTGCTTGCAGAGGGTATGACGCCAAAGGAAGTGTCGGACAAACTCTCTCTGAGCTACACAACCGTAACAGCGCATAAGATCCACATACTGAGCAAGATGGGTCTCCGCTCCCTTTCTGAGTTGACGAAGTATGTTATTACGGAGAAGTTGACGAATTAGCTGTTTTTGATTATTTACCTTGAGCACTCGGCGATTTGATTCGTGGGCACAATCCGCGAGCGATCCTTCATGTATTTCCGAATTGTCTTCTCATTTCAATCTCACTACCGTTTCTCATGAGTCGCGAGTAGGGATGCGGAGTGCGATGGTAGCTCTTTGATGACCACGTGTCCCCATAATCTGTTGCTTCCCATGAAGAACTTTGCGCAGCTTATGCGCCTCATCAAACTTTTCTTGGTCTACTCTTTCCTCTTTCTGCCTTAACTTTCTTCCCAGTAGTCCACTTTATCTCAACCTTTCACAAATCTCTTTGGGTCCCTGCTCGAACGGGAGGCTCAAGTAGCGGTATCAAATTAGTCGCTCTCGTAGTTAACACTATAGATCATCTGTAAATACTTTCGGCACAAATCAGTCGTTTCGATTATTGAGAGCGAAGTGTCTGGTTGATATCTTGCGTACCATGATATTAAGGTGAAACGGCAAGAAGAATGGTTGTCCACATGAAAACGAGAGCGCTATCGCTGAAACACCTTTGATGTCATGAAGACACAGGCGGTCTTACTATAGACAGACCTTACAAGTACTAGCGCATCTGTGTATTCGGGGGGCGTCCACCGATGAGCGTTAAGCCCACCGAGATCGAAAGTGATGGTATGTCTCGTGCGTTGAACGGTTCTGGTGACGCGAGCGTCCGGAAAGTGCAGTTCATGGAACAAGGCAATGAACTTCGCCTGGATTCGTGTAGCCGCGAGCGGGAGCTATTTTAGAGGTATTCATTAAGAATAATTCAGGCCTTGACGAAACCATTCTCGTGGTGGAGTCATAGGTAAGTTGAACTGGTTGGCTTATTCTCGACAGGTCGTGGCGTAGGCACGGAAAATTTTGAAGTGAGTCTCAGGCGCACCTTTCCGTTGCTGCCCCAGCTTAGAATGAGCTGGAAAACAAAATCCAGTCTGCCGGCATAGGTAACGGTGGGTTATTTGCAGTCATGTGACTGAGATGGCGAAGCTGTGGAAAGAGGTAGGCGGCATTCCGTAGTACTTCGATAGCAAAGGTGACCGACGAATCTGTCCGAGGCATCTTGGGTGTGGCCGCAAGAGGGCTTTGTACCTTTCGGCTCCATTTTTTTCCGGCGGCTAAGTCTTGCCCTCACTCGACCGTTGCGACCAGCAAGCCTGATGTGATCAAAGTTCCAGCTTCGGAACCCACACTAGGAAATTTACTGACGAACCCGCTCAGGACTGTTGCCATGAATCTCGCGACCTTGAATGTCCTGTCGTGGAGTTCCATTACATCTTGCAGCACAGCTAGCTGCATTTTGGCAAAATCCTTGAGACGGGTACAAGTTCAACGAAGTTTCAGATGTAGAGAAAAGGGAGTTAAATGAAGCACAAGATGTCAATGACCGGCCTCGTCGTCGTCTTTCTTGCCTGCACGAGCCCAGTTTTTGCTCAAGCATTTCTCGGCAACCAATACCTTCAAAGCAATTCTGGTGTGCCGTCTTACTATTACGTTAATCCACAGGGGGGTATGACCATCGGCGTAAATCTTTGGGGATTTGTCGGGAAACCGGGAAAGTATGTGATTCCAAGCTCAACTGACCTGGTGCAGCTCATTACCTACGGAGGGGGACCGCTTCAAAATGCACAACTGGACCGCGTGAAAATTGTAAGACGCATCATGGAATCGGATTCGACATATCGATATGAGATCATTGATGTGGATCTCAAGCATTTCTTGAAGGCAGGCGAAAACACCCCGTTGCTGCTTCCGGGTGACACTGTAGTTGTACCGGGTTCTACTCTTAGTGCATTGCAAGCTATTGCTCCTCTCATCACCCCTTTATTCTATGCCGTTTCGGCTATCGCCACGTTGTTAATTGCCCTAAAGAGTTTGCGTTGATTCGTCAGCCGGGATTTGTCATTTATGATAGCAGCGTGCGAAGAATGTTCAAAGCTCCGTCTTCGCAGATTGGAAGAGCTCCGATTAATACCCTCGATATGCAGACCGGATTAGGCGCATCTTTCTTCAATGCTGGAGTACTTTTGATAATCTATGGCAGCAACTTCATGTTTCGCAAGGATTTCTATGGCCAAGGTACATAGGGAGTGTTCATGAAAACGAATGGCCATTCTAACGGATTCGGTGGCAAAAACGGCTCTGGAAGCGGTGGACAGTTTCACGAACCTGCTTATTTCTCTCAGCAGGAGGAGGAATTGTCTCTCCAGGACATCCTCGAAAGGATTTACAGAAGAAAAACCGTTGTCATAGCGGTATTTGCCCTTGTTCTTGTAGCGACGGTTCTCTATACCTTTTCGCGACGCCCCACGTATCAGGCCTCAAACGAAGTTTTAATCCAGAAGAACAAGAACGCATCGGGTTCTTCATTATTTGCATTGAACGACCTGATTGAACCGTTTGAGTCGGATGAGCGCCGTATCACTGATGAACTTGAAATACTGAAGACCAACGATCTGAGAACAAGAGTCGCACAGGAACTCCGTGACTCAGTTGCGATCAACGAGAACGGGAATCTGGATACACTCCAAATTGTCCGGGCATCAATCGCCGACATCCGGAGAGGTATCTATCCTTTTGCTCCTGTCGATGAAATTGCCGCGAGGCTTATAGGGGCCGTGTCGTTTAGCAATGAAAGAAATTCGGACATCATAAGTATATCTGTCAAGAGCCATTCTCCGTACGAGGCGGCATTTATCGCCAATGCGTACGCATATCAATATTATAATCTTAACCTGAGCTCGAGCCGTGACATGGCGACCAGCGTTAGAGAATTTCTCCAGGGGCAGCTTGCCGATACAAGAACGAGTCTCGATACTGCCGAGGCGCGTTTGCAAAATTTCATGCAGGCAAACAAAATAGTGTCTCTTGGCGATGAGACCACAAACCTCATCGCTGAGATGAGCACGTTCGACGCACAGAAGGATGATGTTGTGATCCAGATGCGAGCCGCCCAGAATGTCCTCGATGTTTACGAGAGTCGGCTCGCAAAGATACAGCCTTCGGTCGCATCCAGCGTTTCGAGTGCCATCGATCCATACATCGTGCTCCTGCAGCAGCAGATCGCTCAACTCGAAGTGCAAAAGGATGTCGCCCAATCGCAGAACCCGATAGTAGCGGACAAGCAGGTCTATAACGAGATCTATGCAAAAATAGACTCACAAATAGCCGACCTGAGATCGAAGCTGGATTCAAAAACAAACCAGCTGATCAGGTCCCAGATTTTGTCTACCGGCATGGCAGGCGGTTCTCAAAGTCCGGGACAGGGAGGATATGACCCGACAGGATATTATAAAGAGCTGAGACTCCAGATACTGAGACAGCAGATCCAGTTGAGCGGACTTAAAGCACAAAAGGCCGAGCTTGACAGTATAGTGGATCGGTACGGCACCCAGTTCTCGAAGATACCCAAGGAGTACATAGAACTCGCAAAACTCCAGCGGACCGAAACCAGCGCTGAAAAATTGTTCTTGATGATACAGGACAATTTCGAGCATGCGCAAATCTCGGAGCAATCCCAGTTCGGTTATGTGCAGATCATTGATCCCGCTGTTCCGCCGAGCGTCCCTGTCAGTCCGAAGATTCCCCTGAACCTGACACTTGGGATCCTTATCGGCCTGGCCCTCGGGATCGGCAACGTCTTTATGCTCGATTATATGGATCGATCCATAAAATCGCCTGAGGACCTTGAGAAGAAAGGGCTTAC
>JAKASW010000159.1:0-1217 GCA_021818875.1 Bacteroidota bacterium
GTAGGGACCGGTCAAAATGCAATATTCTGTAACCCAATACCTGTAACCATTGTACAAGTAAGGAGCCAACTTTGCACCAAGGGTTTGCCTGTCCTGGACCAACTGTGTACTGAGCAAATCGGAGCCGTATGAATGGCCTGCAAAAATGTGGGCAGCATTGGAAACGATATCCGGATATCCAAAAAGGCTGTCGAGGAAGTCACCGTACGTTTGGTGATATTCCTGGCTGATCCCCCCCTCAACTTGGTACCAATCAGGGAGATCGCCGCTTTCGGGAACGAGGATTTGAGTGGACAGGTTTTGGCTCGTCAAAACAGCGTGAAGTGAATCAACGATGTTCCTTATATCAACGTCACTCGCACGGTTGCCTTCCTGACTTGGGCTGCTCCAGTCCCATTGTGGTTCGTTGACCGGATCAATGTATGTGAAACTGATTCCGAGGCTATCCTGGAAGTGCTTCACAATCGTGGCAAGATAATTCGCATAATCATCATAATAGCCGCTCTTCAGATTTGTAGAACCGAGACCGTCCGTGCCGTAGGTGTGGCCGTTCCGAGTCATCCATGCTGGGGGACTATTGACAAATCCGATGAGCTGCTTAACGCCTCTTTTCACCGCTGCTTGCAGAAACCACTGACCACCGGCATCTCGGGACCAATTGAATACCCCGGGTACCCTTTCAAATCCTTCGACTGTCCTCCATGGATCAGTAATAGTCTGGTCTGTACCGGCCCCTATGTTGAAGCGCCACGCAGAAAGACCGATCCCCTTCGTGGTGGAGAAAAGGAGATCAGCAATCGAGTCTTTGTTCGCAGTGGTCCATTCGCTTCCGATCTTCTGTGCCCACCAGGCGTCTGAAGCGGAGAAATTGTCGATCCTCTGAAATTTCTGACTCGCATTCACTGCGATGGAGAGAGTTTGAGCACGAGCACACGCGATCATCATTATCAACAAGAAAGCGACGGCTCCATACATTGCCGAATACAATCGGCATTCCTTGACAAATTCATTTTTCATATTGTTCATCTTTCAGTCCGATCTACATACACGCTTATATCCTCTGAACATTGCCTTTCTCGGCCCCCACCACGTTAATCCCTGGCGTTGACATTTAGCGAGATTCCTTAAAGACGATCCGGGACTTCCGGCACCCGCCATCAGTCCCGGCATCTTGAGGAGAAGTAACCAATTCTTATCTTAAGAGAACCATCTTCTTT
>JAKASW010000159.1:1227-9773 GCA_021818875.1 Bacteroidota bacterium
ACTATTGCCGCTAGCAACGAGCTTATAGAAATAGGTGCCACTCGGTAAGGCCTTTCCACGATCATCGGACGAATTCCAGCTCACGATGTGCTGGCCTGGTGATTCGTAGGCATCGAGCAGGGTTCTCACGTTTCTCCCTTCGACATCAAATATGTAAATCGCGACGTTCGCTCTCTCCGGAAGATTATATGAAATTTCTGTGGAGGGGTTGAATGGATTGGGATAGTTCTGTGAGAGGCTGAACCTGTCTGGGGTGGCCGCAGCCTCATTGATCCCTGTAGTTCCGACCATGATGTAGAAATTTTGAGTGCTCGTGTCTCCGCTGCTGCTGACAAAAGTGGCGGTTACAACGGATGACTTGTTGACCGTGATGTATTGCTGAGTTGACGAACCTGATGTGCCGCCTCCGTTCCAGCTCCACGTTCCACCGGTTGCAGGTGCCACGGAAAGTCCGATGAATTCTCCTGCCTTTGCAGTCACAGAATCGCCTATCTGCCAGCTGCCGAAATTTAGCTGGACACTAGGGATAATAGGCATCACGGACGAATCAGCGCTTGGCATCTGGTAATACCGGAAATAGTCTACTGTGTAATAGTTCGGGAAACCGGTGGCTGAATCGGCACTCTTTCCATCAAGCCCCGCACTGAATATCACGTACATCGAGTCGTTCGGTACCTGGCTGCCATAGAAGTATTTTTCTATTTTACCATCGACGTACCATATCAAATATCCAGGACCCCATCGCAGCCCATACGTGTGCCACGATGAAAAGTCCCAGCCGGCGCTCTCATTCAACAAAGTGGTACTCCATTGTCCCCAGTAGAACGCTTCGGTCATGTAATTGAGCGGTGTACCACGATATTCTGCGATATCGATTTCCGGCGGCCACCCCTGCTTTAACATCCACCACGCGGGCCATTGCCCGTTTCCTTTCGGATACTTTGCACGCATCTCAAAGTAGCCATACGTGAACCACTTCTTCGTCCAGGCCCAACCACAGGAATATTTGTATTGTCCGAAGTTGCCCATGCGATCACGGAGGACGAGATCGCCATTCTGGAGATACGTGTCTTCGGGGGTAATCAGGCACGGACTATTGTCGGTTGTACCCCAGGGTTTCATCCCGTATCCCCACATGGTTGTATCAATGCTTTGCCCGTTGAACTCATCGTCCCACTTCAGTTGGTAACCTGAGGGCGGCAACGTTTGCGCTTCCACGGCGACCGCGAGCAAAATCAATAATATCCCGAGTGCGTTTGCAGTCGTGGTTTTCATCTTACTGGAACCTCCACCTGATGCCCAAGCTTGCTGTCATCCCGTAATCAGATTCGGATGTTGGAAAGCCCGAACCACGAATCAGATAGATGTTACTTTCGCTGTTTAGATTATTGAGGTTGAGGAAAAGAGACACACCATCCCACGGCAGCCCCTGGTTGACTGCGACGTCCCATCGGGTATAAGTTGCTAGATCTGAACGAAGCGAATTGAAGAAATCTGTTCCATAGTAAACATTCGACTGGTATATCATCGAAACAAGAATCGAGAATTGATCATAGTCGTACCCGATCGAAAGATTCGCGATGTCGTTGGGCTGCTGGATTAGCCTGTCGACATAGAAAGTATCGACATACACCGGCTGGTAAAGCGGAAATCCTGTGTTGGTAGTGTAGGTGTAAGGATACCTGGCTTTGGAAAATATGTGAGTGTAGTTGACGTTGAGAACAAGTCCGCTCAGAGGTCCCGGCAAATACCAGAAATGTGTCTGCCACTCGGCTTCTATGCCCCAGAGATCAACTGGAAATGGATTGTTTATATAAGTGCCGATAGAAAATCCTCTTGTATATTTGGGTATGCCCGGATAGTCGGCTGGGTTTGTAATGAAGCTCGACTGGTAAAATACCAGGTTGTCGATATGTTTGAGAAATGGACTGATTGCAAGCAGCCCGATGCTGTTATCGTATGCCGACACTTCAAAATCCCAGTTTTGAGAGGTCGCAGGCTTGAGAGCATAATTGTTCCATGTAACTGACGCGCTGTATACGTCCATAACGGGTATAATCTGGTTGAAATTCGGATATGATAGCGTATTCGTATACGCAGCCCTGACGCTCAGCCAGGAAAGAGGATCGTACCTAACGTTGATATCAGGGAGCCAATACCCGTGATATTGGTTCCTGGTTACCGTCGAGTGAGGCAGCGGATTCGGGAAAGGGTTTGTTGCACTTGCATTCAGAAACTGGTTCGCTGTGTACGATGTGAGGAGCCCCTGATACCGAACGCCGGGGATGATAGTAAGGTTGTTCCCGATGCTAAGAATCCCCATGATATATCCCGCACTTCTATTTTCGGTCCCGGAGTAATTGCTTGCCTGATTTGCGAATACATTCGGGGTATAGGCTGCAGCACCGCCGGTCGGGGGTGTTTTCAGGGTGTCGGCGGCAGCTTTCAGAATACGCGCGATGTTAGCAAGAATGGTCATATTTGCCGAAGAGTTCATCATGTAATCCCCGTTCAGGAAATTTCCAAATTTCATGGTGGGCTCTGCAATTACCGAGAACGGGATCTGCTGGTTGCCGAGCGGGCTTAAGTTGTAAGGGGGCTGCGTCATCCAGGGATAGGCAGCGATAATATCCGACGTGCCGAAAATGCTTCCGCTTCCGGCTGAGTAATTGTAAGCGCGAGAAGTATAGGTGAACATGCCGCCCGCTTTCAAGTGAAGCCTCACGAAGTCGGAGAAATTGAAGTCTTTGCTAATATTGATTTCTCCAGTAAGGTTTCTCTGTTTCGTATAAGCGCTCCATGCGTTCAGGGTGTAGAGCAGCATGTTGTTGAAATTCGTCAACTTCGCCGCCGCCTGACCCACTTGTGCAGGATTCAAGGTGTTCAGGATATTTGACGTACCGGCCGAATTCTGGGAGAATCCGATACTCCATTGACCAGGATAGTTAGTCTCGGAGAATGCATTGGCCAATTTCGCAGTCAACCGCAATCCGGAAAACCTCTGTTCATAATTAAGAATGTTAGTGATTACGTTGAGTGTGTATGGGTCATATTGCGCGTTGTAACCGATCGAGTTCCCATATCCCTGCAGATTGTAGACTTCGTTGTGGTATTCTTCACTCGTATTGGTTTGACTTACGATGTTCACAAGGTCTACTTTTCCTTGGGGGAGCCTGTAGTCCATCGTTAATGTACCATCATAGAGCTGTTGTTCCCTCGGATAGAACGTAAGGTTCAAGCTGCCGAGAGCTACGTTGTTTGGTTTGGTCACATCGGGCAGATAATAGTTTCCTCCCAATTGATCTGATGTCAGGTTCTGCCTCTGTATGATGCCCTGAGCGAATACTCCGAAACTATTGTCGAAAAATCTCTTCTCGATGCTTCCCACGTACTTATAGTCGTTGTACGTATTCATGAGGTTGTTGTACCCGCCCTGTGCCTGAAGGGAAATGCCCGGTACCCCGTTTGGAGTTGCTTGTGCCTCTCTGATGTCAAAGTTGACTGTCCCCCCGAGTACCGCAGCGTCCATATCCGGCGTGACAGTTTTGTAGACCTGAATACCCTTAAGCATGGTTGACGAGATCATGCTCAGGTTGACGCCTCGACCGCCGCCGGCGGCGAAGTTAGAACTGGAGCCGGCTTCGTTTGCAGGTATTGGAATCCCATCGATGGTTACCATGTTGTATTGTGGCTGCAACCCGCGGATGACGACTTCGGTTGCCTCTCCGCCTGATCTGACTAGTGAAATGCCGGGTAGCCTTCCGACGGATTCAGCTGCGTTAGCGTCGGGAAGCTGCTGAATGCGGGCGGCAGAAACGACATCTACTTCGTTATTAGAGGTTAATTGTTGGTTGATCGCCGCATTCTGACCGCTTGCCTGGGCCGTCACGACAACTTCCTTTGTAGTTACCCCGACAGCTTCCATTTTCAGGTCTTTCTGGAGTAGCTCATTCCCTATTACCCTAATCCCTACTGTCAGAGTCTTGTAACCCACATAGGATGCTTTCAAAGTATAAGAGCCGTCCGGAACGTTCGAAATAAAATAGCGGCCGTTTAGATCTGTAGCGGCTCCAAGCGAGGTCCCTTCAAGCTGAACCGTTACGCCGGGGAGCGCCTCGCCGGTTTTAATATCAGTTGCCTTCCCTTCTATTCTGCCTGACGCGGCCCAAGCGAATTGACATGTAAGCGCGACAGCGAAGAGGGCAGCCATTAGACGCCTAAATGATTTCATCATTTTGTCAACACCTTCATCTTGATTATGGAATAACACTATTTCACAACGACCATCTTCTTAGCGGCACTGTATCTCCGACCATTTGCACCCGCCGCTACAAGCCGATAAAAATATGCTCCGCTCGGCAGTCTTGACGCATTGAACGTTACCGTATGGACTCCTGCTGACTCGTGTCCGTCCACCAGTGTTCCCACTTCCTGTCCAAGGATATCAAAGATCCTTAACGTCACGTGGGCGGATGAAGGGAGATTATATGAGATTACCGTCGACGGATTAAATGGATTCGGACTATTCTGGTAGAGCACAAAGCCAGTGGGATTGCTCGGCCGTTCCTGAACAGCAGCCGCACCGGGTTCATAAATCTCGACCCGATCCGGGACGACCCATGTGTCGGTGCTGTTCGGATTCTTTTCGCCCGTCACCGCGAGCTTGAAAGTGTGTTCTCCAGGCGTCAGTACAGGGCTAGTCCACATAAGCTGATCCCCTTCACGCACGGGCGAATAGAAATCTATGTCTGTGGCAGTTCCGCCGTCTATCGATACCGCACCGATTCCGTGTTTTGTGTCCTTGACGCCGTAGAATTTTATCTGCGTCCCTTCAAACGATATCGTCACATAATCGCCAATCGTATTGTCCCACGAATTACTTGAATCGTAGGCGCCTGGCGCGCAGGAAGCACAATGAGTCCAGCCGTTTCCGACATAGTTGAACTGGTCAATGCCCGAACCTTCATCCTCGTCATCGATCGAGATCCAGCCGTTTCCCGATACAGGGGTTACTGAGAAGTTATCGAAATCGGCATTCTGCCATTTACTGACCATTAGACCTACCTGACCGGAGGCATAAGTATCATCGGTTACGTCCGCGACCTGGCTCGAGTCGATGAACGCTTCAATAGTATCCCCGCTCATCTTCAGTGCCAGGTTGTGCCATGTGTTCAAGCTGAAGGAGGATGTCCCCAATGCCAGTTGTGTGTCGTTACCTTGAATATCCTCCTTGAAAAGCGACCATGTTCCTGCACCTGATATCCGCAAATGATAACCTTGAGAAGCTCCGGGTGAATTCTCTGCTTGCGCGTTCAATCGTCCTACCAGCTCGATATATCCTGGCTGTTCGAGAAGTGCATCGACACTGACCTCATAATTTGTCCAGCCGGGATCACCAACGACCACAAGTGGTGCGGTCGGTGACCCGCCGGGCCATTCAATCGGAGGAATCGTTATCTGTTGACGGAGACACATTCCGGTCTTTCCATCCCGGGCGGTGTCCACCTCAAATGCTCCCTGTATTGAATCGAAGTATTTCGGTATCTGTCCGACCGTGTCTTCATCGAAATTCTCGGTGTACGGCAGTCTGAGCATTGCGGACGGTGGTGAGGTCGCTGTGCCTTTTCCCTGCCCCGTCGTTGTACTCAAAGTGTAGACGTACCCCGGTAGGAAAGTCATGTTGTACTTGCCGCTGTCTGGTGTTATGGTAGAGTCGTCGACAAAATAATCTGCCGAATTGGATGAGTTCAGATCTGTAGTCCAAACGTAGACAGGTTTATCCGCGGGAAGACCGCCTGTCACCGTGAATGAAGCAGTGTGCGGACCCGTCGCGTCTACGGTTTCTATAATGACACTGTAATCGCTGTCGTTAGGTGATTTCAGTGTTACATAGCTTCCGTTATATCGGCTTCCATCCAGGTACCCACAAGCTGTGTCTATGTATTGCCAGCCGATCCGGGTAAATTGTGTGGTCTGTGCCATAACCCAAATACTCTTCCCGACCTCATAGTACCCCGACCATGGTTCGTCTGCGAGCATTAGGCCATCGCCGAAGTATGGCAACGTGCGATACCAGGCACAGATAAGACTCCAGTTGATGTATGCCGTAATCCTGCTGTCTACATAGTCCCGGTTCAGCGCACGGGCGAGCGGTATCGCTCCTGCGTTGTAGTTTTGAGATCCGCTCTCGCTTGCCCAGATGGGCTTCCCCAGTTTTTCAGCGACCGATGTGTAGGTGCTATCGTAGCAATTCTCTTCCGGCTGCATCCACCCGCACGGATAGTGGACTCCTATAATGTCCACGGCTTCGTCGAATGCCGAGTCGCTGGCAAGCGCTCCTGCAACATTCCATCCGTTATCTGCAGCTACCACCTTCGTGGTCAGACCGTTGACGAGAAGGGCTTTCTTCAAATCCTCGTACCACGTCGTGTTCCACCCGGTTTCGTTCCAACCTCCTATGTAATTTATATGAAGGCCATGGTCCGACTGCGCATGCTTTATCCAGTTAATTATGTAATCGATATTATCCTGCGACCAGAAACCGCCGTTAAACCACCCAGGTGCTCCCCATTCCAGTCCATACAGTTTGATATTGGGATTAAGCTTCTTCGCCTGCTCCATCAGCCACCATTCGTAGCCGCTGTCATAATTAGTGTCCGTAGGTGTTCTCTGCGAGCTTGCCTCAGCTCCGTTCGTGCTGTTTGCGTCGGAGCCTATCTCGACTTTAAGTATCTGCAGACTTGCGCCGTAGCCGGGTTTGAAAAGGTAATCAAGTATTTCATTTCTTTGCTGCGTCGGGTAATCCCATAAGAGCCGCGAAGTACCTCCCCCTCCGCTCAAGCCACCCACACCATCGAACAACCGACCTGCCCCGGCGCCGTCTATGATTACACTTGTCGTATCCTGTGCCACGGAAAGCGACGCCGTAGAAAGGAGGAGAAAAGAAATCCATACGAGGCACCATGGCACAAGGTGGGAGCATAAAAACCGTTTATCTTCACATGGATTTTTGGTCAGAGGCATTCAGGAAAACAGTAGATGTTTGTTCGTGCGTTAATAATTTCAAAAAGTTTGATATTAAGACAGGCGATGATTGTTCGCTCTCCACAGAGGTAAACGGGAGACGTGGACGACTGAGCCACGTCTCCCATCGAACCTACTTAAGGAGAAGCATTTTCTTGGTAATTGAATTTGAACCTTCACGCAGAGTATAGAAATACACGCCGCTGGCATACCTGTCCATGCTGACGTTGAAGATGTACTCGCCTGCTGGCCTATAGCCATGGTCAACGACCTGGACAACCTGTCCGAGCACATTGTAGATGGTCAGGCTCATATTCCCGGCTTGCTTCAGACTAACCTGGATGTCCGTGGATGGGTTAAACGGATTCGGATAGTTCTGACTCAACGCGAATTTCTCAGGAACTACATTCGGCACCGTTTTGATTCCTAGGACAAACTGTGCCTTCTGGGACGGGAACCAGTTAAGATCACCTAATGCGAAGCCGTCAGTACCAGCGTGCATAAGTGAAGTGTTCGTGTACGCCAGGTTCTCGCGAACGGGATAACCCTGGACGGTTTGCCAATCCGACGGTACGCCGGTCCAGGTCTTCGGATTTGACGAGGAGTACACAAAAGGACGGGTGTTCAGACCTGTTCCTATCGCCCAGCATGTGTCCACAAAGTTGGCCATACTGTCCGAACACATCTGTACCAGCACGGAGTTGAATCCGGGATCGACGCTGTCGTCGTTGGTGTACACGTCTATACCGGGCCATTTTGTACGGTCGGTGAGGATAGGTGCATACGTTGCTGCAGCCCAGGATGGAGTGATTATCTGACCATAAGTGGTATCTGCTTGCTGGTTGAGTGTGGCCCAATTATCGACAATTCCTTTCGGCCAGAAATACGCATTGTTCACGGCTGCAACATGTCTGTCGGCCTCGGTGAAACCTAAGGCACTATCCACCCCGTTGGCTAACGTGTCTAACTCGATTATCGCAGGTGCACTGAAAAAGTTGGAGTTCTGCACATTTGCATCGTACACGTGCGCAGTATCCAGACCGGTCGAATTGCAGCTGAAGAAGATGTTGTTCTTCACATCGGCGTTATGCCATTCCTGCAAAGTGAATGGAGCTGTTTTGGTCTGGAAAAAGACAGTGTTATGATCGAAAAGCATATAATGAACATCCTGGCCGGATCCTTCTATGCATCCTCCTAATATGAACATTGTGTTGTTGACGTACTTCACGGAGTCGACCGGGAAGGGTGACGGACCGGGGCCTGCCCAATTTAATCCCGGATTTTGAGGAACGTCATCCTGGTTGTTTCTGAACTCGCAGTTTGTCACATAAATGTTGTCCATAGCGGACGCCCACGTATTGATGACGTTCGGCGTCCCGGAAGATCCAAAGTGATCGAACACGCAGTCGTTGAAAATGAATGTTACACTATCGCCTCCCGCACCGACGCACTGGCCTGTTACGGACGAACCGTCAGTCCTGGTGCCCAACAGGTAAACGCCGTTGAGGTTGAGTGTATCAGAT
>JAKASW010000160.1 GCA_021818875.1 Bacteroidota bacterium
ACGGCGGCGGCAATTCTGAGATTGTGTATCCGCTATTGAATTACTTGCAGAACTCACCTTTCAACCAGTCAGGTAAATTGTTTATCGTAACTGATTGGGAAACGTTCTCGTCCGCTTCCATGGATGCTATCTTGTTCAAGCAGAGGACAAACTGCGTCCTTGTTGGCGAGCCTACCGGAGGAAAGCCGAATTCACACGGGGAAGTCCGTGCTTTCACCCTTCCCAACTCATCACTCATCGTTCAATATTGTACGAAGTATTTCCAGCAAATGTCCGGGGACCCGGCAGCGCTGTTCCCCGATTACGATATTGAAACATCCGCGCAGGATTTCATGAATGGGAAAGACCCGGCTCCGGATTTCATTTTGAATTACAACTGAGAATTAGGATACTTCCCCTTTCTCCATCTTCTCCAAATCTCTATATTTGAATATGTTGAAGCGTTTGATATTTGTCCATATCGCCCTATTGGCTTTTGCAGCTACAGCCTTCTCACAGGCGCAAAACCCGGTTGCCGGAAATAACCAGGTTCAATCCGATTTTAACTTCGGGATGGAGCTGTATAAGAACAAGATGTACGACCTTGCTGAAGAGCAGTTCACGAAGTTTCTCCAGGAATACCCGACTGCATCATCAGCAGGGCAGGCACGTTTTTACCTGGCTAAATCGCAACTTCAGTTGAGAGAGTTTGCGAAAGCCGCACAAAGTTTTCAGGCATTTGCAGTTCAATATCCGACCGACCCGTCGGCGCCAGACGGTTGGATGAACGCCGGTGAGAGTTTCGCGAAGGCGAAAGACTATTCCAACGCGGCTCTCTCATTTGAACGCCTGCAAGTATTTTTCCCGAAAGATGTGCGAGCTGCAGTGGCTCTTATCGATGCGGCCAAGTATTTTGAGATGGCCGGCGACACAGCTCGCGCAGAAAACTCTCTCGTGACGGTAGCGGAGGATTACTCTTCCTCCGCGAGCTATCCCGCGGCAACGCTTGAACTGGGCAACCTATACCTATCTCGCCGCGAGCTTGACAAAGCTGAAAGCCAATTCAAGATACTTGTCTCTTCGGGAAACGATTCAGTCAGGGTGATGGGTATGGTTGCACTCGGACGCCTCGAAAAAAATCGAGGCCGGACGCGCCAGGCCGAACAGTTTTTTGATGATGCTGCTCAATTGAATATCATTCCACAGAGCCTCGACGCTTTGTTGGAAAGTATTGAGATGGACCTCAACGCGGGCAACTTTTCAATGGCAACCCAGCGCGCAGGCCAAATCGACATAACAGCTCTGACTAAAGAACAGAAGGAGGAGCTTGAATTCATCAACGCCTACGCTGAAATCGGAGAGGGCAATGTCGACAGCGTGAGAAGCGAGATGGGGGGACTGGCTACATTGCCTCCTCACTACCGGATAAAACTGGCTGAGATATTGAACACCAAAAGTGATTATTCCGATGGCCTTTCGATGCTTTCGAATTTTCCCGAATCCGAGACCAACGGAAAAGTCCTGGATGTTTATGCCGATCTTGCTTTCAATGCAGGAAAAATCAGACTTGCAGATTCGGTGCTTACCCGTTACTTGGACTTCTCAACCTCGCCCAGCAGCAGAATTGTGGTAGAGCTGCTGACGGTAGAAGATAAATACTTTCATGATCCGGCCAGAATGAGGGAGACTTTCTACAAATATGAGAGTGCTCTGAAGCAGAGACCCGATGCCTACTTGTACTATAAGGCTCGCACAGACCAAGCATCGGGAGATTACGCCGCCGCAGCGGACGAGTTTAGAGAAGTTGTGAGAGACTACCCGGAGTCTGATTATTCGTCTGCGGCCGACAGCATTTCAAACTACCTTCAAGATTTTAAGAATATCGACTACAGAAACGCGATAGTAGACATAGCGAATGTGCTGCTCGAACAGAGTGTCGGAAAGGAAGGCGCGCTCCTTCAGCTAGGACAACTTTATGGAAATACACTCAAGGACTATAGCAAGGCCGCCGATGTATATCGTCGACTAGTCACAGAGGCAACAGGCGATACGGAGAGAGTGGCCGAGTACTTGCTGGCTAATGCGCTCGATAAAGTCAACGATGGGCCTCCGGGAGAAAATTCCAACTCATATTCCATCTATCAAAAGCTTGCTTCGGACACATCTGAAGATTCGATTGCGGCCGGGTCGCTCCTGAGGTTGGTACAAATGCAGGCGGCGTCAGGAGATTCACTTGCCGCAGAAAATACCGCTTTGAATTTTCTCAAGCGATTTCCCGATTCACGCCGCGCCCCGGAAGTCTATCTGACACTTGCCGGTGTTCTCTACAACACTGGTGCGTATCACCAGGCCATCGCACAGGCTCAAATGTCGGGATCATCACCTGAAGCAGTGCTTTTGTCCGCTCGGGCAGAGATCGCTATTGACTCAACGGACGCTGCAAGGGCTACTCTGCTAAACCTCATATCTTCCATTCCGCCTAAGAAATATCTGCTTGAGGCTCAGAACCTCTACATAAGTTTGCTGAAAAAGTCTAACCAGGATGCCGGTCCAGAATATCTTTCTATGCTCACAGGCCTTGTCCCGTCGGCCTACAAAGACTCGGTGGAAGTAAACTTCGGAAACTACCTATACTCCGAGGGCCTCTACGATTCGGCTTACACGGTTTATGGCGCGGTGGGATCCGAAGCGTTGTGGGACAAAATTCCGACCTATGCGATTTACAGAATGGCTTACTGCAAACTCAAGGCAGGAGACCTACAAAGAGCGAAGGGATTGTTCGGCGAGGTCATAGCAAGTTCTAACGATCCGGCTGTGGTTGCGGATTCGTATGTTCAACTAGGGAATATCTACGACACTCTCGGCGACAAAGAGATGAGTGCGTCTTTTCTTGAAAAGGCCGGGACAAACAATGTCGACGCGCTGGTTACTGCAGCAGCCACTTACTTCAAAGTGGAAGACTATCAGGATGCGGCCCAGGTTTACAGGAAGATACTCAAATCTGCCACGTCGGACACTCTGCAGGCGCTTGCCGCCGCAAGGTTGATCCAGATCGATTATAGAACGAATGACATAGCAGGTGCGGATGCTGCGGCTGCTAAGTTTCGAGTGGACTATCCAGATGCTCCCAAAGAGTACCCGGCGTTGTTCCTTGTCGAGAAGGCAAAGTATCTGATTCAGAATAAAAATTATGATGAAGCGCAGAGGCTTCTTGATATAGTGAAAAGTAGGTACAAGGATACATCATCATACACGACTGCACTTCTTGAAGAGGCGAGAATCTCGGTTGAGCTCGGTGCGATCGAGAAGGCGCAATCGAAGCTGGTGGACCTTCTCAAGAAATATCCCAATAGCGCGGATGCCCCGGAGGCGCATCTGGAGCTTGGAAACATCTACTATGCGCAGCAAAAATATCAGGAGGCAATCAACAATCTGAGGCCGGTGTATGCAGACTCGGCGACCGCCGACCGTAAGATTTTGCGCGACGCTATGAGCCGTCTAATAAGCGCCTACGAATCTGCAGGCCAGTACGCCGGAGCCCTCGATGTCGATCGCAGGTTTATCGCGATGTTTCCCGATGACCCGAGTATCATGGACAAAAAGATAAAGGTGGGAATTCTTTACGAGGAGTTACGTTACTTTGAGCAGGCACTACTGACTTTCAAGGGTCTTGTGAATCAAGTAGGTGCACAGCATCAGGCCGAGCTTCACTATTACATCGGTGCTATATATGACGATATGGGAAATTATACCGATGCTATTCTCGAATTTCTCAAGGTGCCATATCTTACGACGAGTAATCCCGTAATTGACTGGGCCGCTCAGGCCTATTATATGGCGGGTCAGTGTTACGAGAAGCTGAACAAACCGAACGAGGCGATCGCGATGTACGAAAAAATTGTGCACAAGCCGAATACAGATCCGAATTTTGTCGCCGGAGCAGAGAGAGAAATCAAAAGGGTTAAGGCGCTGCTGAAATAAATAACGAATCCTACCAATGGCTGCCTGGCGGTTGGCAGACAGTCACAATCTGAAGATTGGTTCGTATTCGGATGATGGATGTCAAACAACAAAGGAACTTGTGATTGCGCGAGCGGGAGCAGTGGTTTAGATATGGACAATGGACAAATGGAAAAGCTTTTTGAAAAAGAAATCACCGAATACGCATCTAACATAGCGAGAGCTTACACGTCGGACTTCGTCCCACTTTCAACAATTCAACTCGAAGCGGGGCTGCCGGAAGGTTTCCGAAAATATGCGGAAGCTGAAGTTGATGAGATGCTCGACTACGAAGGGATCGGGGAAAGCAAAACGGGAAAGATAGATATGTCTCTTCCCGAAGTTCAGACCTTGTTCAAGGAGATCCGTCAGCTTTTGAAGAAGTCATACCGCTTTTCGCGGGACGAGTTCGCACGACTCTCGAATAGCTATTCCAGTTTCCTCTTTGATTACATCATAATGCCGAGAGCCACGATAGAGAAGCTCCTCTTCAAGAGTGGATCGGAAGTAGACAAATTTACTGTCGAGAGAGCTTCCCGATTATTTGTCGCATACTCGTACTATCAACGAGCGATATTAGAGTACATTGACTTCAGCGGCAAAGGAGTCATAGATAAAGAGTCATGGAAGAAGGTGCATTCGAGAGTCGATGAACATCTGATCAGTACTCTCCCGTCAAAAGGGAGCACGCTTACAGCGGCGTTGTTCGACCTTTTCAAATTCGCTTCGGGAGCCGAGAAGATTCCGGTTGAGGCAGTGACTCTCTTTTTCAAGGATAAACAGGCTTCGGAGATCGTAGGATGGATTGAGAGTGCAAAGGAAGTGAAGAATTTGAAATCGGTTGACCCGATTACATTATCTGTCATGCTTGAAGCCGCGGTAAAGGGACCCGACCATGGCATGATCTCATCTAAGACGATCGGGACCTCGAAAGACTCGACGGTTACTCAAGAACGCTTCGGGATGGGCGTGATCCCACGGCGGGGAGCAACCATACCTGCGGAAGTGGAGCCGGTAAAAGAGGTTGAGGCTGCAGTTGTGCCGATCGCTCAGCCTGAGTCAGTCAAAGCGCGGACGGAATCTGGCATCATGGCTCAGCATTCAACCTCAATGCAATCGACGCCATCTGTCAAGAGTTTCTTGTCAGACAAAGTTGAGATTAAAGTAGTCAAGAAGATATTCGGGGGGAGTCGGTCAAGCTATCAGGTTGCAATTCACAGGTTGGACGAAAGTCCGGATTGGCAGACAGCATCGAGGATTGTTGAAGAGATATTTATGCAAAGCGAGATCGACCCGTTCTCGAAGTACGCTGTAGCCTTCACTGACGCGGTCAATGCGAGGTTCAGTAAAAGAAAGTAATGCACTTTGTAGATGAGGCAGTAATTCACGTCAAGGCGGGCGACGGCGGAAACGGGTGTGTCAGTTTCAGACGGGAGAAATTCATCCCTTATGGAGGGCCGGATGGCGGAAATGGCGGCCGAGGCGGAAGCATAATAATGCTGGCGGATAAAAACCTTACGACGCTGCTTGACTTCCACTATCGCGCTTCATTTAAAGCGGGACGCGGCCAGCACGGCATGGGTTCCAACAAATTCGGCAAGAGCGCGGAAGATCTTGTGATAAAGCTTCCTGCGGGGACCGTCGTCGAGGATGCTGAGACAGGTGAGCAGATCGTCGATATGGTGGAACATGAACAGGAGTTTGTAATCGCGAATGGCGGCAAGGGCGGAAGAGGAAACGCGGAATTTGCCACCCCGACAGACAGGGCACCGAGACGCGCCGATCCGGGTGGGACGGGTCAGGAACGGATGTTGAAATTGAAGTTAAAGCTTCTTGCAGATGTCGGTCTCGTCGGATTCCCGAACGCGGGGAAGTCCACTTTACTTTCTACGATCTCCGCCGCGAAACCCAAGATAGCTGATTATCCTTTCACGACTCTCACTCCTATTCTCGGCATTGCGAAATTCAAGGAGAACTCATTTGTCGTCGCAGATATGCCGGGACTGATCGAAGGCGCGAGCAGTGGAAAGGGATTAGGGATTTCATTCCTGAAGCATATTGAACGCACAAAGGCGATCGCGGTTCTCATCGAGTCGGTTTCGGAAGATCCGAAATCCGATTTCGCCAGGCTCATGGAAGAGATGAAGCTTTACAACGAGGATCTGCCAGAGAAGGTGAAGATCGTTGTATTCACCAAGATCGATCTGGTAGCCGCCAGTCGAGTTGAAGAATTGGGAAAGATCAAGCTGTCTAGAGGGTTGAAAAAGCATTTCATTAGTGCGGCGACGGGGAAGGGGCTGGAGGAGCTTGTAGAGTTGATGTGGGGAGCAGTGAAAAAACCTTGAACGGCATTCAGGATTTTCAGAACACTCATGAGGCTTTACGTTACAGACGAATGTTGCTAAGTTATCCCTGAAGATGGTGATTAACCACGATGAGTAACAACCCCTTCATTTTCGGAAAGATCGCCGAGGGTAACAGATTCACCGACAGGGAAGTTGAGAGAAAGCGGATTATCAATAATGTCAAGAACAACATCAATACGATCCTGATTTCTCCAAGACGTTGGGGAAAATCGTCTTTGGTCAGCGGCAGAAACCCACTGCCTATGGCAGTGGTGATGTGAAGATGGCTTCGCCAGTCGAACTCACCCCTTTCTCCCCTCTTTTTTCGAAAGAAAGGGGACGGGGGTGAGTTCGGTTGGAGATGCTGAATTTCTTGAATGACAAGATCTGTTGGACATATATCCTTTTCAGAAGCCACCGGCTTTGCCGGTGGTAGTTCACCATTGGAGCTTTTGTCCCGTTTGAGACCGAAGGTGACCTTTGGTACTGAAAGTTTTCCTGTTGGACCCGGTCTTCAAACTCTGGCTGAAGAGACTTAGGAAAATGTAACCACCTGGTTACTAACCGACCGGTTACGTCCATGTAGCCTTCAACAGATCGAGGCAAATCTTTGGCTGCCATTTCTTTTCCCGTAAGCTTCTCGTCAATCGCTTTCAACAAGGCAGGGTAGGTCGTACAGGCAGGCTTCCTGACCGTACATCATGTCGAGGGACCCGGCCTACAAGTAACCACCATGGCTTGAAGACGCCAAATAGAATATCAAAGCTGGACGTGACCATAATACTTTACTTCGTGCCTTAGTGACTTCGTGGTTACATGGAGGGCTTTCGGCAGCGCTTTTAGGTAAGTGTCATCCTCGATTAGCGACTTCTCAAAAAAAAACTTCGCATTTCCGAGGCATCGAAGATGCTCAGTTCACTTCACCCAAAATTGCACAACCGTCTTTTCCTGCGGAGACTGCTGGATTCTTCAGGAAAACGAGGCGGCCAAAAGCCGGTGACGGCACCGGCCAAACACCGGGCCGATGAGCGGCCAATGGGCGTATCGAAGAATATTTGAACGCCGATGACACGGATTAATACTGATTTCCGCAGATCCGGGGAATAAAATGATCCGTGAAGACCTCTCTGTCCGTCCGGCAGCCCTGCATACCGGACAGGCACGCGTTCGAATCCGTGTTCGAAGCCTCTCTTTCCGGCTGACTTTCCAGGAAGCTGCAGAACCGAGCAATTATGAGGTTTCCCGGACCGGAGTGTTAACGAGACGCTCGGAAGTGTCGCGGGAACACTCCGAAGTGTTGTTCGAACGTTCGGGAGCATTGCCGGAACACTCCGTACTGTTATCGGAACTGTCTGGAGTGTTGGCGAAACGCTCTGGAGTGATGGAATGACACTCAGGAGTGTTGCAGGACTGCTCAGAACCGTCCAGACGACGCTCGGGAGTGGAAATCTAACACTCCGGAGTATGAAAACGATGGTCGGAAGCATTGACGAGACGCTGGCGATTGCAAGAGAGAGACAAAGGAGTGAGGAGATGACTGTTTGGAAAGTCAGCAACGAGTTGTCATGTTTGCTGCGAACGAGGAAATCGGGAGTACAACTCCCTTCCAATGGGCGGACAGTGGTTTCCACCGAGACCAGCCGTCAGTACACCTTGAGCCAGTCTCCCGTCGGCATGCCTGCTTGCCGACGGCAAGTTCGAGTCGATCCATGAATGCCATGGTAGTGCGAAGACGCCGGCGCCGGTACCACCTCCTGCTATGCCGATGGCGAAGTGCTTTTGATGTATGATGCAGGTATTTGAGAAGTCAAGCCCCTGCTCTCGCGGAGAAAAAGCGCGTAAATGCAATATGTCTTCACCGCTTCGACGGCTACACAAACGTAATAGATTTTCTTACTAGAGTTAAGCGTCACTTGCCCACTCATTCTAAAAAAAGGAGATTACCTGTGAAACAAACTTTACTTCGCGTGCGGACATGGACTGGATGAATGCCCGGGCAAGTGATCTCCCACGCGGAAATACCGGCTTTGAAAGCGTCGCGTTCGGGATAGGCGACCATTGCAAAGACTTTCTAAAAGAAAGTTTGAACATGCGGATGTCCGTACTATTTTTCTACGGGAAGAGAGATTGGATGGTCGGTCCGAATCATTACGCGCAGGTTTACTTCCCGAACATGGTTGTGCGGGAAATGAACATGGGACACTTGAGTCCCAGTCCCTTCATTGGCGACGGCCCAAACGAGCTTGCCAGGGCATTACGACACTTTATGAAAACGTCAGGACTTTGACGATAGCCCTTAAAGTGTTTGGAACGCTTGAAGGGATTAGCTTCTCTACTACGCCATCCCTCCAAGCGCTTTTCGGATAATCTCAATCCCTTCGTCGGCTTCTGACTTTGTCAGGTTGAGCGGCGGACGGAACCGTATCGTGGTTTCGCCGCAACCGATAAGGAGAAGGTTCTTGTCGAATGCTCGCTGTCTGAGCTCAAGTCTTTTCTCCGCCGAAGGCATGTCGAAAGCGCAGAACAATCCGAGTCCGCGCGAGTTCGAGATTAGAGATGGAAACTCGGACTCGATTTCATTCAAACGCTTCTGCAGATGCTCGCCCACTTTCGCTGCGTTCCCAACAAGATTTTCTTCCTGAATTATCTGCAGATACTTCGTGAACCGTACCATGTCTGTCAGGTTGCCGCCGAATGTACTATTGATCCTGCCGGGCGTGTTGAAGACCGTTTCCTTCTCCTCATCGAATTTCCTTCCCCCAAGTATCCCGCAAACCTGCGTCTTTTTTCCAAACGAAATTACATCCGGCTCGACAAAGTGCTGATGTGCCCACATCTTTCCGGTAAGTCCTATGCCCGTTTGCACTTCGTCCATGATCATGATGATGTCGTTCTCAGAGCAGATCTGCCGCAAACGCTCGAAGAACTCCTTTCGGAAATGGTTATCGCCTCCTTCTGCCTGGATAGGCTCGACAATAAGAGCCGCGATGTCTTTACCGTACTCTACGATCGCCTGTTTTATCTGGTTGATCGATATCTCCTCTTCCTGCTTGACGAACTTCATGTTCTCTTCGTTTAGTGGGTACTTCGTTGCTGGATTGTGAACGCGCGGCCAGTTGAACTTCGGGAAGTATTTTGTCTTCGTCGGATCAGTGTTTGTGAGAGACAATGTGTAGCCAGTCCGTCCATGAAATGCCCTTCTAAAATGGATGACCTTCATCCTGTTCTCATCGTTTTCCGAGAGGTAGTATCCGCTTTGAAGGTTCTTCCTCATCCTGTAATCGAATGCTGCTTTGAGTGCATTTTCCACGGCGAGTGCGCCACCCTCGATCAGAAACAAGTGGGGAAGATAATCGGGAATAGCTATCCTTGAGAAAGTGTCGATGAACTCTGCCATCTCAACTGTGTACGAATCGGAACTCGACGGTTTAGA
>JAKASW010000161.1 GCA_021818875.1 Bacteroidota bacterium
CCGATCTTTTTTACACGATATAGCAACGGCCCATTCGCAGCGTAGGTGCCATTAATATACTCAGCATCCCAATTTGGGCCTTACGACTTCTTCGAGCCTGAGAACAAGAAGGGAGGCAATCAAAGATTGACGGCATTCCACCAATAGAAAAATGCCGCCGGATTCGATTTTTTCAGTTTGTTAAGCTTGGTATTATGTGGAGCCTCAATTACCCTCTCGGCTATTTGTCCGACGTCTGAGAATTTTTCGATATTCTTTTCATGCCCGGGAATCAAGCGACAAAGATAAGCTATCTTAGCCGCATCCAGAATAGCCCTCTCAATATGGTAATTCTCCGAGAAGACAAAACTACCGACTCTCTCAATGCCGTGCTGCAACTCAATGAAGTTTCCTTTTCCATCGGCGCCGCGGAGAGCAAGACACAAAGACGTCTGATACGCATCTTCCAGGACATCCGCTGGCGTTGTTCCCTTTAAGCCACGATATTCAATTTCCGTCTTCGCTGTCTTGTAGAAAGTGCTTCGAATTGTTTCCAGATCAGCTGACACGTCGAAAAGGGTCGCGATGTCATAGAGCTGCTTCATGATCTCCATGCTCATACTCTTACCACTCTTGAAGTACGGGACACCTGTCGTGCCAGGTGCAAAAGCGGTGAGTTTGTCACCCAGAAGGTCTTCAGGTGACGGGACATTGACAAGGACAACTTCAGGAGAAGTGTTCAGGAATTTCGACTCAATCTTACGCTGCAAAATACTCCGGTAGCTATGCGATTCGAAAAGGACATCAAGCAGAACATAATCTTCGGATGCGCTCGTTTTGTGAACGGGGTCGTAGAAGAACTTGAAGTGGGCTTTTTCAATTTTTGATTTAACGTCACGCTTCTGTTCCTGAACCCTGTTGAACGCCTGGTCTTTGACAAAACTATTGAAAGTGGCCTCAAGTCTATCAGGCCTGTCGGCAAGGACTATGTCCACGTCAATAGACAGTCGCCTTACGTTGTCCAACAGCAGCATCAACGAGGTTCCACCCTTGAAGACGAACGACAAGCCTGACTTTGCAAGCCCTTCAACCAATAACATTGCCCGGATTACTTTCTCGACGAGTATTGGGTCCACCCTGCGGTTGTCTCTCGACACCGTTGCGATCCACTCTTCTGTCAAGGTCTCTTTGTTAATCACAAGTCGTGGGGAGCAGTTTGATAATTAATTCCATGTGCGGACTGCTCAAGCTTCCTCAGGAAGTTCTTGATGCTTTTCCTCTTTCTCCTCCGGTCAGCATATCGAAGGAATCGATTAAGGTTTATTATATATCTGCTGAACGCTTCTTCGAAAATGTGTTCCATCTCGGAGCCATGCTGTGCGGTGAAGATTACGTCGTCGCTAAAAATGTCCACCAGGAGCTTTTCAATTGTAATTGCGAGCACGCCATCAATGTTCTGCAGGGGAGCTTCCGATACGAGGGATGTTATAATGATTGCATCTTTTTGTCCAATCGCATACCTACTCAGGATGTCAGCGGTAGGATCGACGAAGACTGCGGAATGTTTCTCTTTTAGAAAGAAGAATACAGCATCCATCGACTCCTTCTCGACTTCGACAATTGTATAGAACCTACCGGGTTGATGGAGCATGAACTCATTCAGCAGTGAGGTGTTCCATACGCTGATCCGCGTATAAGGGAATTGCTTGCGTAAGCTCCCATATATCTTCTTTACTTGCGGAGAGAGTTGAGGTTTGAACTGCCTGACCTCTCCCAATACGAATCTCCCTCTCCCGGTTCTGGAGAGCGCACCATTGTGCACCAATGAATGGATCCGCCAGCTCACCGTTGTGCGCTTGATATTCGGTTCCGCTTTCCTGAAGAACTCAAGGATCTCGCTGGCCGTGAATTCTCTCCGTTTCTTGAAATGAGCTTTCAGCGGGTCAATATTTAGTTTGTTGCTTGCGATCTCGACATCTCCACGCACAAAATATACAATATCTATAAAACGGCAGCAAATGGCGTTTGCTGCCGAAAATTAGAATGAAAAGCAGCTACAGTTCTTCAGCGACATCATGGCACGATGCTGCGACTCTCCTGGCAGAATGATGACGGAAAGATTACCGGAGATCACCTTGGAGTGTGGCGATCAAGCGGGAGGTTTGAAGCAAAAGTCGATTAACTATGTGGCATATTTGTGGCATTTTACTTTTTGACTCGGAGGGTGAAGAGGTGGAGAAACAAAAAATCCCGCAATCCAAAACGTTTTGCGGGAATTTCGTGCGGGGTTGACGAGGCTCGAACTCGCGACCTCCTGCGTGACAGGCAGGCGCTCTAACCAAACTGAGCTACAACCCCGTTTGGATCATTAATTTAGAGGCCGGCTCCTCAATTATCAAGGGTTAATCGGAGGGATGTCATGTCCTCAAACCCATGAAACTCTCGAGTATCCAATGAAACGTACTCATGCTCCTCTTCGCCTGCTTTCATAAATCGATAGTAGGATGGCACAAGCTTCTTCCCGCCGAAGAAGATTTGTAGATTCTTTGTGTACCTTCGAGGCGAGTCTTTACCTCGTGACTTCTCACTCTGCAACTCTGCAAGAACCACCTTTCTTATGACTTAGTGGAGAGTCAAGGCGGCAGTCCCCATCCGGTTTGTCCGAAAAGCTTCTGAGAACTAAATTTCTTTCGTGACCACCAGGAAATTCATAGTTGCTGTCCTCCTTATCCTCACCATGCCGGCGATCGGCATTTCTCACGCTCAGACAGGGGCTTCAAGTCGGGACGGCTCGATTTCCGGAGAGATCAGAAGTGCGAAAGATGGTACGCCCCTTCCAGGTGCAAGTGTGTTCCTTGAAAACACGGTTCTGGGTGCTGCCACGGATGTCCAGGGACGGTTTCGCCTGAAAGGAATTCCTCCGGGAGTATACTCTCTCGCATGCTCCATGATCGGGTACACTCGTAAAGTAGTTTCTCATATCGAAGTGTCTCCGCGAAAGGTAGCAAGAGTCACTGTCGATCTCTCGCCGCTTCCCGTGCAGACGGCGCCGGTTGTGGTGACCGCGACGAACCACGAGGAATCTCTGTTAAGCGTTCCGGTCAGCGTCGATGTCGTAAATGCAAAGACTATCATGGACTTGAATCCCACCAGCGTGAAGGATGTTCTCCAATATGTTCCCGGTGTTAGGGTGCTCGAAAACCAGATTGACATTCGCGGCTACACCGGGTACAGTCTCGGCGTTGGGAGTCGCGTCCTGCTTTTGCTGGACGGGATGCCGCTGCTGACGGGTGACACGGGGGAAATTCCGTGGGAAATGATTCCGGTAGATGAAATTGAAAGAATAGAAGTGGTGAAAGGTGCGGCCTCGGCTTTGTACGGATCGAGCGCGCTCGGCGGGGTCATTAACATCATTACCCGGGACATTCCGTCGACTCCCGAGACCGACTTTCGAATCTACTCCGGCCTCTACGATCAGCCATATTATCCTCAATGGCGATGGAGCGATAAGCTGCGCGGCATGAACGGATTTTATGCAAGCCACTCGCAGAGGTTCGGTAACTTCGGCATACTGGCATACGGAGGTTATGGCATGAACAACGGCTTCCGGCAGAACGACAGCTATGAAAGATGGAACGGCTTCGCGGAAATGGAGTACGATTTTTCTCCTTTTGAACAATTGAAGCTGATCTCCAACATAGCTCACGAAAACCAGGCGAGCTTCTATTATTGGAGCAGTCTCAACGATCCGCTTCAGCCCGATCCGGCCCAGACAAACGCACAGACATTGACAACGAGATGGAACACCGACCTGCTGTTCAAAGGATATTCGGGAGACAAATTTTCTTATAATGTCAAAGGGGAATTCTTCAGCAGCTTCCTCAAATATGACAGCGCAGGCATCGGGGCGGCCACGTCGTTTGCAAATGAGGCCAATGTCGAGGCTCAGGGTACATGGACTCCTGCGGAGAACTACCGGCTGACGTTTGGCGCCGTCGGCAACCTGGATCGTGTCATAGCATTATACTATGGTACGCACCTCGGACTGGGTACCGCAGGCTATTTCCAGGGAGAATTTCGATTGATGCCTATACTCAGGCTGGACGCTGGAGCCCGGTACGATCTCCAGGAAATTGTCGGCCTGTCTCCATGGACGAGCGTCAGTCCGAAGCTGGGAGTCGTCTACACTGCCGGGCCGACAACAACACTCCGTGCATCGGTCGCGAGAGGATTCCGGGCACCTTCCCTGGCCGAGCTATACATAAACGAAGGGACACCGTATTTCCCTATTGTACCCAATTTGAGCTTGCAGCCTGAGGATAGCTGGTCATTTGAAGTCGGCGGAACTCAATTCATCTCCGACCATGTCATGTTGGACTTAGCAGTGTACCAGAGCAATTTTTCTAATCTTATCGAGGCATCGTTCGACTCGACGGGCGGAAAATTGAGGATTATGTTCGACAATGTATCCCGGGCAAGAGTCCAGGGTGCGGAGGTGGATCTTAAAACGGATTTCTTCAAGCGGATCCTGCGATTGGATTTCGGATATACCTATACGTGGCCGATAGACCTTACAACCGGCCAGTTCTTGAGGTTCCGTTCGCGTGATTTGTTTTATGCGAGTGGTACGCTGAGCTACGGAGTATTCTCGGTCGGTGCGGACTTCCGCTACATAAGCAAGATGCTGAGACTCGACGATCTGTTGCAATCGTTCATTCCCAACTGGAATGCCCAGGTACCGATCGAACTGTTCGATGCTCGTGCCTCGATCAACATGGCACATTTTGGCCTCCCGGTTACCATCGGCATTCATATCAACAATTTGTTCCAGTACAATTACGTCGAAGTGCCGGGGAACCTGGGGCCGATCAGGAACTTTCTATTGAGCCTGGAGGGAAGAATATGACGAGGCACACTGTAATCACCCCTCTCTGTCCCCCGCGCCCATCCACAGCGGGAAATTACCACGCATTACGCGAATTGTATTTCTCCAATTCGAATCGCACGAACCATATCTTAGACATTCAGGGTACTGAACGAAATGCGTTTTACACATGCCCGATGCCTTTGGGAGTATTCAAAACAAACGACTGCGACGCAGCTTGACTATAACAATGTCGTTGCTTAAACTTTTCATCGAAGCCGTTCATCGCTCGTGCATGAAAATGGCTTAAGTTTCAATGACGTGCAGTTGTTTTGCAAACAAGTTTAAGGAAGGAGGTTTGCGGTATTCGCAGCCTGATGAAGTTCCTGACCGAGCCGAGTAGAACACTAACCATCCAGGGCGCCTATCCGCGATTATTCTACCAATTGCATGGAAGGATTCCCCATGAACGTTTCGATTACTCCTGCCTCTAACCGCGACATCCAGGATGTCATAAGTTTGTGGAACAGAGTCTTGCCCCTGGACGCGATTACATTGGACACACTCGAAGTCCGTGTCCTGCTCGACGAGAACTTCGACCACAGCACATTTCTTCTTGCCACAGATGGCGACCATCTTGTCGGATTCGTCGTGGGCACATACCCAAGCCGTGTCCCGCTCGGCGACCATGATCCCCATGGCGACCGCTGCTGGATAACCGCATTCGGAATCGATCCCGGCTACCGGAGAAAGGGGGTCGCCCGGAAATTGCTTTCTGCGATCTTCGAAAAATTTCGGACGCTGCACAAGAAGGAATGTTACATCGCTACCTACGCGCCGGGTTACTTCGTTCCAGGAATAGATGTGAACGAATATCCCGCAGCAATTTCGTTCTTGAAGCAGCAAGGCTTTGAGGAAACATATCGTCCTCTCAGTATGGATGCCCCACTGGCGTTGTTCAAGGTGACACCCGAGGCCGAGGAAAAAGAGAGACGGTTGCGTGAAAATGGTGTTATGATCAGGCAATATTCCCGCGGCGATCTCATGTCCTTCATGAAATTCATGGAGGCAAACATGCCTGCCGACTGGGTAAGGGTTTCTCGCACGAACCTGAGGGATCTGACGCGCGGTTATTTTCTACCGGATCAGATTTTTGTCGCGGTGAGCGGCGAAGGTGAGAACAGCGAGGTCATTGGCTACTGCCAATTCGAAGGGGCACACTTCGGACCTTTCGGAGTAGCAGACAGATACCAGGGCAGAGGCATCGGAACTGTTCTTCTGGGCCGCACATTGGAACGGATGCTTGCGAAAGGCCATCATATTGCCTTCGTGCTTTGGACCGATGATGTTGCAGCGAAGGTATACTCCAAATTCGGTTTCAAGGAAACGAGAAGATTCGCAGTGATGAAGAAATCATTGTAAGATGCTTCGACTGAGGCATGTCCCCCTGTACCTCCGGATCATTGCACCGCTGCTGGCAGTATCATGGTGTCTAAAATTATCCGCACAAGAAAAGAAAGCGTATAGAATGAACGAGCCGAAAAGAACTATACTTGCAATTGGCGCGCATGCCGGCGATATGGAGATCGCCTGTGGTGCTGTGCTGGCTAAACAGGCAAGGTCGGGAGATCGTGTCATTTTTCTCCATCTTACTCTCGGCGAAGGCGGAAATCCGAAAATGTCTGCCGAGGAGTACGGAGAGCAGAAGAGAAGAGAGGCGCTGGAAGTTGACAGCCTTCTCGGAGGCGAAACCATCTTTGGTCCGTACAAGGATGGTGAAATCCCCAATGACGAGACCGCGAGGCGGTACGTCGCCAATATCATAAGAATGGTTAAACCGACTCACATAATCACTCACTGGAAGAATAGCATTCATCCCGATCATTCGAATACTCACGCGATCACCGTCGACGCCGTCCTGCTTGCAAGTTTGCCGTCGGTTGTAACTGTGACTCCGTATTCTCCTACTGAGTATCCCGCATGGCGCGGAGTGAAGGCCATCTTCTACACTGAGAATTGGGAAGACATGGAAGGATACCGGCCGTACATCTATGTGGATGTGACTGAGACGTTTGATGTGTGGGAGAAGGCTGTCGCAAAATACGAATTCATCGGCGGAAAGATCTCGAGTTTTCCATATCTGAACTACTACAAGTCTCTGGCGACGGTGCGCGGAGCAGAAGGAGGGTTCCGGTTCGCCGAGACTTTCGATATCGATCAATTTGAAAAGAAGATAAGGTGGAAGACGCTGGAGCCTTGAAGTCTGCTTCCCTCATGACCAGAGAAGAGTCGACGACTCAGCCTGTTGTCCAGCCATTCACAGGTGAGGAAGAAAGCAGGATCGTTGCACTCTGGAATCGGTGCCTCACTCGCGATCCGATAACCATTGATACCTTTCGGCGAAAAATTCTTCTCGATGAGAACTTTGATCCTCGTGGGTGTCTCGTCGCGTCCCTCGGGGGTGAGAATGTAGGCTTTTCGCTGGCTATACGGAGAAAGCATCCATATTATGGAGCAGGGATGGAAGCGGGAAAAGGATGGATTACTTCCTTCTTCGTCCATCCGGACTTCCGACGAAGAGATATCGGCGTAAGACTCATCAATTCTTCCGAAGAGTTTCTGAGGTCCTGTAAAGTGAATGAGGTTTACGTTTCGTCTTATACTCCGAATTATTTCATGCCTGGTGTCGACATAGACGCGTACGTCGAATCCTATGAGCTTCTGAAAGGCCTCGGCTATAAAAAACATGAAAGAGCCTACAGCATGGGGCGGTCCCTGCTTGATCTGGATTACTCCGCCGAAGCAGAACAAGTCTGTGAATCGCTTGTCGCTCGCGGCATCGAGATAGTTCTCTTCGAACCGAAATACATTGCAAGCCTACTGGACTTTCTCAGTGTGAACTATCCGGGCGATCTTTTTAGGGTTGCACTGGAGCAGTTGAGAACCGATCCGAATACCGACCAGATAATAATCGCGGTTAAGAACGGACGGGTAGTCGGCTTCAGCCATTACGAGGACGAGCATTTCGGTCCGTTTGCAATCGACCAATCTTTGACCGGAATGGGTATAGGCACATGCCTTTATTACAAGACTGCACTCTTCATGAAAGAGAAAGGGAAACGGAACCTATGGCTCGCGTGGACATCGGGGCACGCGAAAGATTTTTATTACAAACGCGGACTTCGGGTCACGAGAAGATACGAGATAATGAAGAAGGAGCTAAGATAGGGTTGCGTAACGCTAACCGCAAGGCGGAGGGTGCTGCTGGTTTCTCCGCTCACGCTTTGCCCCAAGCGCTATGCGCCATGTGATCTCCGTATGAACTTTCATCTGATTGACTGGATAATCCTTGTCGTTTACCTCGCAGGCACCGTGTTCGTCGGCCTGTGGGCGCGGAAGTATGTCGAGACCATGGAAGGCTACTTCGTTGCCGGCAGGAAGGTCAAGGTCGCGCTCGGCTCGGCGACTCTGATCGCCACGGAGATCGGTGTAGTCACGTTCATGTACTTCGGACAGCTCGGTTACCTGACGGGGTTTTCATGTTTTATCCTCGGCGTGATCGGCTTCTTCGGCTATATGTTCATCGGGAAAACCGGTTTCGTGGTCGAAGGCCTGAGAAGGCTGAGGGTCATTACGATTCCGGAATTCTACGAGATGCGGTACAACAAAACCGTGAGATGGCTCGGCGGCGTTCTCCTGTTTGTCGGCGGCGTTCTCAACATGGGCATTTTCCTGAGGTTCGATGGTATTTTCCTTTCCGAAGCGCTGGGACTCGGATTGCAGGCAAAGACAATTGTGATGGTTGTAATGCTGATCATCGTTATCAGCTACACCGTTCTCGGCGGGATGTTCTCAGTGGTCATAACCGACTTCATTCAGTTTGTCGTCCTTACCTTCGGCATGTTGATCGCGACGGTATTCGTACTCATGAAGGTGAGTTTCAAATCGATGGCGAATGTGGTGGTACACCAATACGGCTCGCAGGGAATGAACCCGATAACAAATCCAAACTTCGGCTGGGTATTCATCTTCTGGATGATAGTCGGAAGCGTCGCTATATCTGCTTTGAACCAGCCGGCGGTCTCGAAATCATTTGCATCCGAGTCTCCTGAAGTCGGAAGAAAAGTCTTCCTATTTTCCGGACTGACATTGGCAGGGAGATACATGATTCCAATGCTGTGGGGTGTGGCAGCGCTGGCAATGTTCGGCCCGCACGTCGGCTCGCTTGTGGCGATGCCGAAGCTGCTTGGTACAGTCGTACCTTCGGGACTCCTTGGACTGATGGTGGCCGGTATGCTGGCAGCATCAATGTCCACGTACAGTGCGTATCTACTTGCATGGAGCACCGTGGCGACACGGGATGTAATCGCGCCTCTCTTGAAATTCAAACTGACGGATAAGCAAAACGTGACAACGACACGATTCATTGCGACTCTAATCGGCGTCTACATGCTCCTGTTCGGATTGTTTTATCCTCTCCCTTCAACGGCTTACCAGTATCTTTCGCTTACCGGTGCGATGTATGCCGCAGGAGCGTTCGCCTGTGTAGGCGGTGGACTGTACTGGAAGAAAGCTAATGTGGTGGGTGCATATTCCGGACTTATATTCGGGGCACTTGCTCCTGCCGCTTTTCTCGTCCTTTCTTTTATCAAAGACACTTTGCCGAAGAGCCTTCTGTTCCTGGTTAACGTGAACGTATCGGGATTTCTCAGCTTCGTTCTTGCGGTGGCGGGCATGGTGGTCGGCTCGCTTGTGTCTCAAAAAAAATATGCACCTGTGATGATACCTGAGCCTGTCGATCCGGTTAGGCCAGCGGAGGACCCCGATGTCCGCGGTTAGTCTGTTCTGGGTGATATT
>JAKASW010000162.1 GCA_021818875.1 Bacteroidota bacterium
CGGTCGTTCGAAGCAGTTGCATGAAAATCTTAAGCTGAACCTGGAATTCTCACACCGATGGAATAGGGGACCTACTTAGTTCGGGAGCTATTCAGTGGTTGATTGCAACAAGCTGGTTGAGGGGACAAAACTCTACAGAGTACAATCTGAGCGAGCCTTCCATTACCTGCAGACTTACCATCAATTCACCGTCTCCGACGCAGGAAATCACCTCGTACGGCCGGTAATCGGACACTCGAAAGTCCAGAAGCCCGTCGGTGTTTTTCAAATCCCGTCCGATCGCAAGATGATTTGGGGGCTCTATTGAAGTATGCACGCGCAAAGTGGCACCCTTGTCGGAACCCGCGAACAGGTACACTGATTCTTCCCTGCCGCAGCTAAGATATATTGTGCTTCCGTTTTTCCCTTCAAGGTAATCACGTCCAACATACCAGTCCCCGTGAGGGTAAACTGTATTCGAAAGAAAAAGGTCAGGCAGAGAGAACTCCTGGTTCGCTTCGGGAACGACCATGGCACCAGATGGATAATCCCCCGATCCGTAACCGAGTTGTCTGATCACCGCAACCGAATGTGCATGGGCAAGCTCAAGATCAACTTCGCCGATGCCGGGAAGTTCAACCCTGTACCCCGAAATGGCCAACCGTGCCTGGATGCTTCGCTCGATCTCCCTGAACGCGATATCTCCCTCGCATTGCATTCTTATGAATCCATTTGAGTCCACAAGCAAGGCTCCTGGAAAAGTGCGGATACCGGCGTTCAGGCCAAGCAAGCTGTTGACATCAAACAAAGTATTTGAGTACAGCGCCAGTCGCTTTAATGTCCCCCCGGCAATCTCGGCTCTGTACATGCACGAGAATTTCGGTTCCATGACATACCAGAAACCCACTGACATTTTTTCGTACCTCAGGGAAAGTATCTGCGCCGCTTCGACAGCTTCCAGCGAAGTACGCGAAACTGGATCGAAGAACAAAACCAGGTTCATGAGGTTAGCTGAGTAATCGATCGACAGGTTCTCGCCATCCGTATTGATGCCGGCAATTGCAGGTCCGCGCGGTTGCTCTCTTGGTTCCATACTTACTACTTAATCAACACCCAAGAAAATGTCAATGGCCGAGCGCACTTCGGATTTAGTTTTCGTCTAATATATAGAATCGATGAATACATGAGGCTGTCGTTCGATATTTTGGATACTTGCAAAAGACAACAAAATGTCAATGACACTTTGGTCAGACCTCCTTCAGGTGCATGAAGTCAACTTTTCTCGACTTTGTCCGGCTTGAGCTGGCGGGAATCTGTCTGTTTTTGTCTTTCCAGCGACATCTAGCGTTCAGGGGACAATCATAACACTTCGGCTTCAGAGCCATGCATATGCTCCTGCCGAACTTGATCAAATTGAGATGAAGTTCGTATCCTATGCCTTCTGTAATGGCGTCTCTGACAGCGAGATAAGTTTTGTCAGGTGTCCCGGTTTTCACGGTTCCTATCCTATTGAGTATGCGGTGGATGTGAGTATCCACAGGGAAAGCATCATCGTCACCAAGCGCAAACAATAATACGCATGATGCGGTTTTGTATCCGACCCCGTCCAACTGACAAAGTCGATCCGTGAGTTCGTACCGGTCGATCCTTTTGAGAAGCGTAGGGCGAAAACCCGGAAAGCCAACCTGGATTTGCTTGACGACCCGGACTATTACCTTGCTCTTCCTGTTTGCAATTCCACCGACTTTGATCAGCGGTTCGATGACCTTTGGCCTGACGTCTGCTAGCGAAAAGAAGTCTGGATACACAGCCTTCAGATTCAAATACGCCTGATGACTGTTAGCATCATTGGTATTCTGAGACAAAATCGTGGCTATTAAAAGATCCAGAGGGTTGGGAAGTTTCGATTTCCTTTTCGGTGAGCCGAAGATTATGCGAAGCTCTGCGGCGATGGTATGCAGTTCAGATTCAATTTTCTCACCTTGCAACCGCTTTCTCCCGTTCTGCAAATTGGAAGGCAAGGGAATTTTCTGCTCACTCGGCTTTGAAGATGAACCTTGCAATCGCTTGTTGGTTCACTTGAGGATACTTCTGCGGCAGTCTGCTGAACCGCCAGGTCCGTATCGCATCCATGGCTGCCTGTTCAAGTTTGTAGTCGGTCTTCTCTACCGGAATCATCGCGACCACGTTACCGCGAGGATCAACAACAATCCTTACCCTGACTGTTCCGCCATTTTGGGCCCCGGACGGAAACTCCGGCCGGTTGCCGCGCACAAGAGTGCGTGGCAATCCGTTCCATGAGATCTCATAGGGAGTGCCCGTAGCAGAATTGTTCGAAGGATTACCCGGTACAAACTTGTTTCCGAAACCGCCGCCAAAACCGGCTGTGTCGGTAAGTCCTGAACCTGCTCCCATGCTGTTCCCGATCGTCGAACCTGAGTCACCTCCCGAGCCCTGACCATTCCGGGACGTGCCAGCATATGCAATCGATGTGTCAAACGGAGCCGGGCCTTTGTTAATGCCGATGATATCATTCATCCCCGGTCCCTGAAGCGACCTTGGTACAATGGATGCTTGCGGGGTAATGGTTGCGACCCTATTATGCGCGCTGCGCACCACGGTACCAAAAGCCGCGTTAGGCTTAACGCTCATATTTCCGTTGCCGCCCCCCGCCCCGGCAAAATCCATCCCCGATCGTGTAGAACCGAGCATAGTGAGATGCATGACGTTGAAATGTATGCCCGTTGGAGGAAGCAACTCTTGCTGGGTTTCCGCCGGCTTCTGATAAGTAGGCTGCAGCAATATCAGGAATACGACGAAAAGTCCATTAACTCCGAGGGCAAGCAACATTCCACGATAGAAATTGCGCGCGTAAGTCCGCCTAATTTCGAACTGACGAAAATAATACGCGGCCGCGATGCTGCCGTGTTTCTCACTCTGTGGGTACGACCCATACATCGGTTCCGACCTTCTTCTTCATATTCTCAATGGCAGCTATAGCTTGAATTCTGTTCGGAAAACTGCCAGTATAAACTTTAAACCACGTATTGCCTTCCGCATCATTCCCAGTTACCACATGCGAGGGAATTCCCTTCTGTTCAAGTTGCCTACGAAACTTATCTGCGAGAGATCTCACCTTAAACGCAGCAACTTGTAGTGAGTAGAGTCCCGTCTGTGATGCCGGTGAAGTCACATTAGTGGGTGGCGGCGTTTGCGCCGGACCCTGTGTCGGAGATGTCGTTACAGTAGTAACCGGGGCCTTATGACCACCAAGCTTCAGAAAGCCGTTTCGGTTCAACAAATATAGGCCTCCACCCACTACAGCGATTACAATAACGATTATGGCCCCCCACAGGAATTTTGCACCTAAACCCGATTCACCTTCGAAAAGGTTCTCTGTCTTTTCGGTCTTAATAAGTTCTACACGCTCTTCTGCTTTTTGATCTGGTGGTGATTGAGGTTCCTGCTTCGGAACTTCCGTATGTTCATCTTGAAAGTTTAAAGGTGACATTAGATTTCCCTCCTGGTTGCTCTTTTTTTCTCCCCCTTAAGGTGCCAAAAAATTCGGATTGGTTCAACCGATCTATGTAAGACAAATAAAGGGATCATCTTCATTCACAGGTCATCTTTTGCGTTCAATTCCGCTTTCCCAACAGTCATCAAGAGTGTCGCGTATGCACTTGTCTGCCGATAAGCGGGATCTTCGATTCCATGAACATTCCGTTGACTTCCACGATTCTGCGAGTGACCGGAGCATACACTCATGTATTCTACGATTCCTTTCATAAAATCCGACTACTGAATCCGACAAACAAGCTGAGCGGAAATTCCTGGTAGCCCTGCCAGATAAAATACCTCTGATTGAACAGGTTTTGACCTTCCACAAAAAATTCGACCGGCAGAGTGCCGAGTTTCACATCGTAAGAGAGCCTCGCACTTAGCAATCCAGCAGAACCCACTTTCCGAGTAAGCGTCATATCTGCGTATCTCGGAGAAAGCAAAAGCATCTCTCCACTAAGAGTTAGATTTGGAACCAACTGGTACGCCGCGCTCAGATCAAAGGTAATCGGCGACAGATTCGGAATGTCTGAAAGTGAATTGGTTCTACCTTTCTGGAACTTGAGGGTGGCGGCTGCATCAAAATCACCCTTCACATAATCGGCGGCAAATGAGAAGGAAAAAACCGTTGCCCTGTCTGCATAAACGAGGAAGCTGCTATTGTCTGCGCCCGATATGAACATCGGATAATACCTCGCGAGGTCCACGTTGAACTGAGGGGTCAAACTGACCTCGTTTGATATGGCGACGCGACTTCCGACGGCAATCAGACCATATTCTTGAGTGCTGAGAAGAGGAACGGAGGCATCTATGAAACGGTCTGTAGAAACCAGATCAGAGAGTCCTGATTGTCTTATTGTACCGGTATACCGCGCAAAGAGTGCCGACTCGCTGCTCAATCTGTAATTCAGTCTGATGTCTGGAAAAAGTTTTGCGATGCCGCTTGAAGAATCATCCCTGTATTGAAAATAGTTGAGACCAATGGAAAACGAGAAGTCCCGGTCCAGCGCAGCGCTGGCATAGTCCGCGCCTAAGTTGATCCGGTAAAGAGACCTGTTCAGATTCGAACTGGGAAGGTACAATGTAATGACAGGAGAAGGGGTCACCGCATCGACCGTGTGCGTTCCGAATTGGACTGTACCATGCCCCCCGATCCAGCCCGAGGAGACCGGGATTTGCGTGCTCGCATCGAGACCAATCGAAGATTCTACAGCATCCCAATAGTCGACAATTGAAGATCTGTCAAACGTAAGTCCCACTGCAAGCGGAACGTTTTGAAGATCCATGTTTGAATTGAGTTTGAGATTAATGTCGTCATTCTGCCTGAGGTAAGGCGAGGTCGGCCCAAGCTGTCCATAGAGAAAATAACTTGACCGGGAGTAGCCGAACTCAATTGAGTTACTGGACATCGACGATTGATCGAACTGCAGATCTTTTGAAATTCCAGCTAGAACGGAGACGTTACGTCTCATGGTAAAAGGGATGAAACCACCCGAGTAACCGCCGTTAACACTCCCGTTCACCACAAAGCCTCCACCGGTTTCGGCTGCACCGGAGACAACATAGTTAGTTGTAGTGTAATGACCAATAGAAGCCTGCACAAAAAGGTTTGGAAAACCGTTGTTCCCGACCTGCTGCTGACGGCTCAGCGAAAGGCCGACGGGGACGTTAACAACGGTGCCGGGGAGATTCTTATCCTGAAAATAGGAGGAGTCTATCTCAATGGACGGCTTGTAGGCTCTCGGCAATTCGATTTCGGCCTTACCAGTTATAACAAACTCCGGCACTTGAACTTTCGGCAACGACGTGTCAGGATTGAAAGTCGTCACGGGCGGAGACGCGAGTCCCTGCGCAATCGTCCGGCAGGGTATCCAACCTAAGAAAACCAGGGACAGGAGGATTATTCTCTCTTTCACCGTTCGGCGACCAGTTTAGGAATCGCTTGCCCCCGATGGCACGTAAAGCAGGTGACTTTTTCGAGCCCCGGAGCATTCAGATAATTGGTGTCGATGTTGCGTACCATTGTAATCATCAGCCTTGCCATTCTCTTCTGCGGCTTCTCATCGCTTGCAAAATCGTTAGTGTTGTGGCAGAACTCGCATTTGACTCCAAGTGCTTCCTGAAATCCACGCATTACGTTCAGAAGTTGGTTACGGGAAGCAATTCCATGCAGCACCTGTAAGTTTTGGCCGAATGTGTTTGGACCGGTCGTCGTCATAATCGCCTTAGTAACATAGTCTGCGAACTGTGGATGAAGGTCAGGCACTTTGTTAAGATCCGACGATATTATCAACGCGAGAATGACCACCGCGATCAACGCTCCATAGTACATAGCGGTCTTGTTCATCTTGATCCTACTTTCCCCTCTTATCATCTCGTAAGAAGCCTAACATGTCAATTCTGTTTCTGTGCATCCAATCTTCTGAGCTGCTCTCTTGCCACACGCGTAAACGAATCGTTTGCCCTCCCTTTTATGAACTCCCTTAAAAGACTCTTGGCACCGCTGATGTTCCCGAATTTGACGAGGCAATTCGCCATGTCGAGCTGGGACTGATCCACGATTTCGTCGAAATTCGGGAAAACATATTTTACTCTCAGGAATCCGAGGACGGCATCGGAGCTGTCACCCAAATCGCAGTAAAACTTGGCAGCCTGCAACTGAGCCTGAGCGCCGTAAACATCGTTGCGGCTTTTGGCAACGGAATTCGCCAGCGAGATTGCTGCCTGTGTGTGACCGCGATTGAAGTAAATCCTGCTGAGGAATATTTTCGCATCGGCACTCTGACCGTTGTTAAGCGAGTCGGTCTGGGATAATGCGGCTTTGGAAAAATTCGATTCAGCCTGCATCGTATCTCCCTGCTGCAAATAAATCTTGCCGAGGTCGACCTGAGCAGTCGTGCTGTAAGCGTCTCCGGACGACGCGGCCTCGTTCAAGATCTTCAGCGCAGATGGAGTATCACCTCTTGAATTGTAGATCTCTCCAAGCTCTATTTTCCCTGCCGTAGCAAAATCGCCGTGAGACTTTCCCTTGATCAAATCAGCGAGCACGGCGATTGCAGATTGTTGGTTGCCGAGTTTGACTTCTACCTGTGCCAGGTTATACATCGCCCGTCCTCGCAAGTGACTGTTCGGGTATTTCGCAAGGAACTCTTTCAAATAGAGCTCGGCATTTGAATACTTTTTCTGGTCAAGCGCATATTCAACTTTCTTGTAATATATCCTGTCGACGTTCGGAAGGTCCGGGTGATTGCGCACAAAATTATCTATCACCTGTTGGGCTTCTGCGGATCGTCCGAGAAGCGTAAGACAGTACTGCATTCCTACGATTGCATCGTCGACATAATCGCTCGATGGATACTTTTCGAGCAGGTCCCTGTAATGCACGAGCGCATCTTCGTATTTGCCGAGATTATAGTAAGAGTCGCCCATGCTGTATATTGCCCGGGCCGCGACAGGACTCGATGGATAATCGACGACCACCCGGTTAAAACTCGAAATAGCAGATGTGAAATCCTTCCGGGTGAAATAGACCCACCCGATACCGTACTGCGCCGCAGGCGCCACCATCGAGATGGCATATTGGCTTAACACATCGTGGAACGTAGCTACTGACGCATCGTAGTTGCCCATCTTGAACTCGGTTTGTCCGACCTGGTAAAGTGCATAAGCGCCCGACGAGTCGCCGGAGAATTTTTGCGCGGATGTCCTGTATATATCGATAGCCTTCGGATAGTCTTGCTCATAATAATATGAGTCACCAAGCCGAAGGTATGCATCATCGATAAATTGAGAAGACGGATAAGCGGAAATGAAACGCTGGAACACTTGAATTGCGGCAGCAAACTTCCCTGAATAATAATCAGAGTATCCTACACCAAGTTGCGCCGTGACCGCATGCTCTCCTGTCGGGTATTCATCGACGTATTTACTGTACTCACTAAAAGACTGCCGATAGTTTCCGGCCCTGTATTCTGATTCTGCAGCCATGTACAGAGCCTGGGATTTATCCGACTCTGTGGTCGCGATAGACTGAGTTGCATCGTACACTTGAGCAGCATCTTTGTAGTCACCCGCCGCATAAAGTGCAGCGGCATAGTCGAAGTGTGCTTTGAGCAGCTCGGACCCGGTTAGCTTCGAAATAGAGTCCAGGAAATATATTTTCGCATCTGAATAATCGCTGGCCGCAGCCGCGGAGACCGCCGCGTTCTTCATCGCCTCCGCGTAAAGGTTCTTGTCTTTCGATGCGAGAAGAAATGCGTCGCGTCCTTCCATGTAGTTTTTGCTCGCATAATAAATTTTGCCCAACTGAAAGTAAGTCCTTGCAACCCTTTCAGGCTCCGTCGTCGATTTTGCAAGATTCAAAAGAAGCGACTCGGCTGAGTCAGGTGACCCTGCCGACTGATAAGCATGTGCCATTTCAAGTCGCGAATCGAAATACAAGTTGTCGCTCGGCGGAATCTCGCTGAGTAATTCAAGCGCCTTCTGAGCGCCCGCTTTGCTTCCACTCAGAACGCCCGAGAGCAGAACTCGCACCTTGGAAGAGTGTTCTCCATTCGGAAATTTCTGAAGATATGCAGTGTAAGCGAATAGCGCACTATCCGGGATGTTCATCGCCGCATAAGCTCTGCCTTCGTAGTACAGGGCAGGCTCCAATACCTGGTTTCCGTTCGTGAGTCTTGTAGCTTCCTCGAATTCATCGACAGACGACCGGTAGTTTTTCATGAAGAAATCACATTCGCCCATTTTCTCAACCGCGTCGGGCTTCAGTTTTGTGCGCGGGTACGCCGTAAGGAGCGAGTCAAATGCCGCCTTACTCCTGGCAAAATCACCCTTCTTTCCGTAAGACCAGGCCGTACCGTACATCGCATAGTCGGCAAATTCGTTCTTCTTAAATCCCTCGTATGAAAGATCAAAGTACTTGATCGCATCGTCATATTCGTCCTGTGTTGCAAACAACTCGCCTAGTTTGTACGCGGCCTCGCCCTTAACGTCACTTGCTCCTGGGCTGGAGAGAACATCTTTGAGAAGTCTCTCAGACCTGACATACTCTTTTAGCTGCAGATAGACCTCACCCGAACGCAACTCCGATTGGACATAGAAGCTGGAGCCAGGGTAATCTTGAATGACCTTTTGGTATTCACTCAGCGCGCTGTCATACATCTTCTCCTGCAAAAGACATTCGCCTTCAAGAAACGTGACTTCGTCGAGTTTGCTAGAGCTCGGATAATTCTTTTCGAAATTCTGGAATTCCTTCAATCCGAGAGGATACTGCCCGTCCCGGTAGAGACCGACTGCAAACATATAGTCCTGCTGCTCGGCCACAGATGAGCCTGCAACCTGGCAGTAAGCTACTGCTGACACCATGGTCAGCACTGCGGAAAGCAAGATTATTGAACGCTTCATTTTTACGAATTTACTGTCCGGTAGTAAGTTAATCAAGTTCGCTTCAACACTTTTATTAAGTAAGATAATAGTTCCGAGGGAGCGGTCGTTACCCACCTATTTTCCGACCCGTATGAAGGTCGCTGCATCTCCGATTCATACCTCTATGCAATTTCTCCTGACGGCTCTTCACCGCCGCGAAATTTGCAAAACCATGATTCGTGAAGATTCAGTCCGACTCCTGACGATTCAAGACGTCAAGCGCTTCGTAAGTGAAAGCATAATCACCGTCCTCAGAAAGGACAGTTGGACTCGGCTCATTTTTGTCCAGCACGTAAACCATCCATCGTCTCTTCGGGACTCTTCTAATTGCCCTGAAGATCCTGGCTACAATACATGTCATCAGGCTGTCACGGATCTGGTCAAGCTCTCCGCCATGCCCGACCTTGTCCTGTCGGTAGACCACTATCCTTCGCTGAAAACTACCGACCCTTTCCTGGGCGGCAAGTTTTGGTTCGTTCGTCATAACCTCGGCCTGCATTGTATATTTCTTTACCCTGGACTGATATTGCTTCGTAATTTGGTTTAGCGTATCGCCTCAATCCTGTACCAGC
>JAKASW010000163.1 GCA_021818875.1 Bacteroidota bacterium
CATCCTACACAAAGGAAAGGATAATGATAAATTTCTGATAGCGGGGGAATGAATTCGGTGTGCGGATTCGTAAACAGAAATTCCAGTAGTCTGAAGATTATTGTGCCACCAAAGGCAAGGGGAATGCCGTCTGTACCGGGGACGGTGTTCGTCCGAAAGTTGTAGTTTGGATGAATACGCAGCAGGTATTCTTTTGACGGCAGGTGCGTGAAACCAAGGATGAGAACCACAACGCTGAGTAACCACCCGATTATCGGTCCCGAGACTCCGATGTCGAATATCGCGCGCCGTGATGGTACCGGAGTTTTCGTCCGTATGACGGCTCCGAGGGTTCCGAAAGTAAGCATTCCCGGAATTATCGGGAATGGTATAAAGTAGGGGAGAGTCGCTTTGACGCGATGCTTCATGGAATAGAAAAAATGTCCGAGCTCATGCGAGCCGAGTATAACGAGAAGCGAGATGCTGTACGGCAGACCTGCAGCGAAGTTCGACAACTCGAACGGATCCTTTCCGATCCACTGCACACCTGCCATGGTCGTCGACAAAAAGGTTATAACCAATAACCCCACGTGCAGTGGTATCCTGAGTTCACGCGCGGACGGATAGAAGTCGTCGGAGTATTCCCATCTCTGATAGGATTCGGACATTCAGTACTGCCGTCCTTTCCAGATCACCGGTTTGCCGAAATAAACAGAAAAAGGGAGAATTGCCACATAAATCAAATAATAAATCTCAAAATAAAGTATAAATTTCAAGTGAGCAATCTTTCCGTAAAGACGAAGCGTTGGGATAAGCAGGAGGGAATCGATCAGACATTTGAACAGGAAAAAGGAAGCGAATGTCAGAGGAGAGATGAAGAACGAAATCAGGATGAGCCAATGAAACACAAACCCGGGAGCAAGAATCAGGGTCCCCAGAAAACCGGTGTCCTTTCCGCCTGTGGCCCATCGCTTTCGTTGAGCGAAGATCTCTGCAAACCTCGTGAGCGGTAAAGTTTCCACAAGCATCAACTTGTCCATCGGATACTTATACCCCCATTTCCCGGATTTGACGATCGCCTTGAAAAGGGCATAGTCTTCAGTGACACTGAATTTGATTTTTCTGTAACCGCCGACGTCATCATAAGCTTTCCTTCTGAATGCAAGATTGTTTCCAAGGCAGGCCAGAGGTCTGCCGACGGTTGCCAAACCTGCACCGACCGTCAGAAGGAACGTCCAGTCGAGTGCCTGGATGCCGTCAATTCTCTTCGTGGTTTTCGAAACCAAAGTCACTCCGGCAACAATACCCGTGCCTTCGTCGAAATACTCCAGGGTATCCTTGATCCAGTTTCGCCCGACGGCGCAGTCCGCATCTGTGAGAAAAATGAAATCTCCTGATGCTCTTTGAATTCCTTGCGAGAGCGCATTCGTTTTTCCTCTGAGAAGCGCACTCTCGGACGCATCCACTCTGCGGAGAAACGGGAATTTAGAGGCTGCCTTGTCGACTATTGCCGCAGTTGAATCGGTGGATTTGTCGTTTACTATGATGATTTCAAGTGAGCTGCTTGGATAATCCAGATTTGTGAGAGAGTCGATACACTCTTGTAGATTCTTCTCCTCGTCCTTTGCAGCGACCACGATAGTCACCCTGGGAACCGAACCGGCAGTGGATTTTCTTTTGCAAACTCGACGGGCAAGGCGGGCGGCATAGGAAAAAAAGAAGACCTCGAGTGTATAGAGAGCTGCAGAAATCCCGACCAGCGTGAGAAAGCTCATTTAATGCTTCGCAGCTCCTGAAGAATTTGCAGTCTTGCAGCCTGAGCCTGTTGAGAATTTGGATTGACCTCCAACGCCTTGTACAGCCAGCCGAGAGTCAGAGCCAGATGCTTGTGGCTATACTCATACGCGGCCCTCGCGAGGAACATGGTCTCATAGAAATTCAAGATTTGATGTGAATATGGGTTATCCACCTTCTGAGCTGCGCGGAATCCATTTAGATCATGAGAAGGACTGAAAGGCACATAGCTGGTATCGGTCTTCAATTCAAAAAGAAGTCCGTAAGGTACTTTGTTGAAGCCGTAAAGGTATTTGTTTTCTATTTCAGGTCCCACGAAAACATCACGACCGTCGTGCAGTGCTCCCAGAATTATTTCCCGGATGTAATCGGAATAGCTGCGCTGGATTGTGCTTGGATCGTATGGCAGATTATTTTCAAAAAGACGCAGCTCATCCTCGTAAAATCTGTAGACTTGATCATCCTTTGGAAACAAGAATGGATAACGGCTGTGGACCTCGGCAGCGTACCATGATCGCCTCAGCAGCTCCTTGTCGATCACGACCACATTCGGACGCAGGTCGTCTACGTGTTGATAGTAAATCGATCCCGCGACAAAGATGTCCCATTGAAAAGATAGGATAACCGATTTCGGCGGAACGGTCGTCAAAATATCGCGGGTGTACTTTTCAACAGAGTGGTCGTTGCTCGCATTCGCACAGCTGTAATTTGTCAACGCAGAGACGAGAGGGAAGATTAAGAGTAGAGCAGAGACTTTCCGGTTTGCTGAACGGCTTACTTTATCTGTCAACAGTCGGTATCCTACCACACTGAATATGGCGAAGCCGATGAATGATAGAAGGAAGTAGCTGTGAATGTTATGTATGCTGTAATTGCAGGCGTAGACCAGGTCGCCTACAATGAGAAGGAATGTGAACCAGAAAAGTCTTCTGTAATTGATGAAGGCGATTACCGTCCCTAGAAGGACGATAGCTATGGATATTCTGAACTCGCCGTATATGCTCGAAATGAAAACCCCGAATTGTTGTTGAAATACCTCGAAAGAACTGAACATCCATGTTCGAAATTGCTTACCGGTTACTTGCCAGATAAACCTCTTGAGAGTATCCGGATTTCCCCAATCCATCAACGGGTTCTGAGCTGCGCGAATCGGGAGGTACAGGTATATCGGTGCCGCCGTCAACGCACCCAGAAAAATGAAGAGGAGTAGGTCCGGCTTGAATTTTTTCTGTCGATACGCGGAAACAAGAAGGAAAATACTCGCGGGGACTATGAGCACCGTGGTCATGTGGTTTGTGAAACCGAGCCCGAGTACCAGCCCGGCAAAATAAGCCTGGTGTCTGGAGGGTGAATTGTACAGCGACAACCACACGACGATTATCGTTGCGAATAAAACCATCTCAAGCGAGTAGGTCTCGACGACCGTTGCTTGCTTCCAATAAGTCAGAGAAAAAGCGAGAGTCAGGCTTCCGACGACTGAGGCAATTCTGATGGAGATCGGGCTGTTACCGGCATAGAGGGAATTCTTTTTCGCCGCCGGCTTGTTCTTCTTCGTCCCGGATTTTGGAGGATCGCTTGTGGCGCCGAGAACGACCTGAATTTTAATGAAGGCAAGGTAAAATATCCCGACGGCCAGTGCCGTGCAGAACGCTGCAAAAAGGTTTGCGCGTGCCACCACTTCATGGAAAGTCGGAATGTGGACAAAAGAATAACCGAGAAGTGTCCACAACGGATAGCCGGTCGGATGAGCTATTCCGAGTGTCCACAGCACCGTCGTGAGTTCACCGCCATCAATGTATGGAACGCTTCGGCACATCGTGGGAAGGTAGATAAGAAAGGCGATGACCGAAAGAGAGGACGCCACGAGAGAGTCAGTTTTTGAAAGATGAAGCGCCCGAGCGGTAAAGTCCTTTTTGTGACCGGTTGTATCTTGCGCAGATACGGATCTTCCCGTACTCAATCGCTTGTCGATTGTCAGTCAGCTTTCCCGGCGAGACCCGACAGGATTTTTCTGAGCAGGGAACTTGTTCTGCGCATGCGTGATCTCAAGCTGTCGAGAAATTCGTCCGAGTTTTTGAAATCCAGGTGTGCTGCGAGCGATGCAAGCTCTCGCTCGTCGTGTGGTATCTTGTAATTCGTCTTTGACAATGATGCATAGTTTGAGAATTCGATTATCCTATAGAAAACGAAACTTTCCTCGGTTTCGTCTGCCCATGATTTGTCAATGGCGTCAATCGACTTGATTTTTCTGAAAAGGTCGATAACATCGGTCGGGAAATCGCCAGTCAATAGCTGAACTTGCTTGAGTGCGAGAGTCTGCACTAGAAACTCAACGGCGAACAATCCTCCGTCACCAGTCTTGATGTCGATTTCGTCGAAATAGCTATGGCTCTGAATAGCTTTTGAATATAGTCCGGAAATTTCTTCCACCTCCTCGCGGCTCAGGGGATGCTTTACGAGAGTGGAGGTCAATTTGTTCTGCAGGGGATTTGGTTGTCCAAGCACTCGGAACCGGGTCATCGCCATCCTTTCCCAGACCGACAGCCTTTTCTCCAGGTATTGGTCATATTCGGATTCAGTCATCAAGAGCGGAGCGCTCTTTCCTTCCGGCCGGAGCTTCAAGTCCACAGTAAATACCGGTTTGCCGGTAGCGTCTAACAGATTTTTCTGGACCTCAGGTATCTTCTTCTCTACTATGGATTTGTCTCCTTTGAACTTGTCCGGCAGGATGAATATTACGTCAAGGTCAGACATGAACGACATCTCACCTGAACCAAATTTTCCACCCGCGATGATTGTCGGAGCTCCCTTGGGAAACACATGATGCACGGCGTCGAGGAAGAACTTCTCTGCAACCTCAGTCCACCTTGCGTGCATTTCTGAAAGCGAAATGTCACCGAGCAGGTACAGCATCCCCAGCTTTATCTCGTTGAATTCTTTTGCAACTGCTTTTGGAAGCGAGTCCGGCATGTAGACGCCGATGTCGAGAAGGCGGTCTGGTGCGATAGCGAGGTCAAGCAATAGGGGTTCGACGGTTATATAGTCTACAAATCTCGTGGCCTTCGAGCAAAGAGTCAGCACCAGCCTGCTGAAAACTTCGTTGGAGAGAGAACCGTAGAAAACCTCCAGACTCTTGATAGCAGGGACAAGACGTGCCATGTTCCTCAAAGTCAAATCCGGATCGACGGTCAGCTTTATATCTTCGAGAAGATGCGGCGCGATTTCCCTGAACGCTCTTGTGACTGCCGACGGAAACTCGATGTCTCCGGCGCGCGTCACTCCCCGCGAGAGGAATTGGACATTTCTATAACTCTCTTCAATCCGTTCGAGTCCATAGTTCTCAATCACGTGTCTGGTGCGTTCGTCGCTGATTGATCCTTCCAACAGTTGTTCGACTTCCGAGCGTTCGATGGGTTGTTCAATCCGAAATACATTGTCAAACAGTTCAGCCACTGACTCGAAGTAGCCGAAGAGTTCATTCCTGAACTTTCTTTCATTTTTGTAATTGCAGCGCTTGGAAAGCTCTCTGAACTCTTTGCCTGTTGACGGTAAAGTGTGAGTTTGCTTGTTGCTGAATAGCTGTAGCCTGTGCTCGACGAGCCTGAAGAACCTATAGGCATCTGAAAGCTGGGATGCTTCGTGCTTGTTCAAGATCTGGTTTTCCCCGAGGTGCCGAATGGCTTGGAGAGTATTGCCCGTCTGAAGATCGGGGTTGGATCCCCCATTCAATAGCTGCAATGCCTGTGTTATGAATTCTATGTCGCGAATGCCACCCCGGCGAAGTTTTATGTCGAACTCGGTCGGATTGGACGTCTCGATCCGTATTTTCATCCTGGGTATTTCGTCGATCGGGTTCTCGAGCCACGTCCTCGGATAAATGAAGGGACGAAGTGTATTGAGAAAGATTTCACTCACTCTCTCATCCCCGGCAACATGTCTGGCCTTGATGAGCATTTGCCTTTCCCAGAGTTCGCCTCGTGACTCATAATAGGAAAGCACACTGCTCAGACTCTGTGCCGGAGGTCCGGCGTGGCCGTCGGGACGAAGCCTGAGATCGACACGGTACAGATGACCCTCGGGCGATTCAGCAGTAAGAAACTTGACAAGGTGGCCTACGAAATAATTCGATTGCTCCGAGGTGTGGTGAGGATCCTGACTCCCTTCGTCAGAGAAAATGAACAGGAGGTCAATGTCCGAGCTGTAGTTCAGCTCGCTTCCGCCCAGCTTCCCGAGAGCTATGCAGGAAATAGGTGGCGGCATCTCTCCATATTTTGCGGCATACTCCTCGGTGGTAACTTCGAACGACGTTTTCAATATCGAATCGGCGAGCTGTGAAATTTGTAGGGTGGTACTTTCAAGATTGTCCTTACCGCAAATATCTCTTGCTCCGATTCTCAGGATCTCTCGTTTATAGATTCTTCTGACAAAGTCCTCCTTCCTCTTTATGTCTTTGTAGATGGACGTTTGTCCGAATAGTTCTTGCTGGAGGGCGGAGGGGTTTAGCGGGGATTCGATGCCGGTTGGTGAGAATAGGAAGCGGAAATATGCCGGGTGCCTGACAAGAATATCTGCAAGGTACTGGCTCGCGGAAATTGTTTTCAGGAAATCAAGAAGGAGTTTTGAATCTCTTGATAAATCTGAAAGAACAGAAGCCGAGTTGGGAGTCGATGCAATAAACCGCTCAAAGTTGTTGAGCGTCATGAATTGGTCGGGAAGGTTGGCTGTGATCTCATCGAGCTTTTCCACGAACTCTGCGGCTTTCCCCGTGGTCCCCGAGTTGACGATCAACTCAAAAATTTTCGACAATATCCCGTCAGCTTTTTCCTTTGATTTTGCCGTCACAATTTATTCTCACCCAATCCGGAAAGATAACGAAGAGTGAGGTATGCCAGGAAGGCAGCTCCGTAAATCATCGCGGTCTCATCTATCTTGAATCTTGAGCTATGAAGCGAGGTAGTTCTGCCGGTTTTTCGGCTGCTTCCCCCGATCCACCAGAAAGTACCGGGCTTCTTTTGAAGATAGTATGCAAAATCCTCCGCTCCCATCACTGGAGGTATGTTGACTGCCGACTTCTTGCCGAGAAGTTCACATGCTGCCTTCCTCACAAATTCTGTCTCTGCTTCGGAGTTTATCAGAACCGGGTAACCGCGGCTTATCTCAACCTTGCATTTCCCACCCAAACCTCTCGCAGTCTGTTCTGCGGTCTGCTTAATCAATAGATGTGCTTCGGCCCGCCATCTCTCGTTCATTGCGCGGAAAGTTCCTGTCAGCTTTACCGAATCAGGAATAATGTTCGTCGCCGTACCACCATGAATTGAACCGATGGTAAGCACGGAAGCGTCAAGGGGGTTTCGGCTTCGGCTGATGATCGCCTGTAACGCCGTTATCACATGTGCACTTATGAGAATCGGATCGATCGCCTGGTGTGGCTTAGCACCATGGCCACCTTTCCCGTAGATTGTGATATAGATTTCATCAGCAGATGCCATAGTAGGGCCCGGTCTGATTCCTACAGCGCCGACAGGAAGATCAGGCGTTATGTGCTGACCGAAGATCACGTCTACTTCCGGGTTTGAGAGCGCACCACTTTTTATCATCGATGGTGCACCACCGGGATTCTTTTCCTCGCTTGGTTGAAATAAGAATTTCACGGTTCCGTTCAGCTCCTTCCGGAACTTAGACAAGATTTTCGCAGCACCGATTAACATAGACATGTGCGTATCGTGACCGCAGGCGTGCATCTTCCCCAGGTGCTTGCTTGCAAAAGGAAGACCGGTTTCTTCATTAACCGGCAGTGCGTCCATATCCGCTCTCAACGCTATCACTCTCCCGCGTTTGTTGCTTTCCAGGATACCCACAATGCCTGTCCCGGCAACTCCGTTCTTTGTTTTGATATTGAGCCGGCTGAGTTCGTGTGCAATCACCTTATTCGTATACCGTTCTTCGAATGCCAGTTCGGGATACTGATGAAGGTGACGCCTCAGTTTTACAATCTCCGGATAGATTTCCCTCGCAAGCGAAAGGCACATCCGGGAGGTGAATTTGATGGTTGTAAGGTTATTCGCTGCCATTTCTTAAAAATATTTCCTCGACGGTTTAAATTCAATTGAAGGAATATGTCAGCAGTGGTTGCTTTTGATCTGGAATGGCACGACTGGAAATTGGCTGACACCCGAATTCCTCTAACTCAACGAGACGAATCGACGGCGCTCTTCCGCTATTCGCAGCGTTCGAGAAGAGGAGTTCCATCGCATAAAAGATGCAATTTTGTCGCGATTGTGTTACGAATCCTTTACAGCAGCCAACTGGCAAAGGGTACTTGACCTCCATTACATTGAAACTTAAATTATTCCAGGATGACTCTACCGAATCAACTTACCGTCCTAAGAATCCTCCTTACCCCACTCTTCGTGATCTTGTTGGTAAGCGGCAACATTTTCTTCAAGGAATTGTCGGTGGCGGTGTATGCGGCGGCAGCACTAACAGACTGGTATGACGGATGGGTCGCAAGAAAGTTCGGGACCGTGACGAAGTGGGGCAATTTCCTCGATCCGCTAGCCGACAAGATACTGACCTCTTCTGCCTTCATGGCATTCGCCTGGCTCGGACTTGTCGGGTGGTGGATGGTCTGGGCCATAGTAGTGCGCGATATTTCCATAACGCTACTTAGATCTTTTGCCGAATTTCGTGGACATGGTCTACACACCAATTTTAGTGCAAAGGTCAAGACCTTTACGCAGATGGTCTTCATCTACGGTGTCCTCATAGCTTTTGTCATGAAGTCAGCTGCTTTTGAAACATCCGCTTTTCTCAATATGATTCTGTCAAAGGGTGTGCTCTTTTATTCGATGCTGATCATCACAATCATCACTCTCGGAACGGGACTTCAATATATATTTGAAAATTTCAAGCTGATCCAATCTTCCTTCAGGGCTCTAAGTGGAAGAACAGAGTCTGAGTAAGCGGTATGTTTCGTTTGTAGATCAGCTAATTTCAACCGGCTTGGGGGCCGGTCTTTCCCCGATAGCTCCCGGCACAGTCGGCACATTGCTGGGGCTGATAATCTATTTCATCCCCGGTTTCGATAAAATCTATGTAATCCTTCCTGCAATAGTTGTTTTCTTTCTGTGGGGTTCATATTCAGCGGACAAAGCTGAAAAAGTCTACGGTCACGATCCGTCAAGAGTCGTCATCGATGAGGTCGTGGCGATGTGGATCTCAGTTCTCTTTCTCCCCCAACGCCTTTTCATAGCCGCGGTGGCATTTCTAATTTTCCGGCTGCTCGACATCTTCAAGCCGTATCCTGCGAGTTATTTCGACAAGAAGAACGGAGGGCTCATGATCATGCTCGACGACGTCGTTTGTGCTGTGTACACCAATTTGATTTTGCAACTTGTCCTGGTACTCGCACGTTAGTGATCTTGGAGATAGTAGAAATATCCAAGGCGAGTTCTTCCCTTGCTTGTTATGCGAAGAAGAGGAAAAAGGAAACGATTGCATTGACCGAAGGTGGAAAAACGATGGCTGCTTTTGCTTCAGTGACGAATGGAGATTTCGAGACCCTTTCGTTGAGCAACAATCTCCGATATCTGAGCCTGACTGCGAAATCAAGTGGGAGACTTCGAAGCGAAGGAGGTATTTCATCGGGGGAAAAGCGAAAAAGGTTGGGACCGTCAAAATGAAAACTGCGGCAGTTGTAACGATCGGGGATGAGATC
>JAKASW010000164.1:0-605 GCA_021818875.1 Bacteroidota bacterium
AAAATTTTCAGGCTGGATCTCCTTGACTGCTAAACTTGTGTTGTGTAATTTGCACCGCCATGGCTAGAGGATTGACAAAGAGACAGGGTGAAGCTCTGGAATTCATCCGAAGGTATATGAAGGATCGTTCAAAACCTCCAACCTTCCGTGAACTTGGTGAGCAAATGGGGATTAGCTCCACTAGAGCTGTAAGTGATCTCCTCAAGGCACTGGAGAAGAAAGGCTTCATCGAAAGAGAAGCGGGAAGATCGCGCGGGATCAATCTCCCCAAGGGTGATCTATCCAATCCAACACTTCCGAGCTCAGTTCGAACCATTCCGATTGTTTCGCGAATAGAATCGAAAGATATTATCTTCTCCAACATCATCGATGTTCTTCACTTCGATGCGAAGCTGCTTCCTGATGGCGAGCTCTTCGCCGTAAAAGTTACTGATGAGGGTATGAATTCGGTCGGCCTTTTCAAAGGGGATTACGTTATATGCAGAAGAGCTACCGCATTCCAGCCGAATACACTTGTCCTTGGAAGCGCGGCTGGAGTACTCACAGTAAGGTTCTATGAATTCCTCAACGGGAAAATCAACCTTAAGCCTTCCAACAAATCGTTC
>JAKASW010000164.1:615-9417 GCA_021818875.1 Bacteroidota bacterium
GATGACAGGCAGTTCTTCGTCGTGGGGGAAGTCGTGCTCACTTTCCGGAAAACAAAATAAGGCAAATGCATCTGACACAATGCGAACCACTTCCGGCATTCATTAGATGAACCCCTACACTTCTCCCTGCCGGCTGGCAGATTCAAAACCGCCTCCGGCTGTTTGGTGTCGCTAACTATCCGTGCTATTGGATGGCATTGGAACGCGGTGAGGGGGCATTACAAAACAAGCTGGTACACCGTTTAAATTTTGCATTTATTTTCTTAAACTCTCAGACAAATTAGGGAGGTGCATTAGATGAACGCGATGCCACTGATATTGCTCACGCTTGCGGTCTTCGTGATTGTGTACAAGTTCTACTACAGTTTCATCGCCGCTAAAGTTGCGGTGCTCGATGATTCGCGGACTACCCCGGCCAACAGACTTTATGACGGGCATAACTATTATCCGATGAGCAAGTGGGTGCTTTTCGGCCATCACTTCGCGGCCATAGCCGGTGCCGGTCCTCTTGTCGGTCCAGTGCTTGCTGCACAATTCGGATTTCTTCCGGGATTCCTGTGGCTTCTTCTCGGGGTTGTGATTGCAGGAGCAGTCCAGGACTTTATTATATTTGCAGCTTCCGTCCGACACGATGGGATGTCGCTCGCCGAGATCGCAAGATCTGAAATCAGTCCGCTCAGTGGTGCAGTTGCGTCGATCGCGATTCTGATAATCATTGTTGTTGCACTCGCAGGTCTCGGTATCGTGGTGGTGAATGCGCTTGCAGAGAGTTCGTGGGGCACCTTCGCAATCGGCATGACCATACCCATAGCCATCTTTATGGGACTGTGGATGTTCAAATTCAGAAAGGGAAAGACTGTTGAGGCTACTGTCGTCGGCGTAATTTTGATGACACTCGCAGTCGTATTCGGCAAGGACATTCCCACTTCGGCCCTTGCCCCGTATTTCACATTTAACAAAGAGACATTGACGATACTAATGGCGGTGTACGGATTCTTCGCGTCTGTCCTTCCTGTTTGGATACTCCTTTCGCCGCGCGACTACCTAAGCTCCTTCATGAAACTTGGCGTCGTGGCTTTTCTCGCTATAGGAGTGATCATCGTGGCACCGGCACTCAAAATGCCGGCGTTCACGATGTATACGAACGGTGGTGGGCCAATAATTCCCGGCAAACTATTCCCTTACCTTTTCATAACCATTGCCTGCGGTGCGATATCGGGTTTCCATGCACTGGTAAGTTCGGGCACATCTCCGAAAATGGTATCGAAGGAATCGCATATCCGGACAATCGGATTTACAGCCATGCTGGCGGAAGGGTTTGTGGGGATACTGGCGCTTATCGCCGCGGCAAGCCTTTACCCTCATGACTACTTTCAAATAAATGTGCCGGTCAAGCAGTTCGCTGCAATGGCAGGTCGGCTCAGGATAATGGGGTTCACCGCTTCGAACCTTGCCGCTCTCTCGAAGGAAGTCGGAGAACAGCTTGCCGGAAGAACCGGGGGCGCAGTATCGCTCGCAGTCGGGATGGCACAGATTTTCTCTTCGATTCCCGGGCTCCGAAGCCTCATGGCCTACTGGTACCATTTTGCCATCATGTTCGAGGCACTGTTCATATTGACGACGATCGATGCCGGGACCAGAATCGGAAGGTTTGTGCTCCAGGAAGGTCTCGGAAAGATCTACAGACCTTTTGGTCAGACGAAGTGGATGCCGGGTACCATAATTACAAGCGCCTTGGTTGTTTTCGGCTGGGCTTACTTCATCTATACTGGTACAATATCTACGATCTGGCCGATGTTCGGTGCAGCAAACCAGCTTCTGGCGACCATTGCCCTGGCAATAGGAACCACTTACATAATTAACCGAGGAAGAGGCAGATACGCGTGGGTTACACTTGTACCGATGCTCTTTGTAGGTACGACGACACTGACCGCGGGTTGGATGAATATGAAAAACATTTACTATCCGATGCTTTCCAAACCCGGGATGGAAGTCCCCGGTTACCTGAACTTCATATTGACAGCTGTGATAATGGCAAGTGCAGCAATCATATTGGTGGACGCTATTCCCAAGTGGTACCAGACAGTGAGAGGAACACGGCCACTGTTTGTCGAAGACGTCGCGAAGTAGATTTGAGCCGGTAAGCCGACCCGACCAGCGGCCTGCTGGCAGGCCAGGGTCGACTTACATTCTGGATACGACGGAAAGAGATTGCAAGTTCACTGCTGCTGTCTCCATGAAGCCGGATCAAAAACGCCGTGACTCTCCCGGTTCAAATGGGCAGCACGGTCTTTGCTCTTTGTCCGTTGATGACCGTTCCCATCGCAACATACACGGCCGAAAGTCCGCATATCAAACCTTCCCAACCTGCGATTTTCCCAATTGCATTAACTCCGGTCCATGCATTCAAAGCGAGAAGGAAGAAAAGTATCCAGAGTGTTAGAAATATGAACTGAAGACCTTTCCCCCCATTCCCCACTATTGCTATCCACATCATGAAAGTGAAGACTCCCCAACCGAACAAATACCATCCCATAAATCCGGCGGACGGCGGATCACTCCACCCCAATTTCGGAGTTATGATTATCGCGACGAGGGTCAGCCAGAAGAAGCCGTAAGAAGTAAAGGCCGTCATCCCGAAAGTGTTGCCGGTTTTGAATTCTGCTACGCCGGCAATTACCTGCGCAAGGCCGCCGTAGAATACTCCCATGGCAAGAATCGCGCTATTGACGGGAAAGATACCGGTGTTTGCCAGGTTCAAAAGGACGGTCGTGAGGCCGAACCCCATCAATCCCAACGGGGCAGGATTTGATAGTTTCAATTGATCCATCTTTTATCGCTCCTCTTTTAGAAAAAATGACGGACTAAATAGGCAGGTCAACTCTCTATTCATTCTGGCCAAAACGCTTTATGTCTTCGGGTGTACCCGTGCTCGCTTCGCGTTTCGCCCGCGACTGTACCATTATCTTTATGTGCTCCACTATATCCGGATTCGCCAGGGTGGTTACATCTCCGACATCCATGTTGTTGGAAACGGCCGCCAATACCCTTCTCATGATCTTCCCGGACCTTGTCTTCGGCATATCCTCCGCGACCCAGACGTGAGATGGCCGCGCAATTTTCCCGATTATATCTTCGATCGCGCTGACGACCTTCTTCTGGACTTCACCATGATCTAAACTGACTCCCGGCTTGAGTGCAATATAGACTTCCGGAATTCTTCCTTTTATCTGATCAACCACGGGAACGACTGCCGCTTCAGCAACTTCGGGTACTGTAAGACATGCGGACTCCAGTTCTTTCGTGCCGAGTCTGTGTCCTGCAACGTTAATCACATCGTCGACCCGTCCGAGAATCCTGATATATCCGTCGGCAGCATAGAGAGCGCCGTCGCCTGCAAAGTACGGCCAATCCCGCCAGTTCTTGCTCTGACGGTTCTTGCAGTACTTTGCATAGTAGGTTGCGACAAACCTATCGGGATCACCCCAGATAGTCTGCATAATCCCCGGCCATGGATTTCTTATACATATATTTCCGGCCTTCTGAGTCCCGGGCGGAAGCTCGTCCCCGTTTTCATCATAAATAACAGGATGAATCCCCGGCACGCCTGGTCCCGCACTTCCCGGCTTCATCGGGTTCAATGCAGGTTTTGTGCTGCAGAGGAAACCGCCGTTCTCGGTCTGCCACCATGTATCGACGATCACCGCTTCTTTCTTTCCGACTTCATTATAGTACCATCTCCATACGTCCGGCTCGATCGGCTCGCCAACCGTTACCATCAGCTTGAAATGATAATCGTACTTGCGGGGTTCTTCAGGACCTAACTTCCTTAGCTGGCGTATCGATGTTGGTGCCGTATGAAAAATATTTACATCAAGCTGCTGGGCGATACGCCATGGTCTCCCCGCATCCGGATATGTTGGTACACCTTCGTAGATGACGCTCGTCGTACCGAGTGCTAGTGGTCCATAGACTATATATGAATGTCCGGTGATCCACCCGATGTCTGCCATGCACCAGTAAATGTCTTCAGGATGAATATCCAGAATGTTCTTCGAAGTTCCTGCCACGTAAGCCAGATAGCCGCCGGTGCTGTGCTGAATCCCCTTCGGCTTTCCTGTCGTGCCGCTGGTGTACATGAGGAACAACGGATCTTCTGCGGCCACAGGGACGGGAGCTACTCGTTTGCCCCTGTAATCTTTCAGTAACTCGTCCATGAAATAGTCTCTTCCGTTCACCATCGGAGTAGATGAAATGTATTTCCCTGGATGACGCCGCCACACAAGAACTTTGTCGACCTGTGCACCCAGCTCCTTTGCTCTCTTTACTGCAATGTCGGCTTTCTCCTTATGGTTCTGGATCTGACCGTTCCTGTAGTAGCCATCCGATGTGATGAGCACCCTGCTTCCCGAGTCGGCTATCCTGTCGCCGCATGCCATTCCGCTGAATCCACCGAACACAACGGAGTGAATGACACCAAGTCGTGCGCAGGCAAGCATCGTTACGGGAAGTTCAGGCGTCATCGGCATGTGGATTGTCACCCTGTCGCCCTTTTTCAATCCTGCATAGTCTCTGAGAAGTGCCGCAGTTTCGTTTACCCTGACATACAGTTCCTGGTAGGTGACGGCAACCGGCTGCTCTTCCTCCAGCTCCGGAACGAATATTATGGCAGCCTTGCCTTTGTTTTTGTCGAGATGCCTGTCGATGCAATTGTGACTGACATTGAGCTGGCCGCCGGCAAACCATTTCCAGAATGGTGGATTGCTCGAGTCAAGTGTGGTGTGCCAGTATTTGTACCAATCGAGGAGATCGGCGTACCCCTTGAAAGACTCGGGAAAATTGTCGAGGCCAAATTTCTTGTCTATATCGGCATCGACCAGATTCGCCTGGGAGATGAATTTCGCGGAGGGGTAGTAATACTCTTCTTCTTTCCAGTGGGCCGCAATTTGGGCTTCGCTTACCTCGGTGGTATTCCTGTCAGCCATGGGTTGTGTCTCCTTTTAAATGTTCAAAGAATCTCCGCGCCGGAAGGTTCAAACGCAGAAAGTCGTAAAACCAATCCACACTTTCCGGACGGCATCATTACTTTCAACTAATTTGGGGTCAAAAAAGTTTTCAACCGGTTCAGGGGTGCATCACTTGTTTTCAAGAATATAAACAATCTATTTGAAAGAATATTATTCCGGGGTCTGAGCTTTTAAGATGCACCTCCGAAAGTTAAATTCGTCTCGGAAAGGGTCAAACGATGTTCAGGATAATCAAAGATTGGGAAGGCTACCGGGAGCATGTTCTGCTCCGCAATGGGAATAGTATAACTTTGCGCCTCGCCGGTCAGGAGGACATTACAGGAGTCGAGGAGCTGGTGAAACACGTATCCGACGAGAGTCGGTATTTCCGGTTTATGGGCGGAGTGAGCTACGTTTCAAGGTCGGTTGTTGAAGACATGTGTGTTTGCGAACCCCACGACCGGGCGAGCATCGTGGCAATTCTCGGCGGCAATTCCCCCGGGAAGGTGATCGGGATAGGAAATTATGCAGCGCTGGCGATGCGAAACACAGCAGAAGTCTCGTTCCTTGTGGACGACGAGTATCAGGGCAAAGGGATCGGGACTCTCCTGCTGGAGCGGCTTGCCGGGATAGCCGCCGCAAATGGTTTCGTCGGATTCGAGGCCGAGATGCTTTACGAGAATGAAAAGATGTCGGTTGTTTTCAAAGATGCCGGATTTGAAACGCTGAAAGCTATCGGGGGTAGTACTGTCCATCTTGAATTTCCCATCAGCGGAAATGCAGCAGTTCGTGAGCGCGGTGAGCTCCGGGACCGGTTGGCAGCAGCAAATTCGCTTACCCCTCTTCTGAAACCGTCGAGCATTGCTGTCGTGGGAGCTTCGCGGGATGCCGGCGCTGCAGGCAGCCTCGTGTTCCGTCATATACTCGAATCAGATTTTTCAGGCACAGTCTATCCTGTGAATAACCAGGCAGCTTCGATCCGGGGCGTCAAAGCATATCCGACATTGACAAGCCTTCCGGAGCGCCCCGACCTTGCAGTGGTCGCCGTTCCCGCGCAGAATGTGATAGAGGTCGTCCACGATGCAGCATCGGTCGGAGCAAGAGGAGTCATCGTTCTTAGTGCAGGTTTTGCTGAAAAAGGTGACGAGGGGCTGGCCCTGCAAAATAAACTTGTGGATGCCGTGAGGTCCAACGGGATGCGCTTGATTGGACCAAATTGTCTCGGCATAATTAATTCAAAATCTGAGATACGGTTGAATGCGAGTCTTGCGGAGGCAATGCCGCGTTCAGGTAAAGTCGGATTTTATTCGCACACCGGTGCGCTCGGGATTGTAATCCTTGATTACGCATCCGAGCGAGGAATCAGTTTTTCAACATTCGTGTCGGGAGGTAATCGAGGCGATGTTTCGGGAAACGATTTGCTGGAATACTGGGAGGAGGATCCTGATACAGACATTATTGTTTTGTATCTCGAAAGGTTTGGAAATCCACGGCGGTTTGCCAGAGTGGCCAGAAGGGTGTCACAGAAGAAACCGGTACTTTGTGTGAAGAGCGGAAAAAGTAAAGCAAGCGAACAGACAGCGGAGGTGCGCAGCAACGGAATTGAAGGTGATACAGAAGTAGATGCGTTGTTTCAGCAAGCCGGTGTAATCAGGGCGGAGACACTCGATGAGATGTTTGACGTAGCAATGGTTCTCGCCCATCAGCCGCTGCCGCTCGGAAATCGTGTCGCCATAATGAGCAACGCTGCCGGGGCACTTACCATTTGTGCAGACGCCTGTGATGCAAATGGCCTTTCCGTAGGAAACGGCAAGATGATCAACCTTGGGCCTCTGGCGACGGCGACCGACTATGAGAGAGCCGTTACGAATCTCCTGGAAAGCAACGATGTCGACTCGCTGATTGCAATATTCGCGTGCATCGGAGGATGTGACCCCGACCCGATTGGAAGAGCAATAAGGCGCGGAGCATTATTTTCTGAGAAACAGGCCGGCGCAAGGAAACCAGTTCTGCTCTGTCTGATGGGAACGGCAAAGGTCGTGCAGGTCGCGAGCTCGGCAACCTTTCAGAACGAAAAGTCTCAGCAGTTCGATTCGAGACAACAACTGGGACGTACGATTTTTCCCTCGTATCGGTTTCCTGAATCCGCCGCACTTGCTCTTGCAAAGGTAACCGACTATGCTGCGAACCGTAAGCAGCCACCGGGGCATTTGCTGTGGTACGATGATGTCGATTTGCCATGTGCACGCGGGAAATTGGACTCGGTGCTCGCACGGAGCACAAAGTCCCGGGAGCTGGCCGTGGCAGGAAATGATGCGGCCGACCTAATCAAATGTTTCGGTTTAGACACGGTTGAGATTTCGTCTACGAGAAGAAACGACGGAGACTGTCACATACGAATAAAATCCGATCCTCACTTCGGACCACTATTTGTCCTCAGCGTACCGGGCAAACCGATCATCCAAAGAATTACCCCACTTACTGACCGTGACGCAGCAGCTATGCTTGCAGGAGTCGATTGGCAAAACTCAAAGCATTGCGTGGAATTCCTCGGAAGGATCTCACAACTAGTTGAAGAGATGCCATGGCTCTTCGGCATGGATTCAATAGTTTGCATAGACGAGGACAGGACGCCTGCCTTGAGCGAAGTCGAACTTGTTTTTAGATTTAACAGATAAATAGGAAGAAAGGAAAGGACCTTAACTCAACGTCCGATGTAAGGGTGAATAAGATCCAGTCTATCCAACTCCGAGCAGGGACGCGATTGCCTTCCTTGCATTCAAATACCATTTCTTCGTCGAATCGGGAGTATGATCTTGAAAATGCATGACCTGACGGACTCGTTACACAAGCACCCATTTCTAAAGAATATGGATCAGGACCTCGTCGCTACGCTCACATCATGTGCATCAAATGTTAAACTTCCAGGGGGAAAATATCTGTTCCATGAAGGCGAAGATGCTAAGACCTTCTACCTGGTTCGAAGCGGCAAGGTTGCGCTCGAAGCCGGCGGAAGCGAACAGGGACAGATCAGAATCCAGACGCTCGGCCCGGGTGAAGTCCTCGGATGGTCATGGCTCATAGCGCCGTACCGCTGGCACTTCGACGCTTATGCCGTCGAACAGGTCCAGGCGTTTGCTATCGATGCCGCTTGCTTACGAGCCAAATCTGAGACGGATTGGCGTCTCGGGTATGAGATGCTCCGCAGGTTCTCGGAGGTTCTTGAGAGACGGCTCGAAGCAACACGTCATCAACTCATCGACATCTACGAAACTTCAAAAGGTGAGAAGCATTGAGGCGAGAATTGCGGCTTCGATTACTCTAACTTAGCCTGGGCTACATAGTAATCCAGGTTGCTGGCATACGGCGAGTCGGGAAAATCTTTCTTGGCGCGATCAAGCAGTGCCAGAGCCCTGTCTTTCTTGCCGACTTTTATGTAATCCCGGGCCGCTCCGACAAGATATTGCGGGGTAAGGAAGTTCTTCGGATCGCGGGCTGCCGCTCTGTCAAAATAATCCGCAGCTTTCGCATAATCTCCCTTAATTTCATAAACCTCTGCCTCGCCGGCGTATGCACTCGCTTGAAGAAACTTGTCGCTTCCACCGTAGTCTTTGAAGTAATTCAAAGCATCGGCGTAGTCACCCATATAGTAGTAGCAGTCCGCGAGGTTGATCTTTGCCTGCTGACCGCTCTCCGAGCCTCCATAATTCTTCACGATCGTTTTCAGACCGACAATGTTGTGTGCCGGGTCTCCATTGATGGCGACCTGGTACGCGCCGCCATTGAAGAAACTCAG
>JAKASW010000165.1 GCA_021818875.1 Bacteroidota bacterium
TCAACCTTGACGTCGGAGAGGTTCTCTGCGGCTTCGACGTTCTCCGGTGAATGCGGCTTCGCGACTAAGGGTGTAATCTTTGATGCATCGAAGACCATTTCATAGGAAAATCTTGCGTCCGCGTCGTTGTGAACCGGGGCAAAATCTTTGTCTGATCTGGCCGTGACAAAATCCATTGTTGTTTTATCAGGTTCTATGACGCCGTTCTTGCCTCCGGCTTCGATGACCATGTTGCACAACGTCATCCGCTCTTCGACGTTCAGACTATGGACGGCATCTCCGGCAAACTCCATGGCAGCATACGAAGCGCCGTCGACTCCGATGTCTCCGATAATCCTGAGGATCAGGTCCTTCGCCATCAGGTAGTCCGGCATTTTTCCGTCAAAGACGAACCTCATCGTTTGTGGTACCTTCACCCATAGCTTACCCGTTCCGAGGATGAAAGCGGCATCGGTGTTGCCAATTCCTGTTGCAAACTCTCCGAATGCTCCGGCAGTGCATGTATGAGAGTCGGTCCCAAAAAGTACTTCTCCCGGTCTTGTGTAGCCTTCCTCAGGAAGTGCAACATGGCACACTCCTTTGTAATCCGGCGTCCCGACGTCGTAAAAGTTGTCGATCTTCTGCTCCCTGACGAAATCGCGGAGAAACACGACATTGCGCTTTGCATGCTGATCTTCAGTGAAGATGTAGTGATCCGGTATGACGACAACTTTGTCGCGATCCCAAACTTTAGCGTCCTTTCCAAACTGCTCGTGGAATATTGAGATTGTTCCAGGTCCGGTAACGTCGTGAGTCATCAACACATCGACATTAACCCAGACGTTCTCTCCTGGGGATACACTATCTCTTCCTGAATGTTTTGCGATAATTTTCTCTGTTAAGGTCATTCCCATTTTTCTCTTCCTAAACTGCGTTTGCTTGGTTTTTGATCAATTCCTCGCCCGGCATTTTCGCTGCTCTCGCGGATATTGCGCGGTTGACGGCCTGGAGGTATGCTTCAACACTTCCGGTGACGATATCGGTGCTTGCTGCGTGCCCGGTGAACACAACGTCGTTGAAGATAACTTTCACGAAGACTTCTCCAACCGCATCGCCTCCCCAGGTTACCGAGTTTATCGTGTAATCGACGAGTTGACCGTTCATCTTCGTTATGCGTTCGATGGCTTTGTACGCCGCGTCGACCGGACCGTCGCCCGTCGCCGAGTCGACATAGGTTTGCTTCCCGTCAGACATTTCCAGGACTGCCGTGGATCTAACACCAGTACCGGTCATTACCTGGAGACTGGTCAGCATGTAGCTGAACTCGTCGTTTTCCGTCTCGTTATTCAGTATCGCGATCAGGTCGTCGTCCAGGATTTCCTTCTTCTTGTCGGCGAGGCGTGTGAACTCCTGATAGACGGTATCAAGTTCTTCAGCCGACAGTGAATATCCAAGCTCCTCAAATCTCTTTTTGAGCGCGTGCCTGCCGGAGTGTTTGCCGAGAACCAGCGTTGAGTGTTTAATCCCGACCGATTCCGGGGTCATTATCTCATAGGTCATCCTGCTCTTGATCACTCCGTCCTGGTGAATGCCTGCCTCGTGCGAGAAAGCGTTTGCTCCCACGATCGCTTTATTCCGTTGTACCATCATACCTGTCAAGCTGGAGAGGAGTCGGCTCGATTTATATATCTCTTCCGTGTTGATGCCGGTCTGAAAGGGAAGAGCATCTGGTCGAGTGCGGAGAGCCATGACAAATTCTTCAAGAGATGCGTTGCCTGCTCTCTCTCCAATACCGTTGATTGTGCACTCAACCTGGCGCGCTCCGTTCAGGACCGCTGCTATGGAGTTTGCCACGGCCAGACCGAGGTCATTGTGGCAATGGACGCTCAGGATTGCCTTATCGAAGTTCTTGACGCGCTGACGGATTGTTCTGATCAAATCTCCGTATTCAACGGGGATGGCGTATCCGACTGTATCGGGTAGATTCACTACAGTCGCTCCTGCTTCGATCACCGCTTCGATAACCCGGCACAAGTAATCGAGGTCGGTCCTGCTTGCGTCTTCGCAGCTGAATTCCACATCGTCGGTCAACTGCTTCGCGTGCTCAACTGCTCGTATCGACTGTTCGAGGACCTCTTCGCGTGTCTTCTTGAGCTTGTATTTAAGGTGTATGTCACTCGTTGCAACAAAAGTGTGGATTCTCGGCTTCGAAGCATATTGAAGAGCCTCGAACGCGCGGTCAATGTCCACCTGCGTAGCTCGTGAAAGCGCGGCGATCGTCGGACCTTTCACCGTCATGGCGATTTCCTTGACCGCCTCGAAGTCTCCTTCCGAAGCGATGGGGAAACCCGCTTCTATAATGTCGACATTAAGAGCTTCAAGCTGGCGGGCCATCTTCAATTTTTCCTTCGGGTTCATACTGCAACCGGGAGATTGTTCGCCGTCGCGCAGCGTCGTGTCGAAAATAGAAATATTCTCCTTCATTTCCTGACTCCTTAATGGTTCTACTGAAACATACTGTTGATCGCGTCCGTTATGTCGTTATTTGCCTTGAGTTGACGGAGATGTTTTTCGATCTGCAGGTAATGCTCATACTTCTGGCTTGCAAGAGAACGGAAGAGTCTCTTTGTCTCCACATCCTCAGCCACTTCCGCGTGGTCATTATACTGTTTGATGGTTCTCATCTCATCGCTCAGAGCCCTTTCGAGCAGCTCGATTCTCGTGTGCGCATTCATTTTCTTAACTCCACGTGTCTTTTGCTGGCCTTATTCTTATCGTTGTCCTTCATCATTTTGTAGACTATTGAGTCCACGAGCGCTTTCCAGCTAGCCTCGATGATGTTCTCGGACACACCGACCGTATCCCAATTCGAGTCCAGATCAGTTGTCTCGATTAAAACTCTTACTTTGGCAGCGGTCCCATCGGCTCCGTCGACGACTCGGACTTTGTAATCTGACAATTTTGTCTCGGCAAGTTGAGGATAGAACTGAAGGAGAGCTTTCCGAAGCGCATTGTCAAGAGCGTTGACCGGGCCAATTCCTTCTGATGCAGTCAGCTCGATCTTGTCGCCGACTCTCAACTTGATCGTTGCCACCGTATGGGAAATCCCATCGTTTGCGTCCTTCTCTATGATGATGTGAAGGGACTCAAGCTCGAAAGGCATCACCACATCACCTGCGCTTTTTCTAATCAGAATTTCCAGGGAGGCATCGGCGTCCTCGAAAACGTAGCCCTCGTTTTCCAGTGACTTGAGTTCGTTGACTACCGAACTCGCCTGTCCGTTGTTTCCGGAAATCTCAATCCCCAGTTCCTTTGCTTTGTAGAGAACGTTGCTTTTTCCGGAAAGATCGCTGACAAGTACACGCCTTGAATTTCCGACAAGCTTCGGTTCGATGTGCTCATAAGTGCGTGCAGATTTCATCACGGCGCTTACGTGGATGCCGCCCTTGTGTGCAAACGCGCTCTGGCCGACGTACGGTAAGTTCTTGCGAGGTTGAAGATTTGCAACGTCGCTGACAAATCGCGAGAGTTCCGTGAGTCCGGCTAGCTTCTCAGGCGGCACCGCGGACATTCCCAGTTTCATCTGCAGGATCGGTATTATGGAACACAAGTTTGCATTGCCGCATCGTTCACCAAAACCGTTGATTGTGCCCTGGACTTGGACAGCTCCGGACCGAACCGCAGTCAGAGAATTGGCGACGGCCAGCTCGGAATCGTTATGCGCGTGAATTCCGAGTGGGACTCGGACCAGTTGCGACGCCGACTTGAAAATTGCCTCGACTTCATGCGGCATAGTTCCTCCGTTAGTGTCGCACAAGACGATCGTATCGGCGCCGCCTGCTTCTGCTGCCTGAAGCGTTTTGGACGCATAGGAAGAATTTGATTTGAACCCGTCAAAAAAATGTTCTGCATCGTAGACCACTTCCTTGCCGTTTGCCTTCAGATATTTTACAGTGTCGTAGATCATCTCCAGATTCCGCTCCAGCGTCGTGCCGAGTGCCTCCAGTACATGGAGCTCCCACGATTTCCCAAATATCGTTACCACAGGCGTCTCTGCTTTTAGAAGCTGGATCACATTTTCATCCGACTGCGGATCCGACGATGCTCTGCAAGTGCTGCCGAAAGCTGCCAACTTTGTCTTTTTGAGAGGGATGGATTTCATTCTTTCGAAAAATTCCATGTCCTTAGGATTCGATCCTGGCCACCCACCTTCGACGTACTCGACACCGAACGCATCGAGACGTAACGCTATCTTTATTTTGTCCTCGACACTGAAGGAGATTTCCTCTCCCTGTGTACCGTCGCGAAGGGTGGTGTCATATATATATACTTGGTGCATGTCAACCTCTGATTCCGATAATTGTATACCCACGGAAAATGCGATGGGCGCGGATTACACGTACAAACTTTTCTTCCTGACTCTTATCTAGTGACCCCGGCATTTCCCAGGGGCACACCAAAGCGCGGTGCGGCCGGAATGTGGATTTAAATCCAACAAGAAAACATCTGCAACTTCCGCGGCTCATGATTTCCATTGATATATACGGGACCTCCCGAATTATTTTTTCCAGTTTTGCGGGCGGAGTGAACGAACGGCTGCGCCTGCAGCCCACATTTCCGAATCCCGCATTTCTTTCAGTTCTTTGTTCAACAATTCTCTATAGTTCGGGCCGCTTGTCGAATCCAGAACACGTTTTGTCTCAGCGCCGTTTGCGACAGCTTCGTATAATTGACTGAACACCGGTGCAACGGCATCCTTAAACTTTGGAAGCCAGTCGAGTGCTCCGCGCTGAGCGGTCGTGCTGCAATTTGCATACATCCAATCCATGCCGTTTTCATCCACCAGGCGTATCAGACTCTGCGTCAGCTCTTCAACTGTTTCGTTGAATGCCTCGCTTGGCGTGTGACCATGTTTTCTCAGTGTATCATACTGAGCCGACATGATGCCCGCGAGTGCTCCCATCAAAACACCGCGTTCACCGGTCAAGTCGCTGTAAACTTCTTGCTTGAATGTAGTCGGGAACAGGTAACCGGACCCGATTGCAATCCCGACCGCGAGCGTGCGCTCGGTCGCTTTTCCTGTCGCATCCTGGAAGACTGCGTAGCTCGAATTGATGCCTGATCCTGCAACATAGTTGCGGCGCACACTGGTTCCTGACCCTTTTGGAGCAACCATTATGACATCGACATCAGGCGGTGGAACAACTCCGGTTTGTTCTTTATACGTGATGGAAAAACCGTGCGAAAAATAAAGCGCTTTGCCCTTTGTAAGAAATGGTTCTATCTTCGGCCATATCGTCCTCTGTGCTGCGTCGGAAACCAGATATTGTATCATCGTCCCTTTTTGTGCGGCTTCCTCGACCGAGAACAGCGTCTTGCCCGGGACCCAACCGTCTTTGACAGCTTTATTCCAGCGATCTTTGGTTTCACTACGCTGGCCAACGATGACATTGAATCCGTTGTCGCGCATGTTTAACGCCTGCGCTGGACCCTGAACACCATAGCCGATGACGGCGATGACTTCATCTTTTAATACATCTTTTGCTTTTGACATTGGGAACTCTTCCCGTGTTACAACATTCTCACTCGTACCGCCAAAATCAATTTTTGCCATCCCGATTTCCCTTTTGTTTTTTGTGATTCACATTTTGTTTTATATCAATTGCCAGGCGAACGATTCGTGGGGCAGAGACCAAAGGCCAAAGCGAGAAAATATCTCAGTCTCTTTCTTATATTGAACCAATCCGCTCATCCAGTACTCCATTAATCCAATACTCGATCGCTCCAAAGTTTCAGCATCTTGCAACTATATGGTGAAGAGAGCGACTTCGTCGAGCAGGTATCGCTCCATTGTTCCACCATCCCATCTTTCCTTGATTTAAACTTCTCCTTCAAATTCACGCTTCAAAGCTACGCGTCCGGTCCTTGCGATCTCTTTTATGCCAAACGGTTCGAGCATCTTAATCATAGCGTTCACTTTCTGCTCGCTCCCGGTGGCTTCTATCGTGATGGAGCGAGGGCTGATGTCGATGATCTTTGACCTGAAGATTTCCGAGATCTGCATTAGTTCCGATCTGGAATTTCGGCTTGCAGAGACTTTTACGAGGATAAGCTCGCGTTCGACGAAACTTTCGTAAGTCAGATCAACCACCTTCGTGACATCGATGAGCTTGTTCAACTGCTTTATTATCTGCTCGATTACGTCATCGTCGCCTTTTGACACTATCGTGACACGCGCAACGGAGTCGTCTTCGCTCGTGCCGACAGAGATGCTGTCGATATTGTATCCGCGGGCGCTGAAGAGTCCGATAATTCTATTAAGAGCTCCGAATTTGTTTTCAACGGAAATGGATATAGTGTGTTTCTTCACTTCGCAGCCTCCGTATGCGAGCTGGCCATCCTCAGTTCACTTACCGATTTCGGATAGTCCATGATTTGCGCGAACGTCCCGCCGCTAGGTATCATCGGCCAAACGTTGTCCTCCTCAGTTGTTCTGAAATCGATCAAAACAGGCCGATCTTTGACCTTAAGTGCCTCTTTCAGAATCGGCACGACTTCTCCCGATTTATCGGAGGTGAAGCCCACCGCGCCGAAGGCTTCGGCAATCTTAGCGAAGTCAGGATTAGTTCCCAGTGATACGTGGGTGTAACGCTTCTTGTAAAAGAGATCTTGCCACTGTCTCACCATCCCGAGGTATCCGTTGTCGAGGATCACGATTTTTATCGGCAGGTTGTTTCCGACAGCAGTCGTCAACTCCTGAATGTTCATCTGGATTCCGCCGTCGCCGTTGATGCTGAAGACAGGTCTGTCTTTAACACCGAAAGCCGCACCGACCGAAGCTGGGAAGGAGAATCCCATAGTCCCCAATCCGCCCGAAGTGATGTTCGACCGCGGGTTTTTGAATTTGTAGAACTGCGCCGTCCACATCTGGTTTTGTCCGACGTCGGACGTAACCACTGCTTCACCTTTCGTCAGTTCATAGATTTTTTCTATGACATACTGGGCACGTATTTCCGGCCCGTTCTCATACCGCAGCGGATGTTCTTTTTTCCAATCGTTAATTTGCTCCCACCATTCGGCAGTCTCGAGCGGCTGCACAAGGGGAGTCAATCTTTCGAGCACGTGGCGGACATCGCCGACGATCGGGACATCCACCTTAACATTCTTGCTAATTGCCGCCGGATCGATATCGATGTGAACTTTTCTCGACTGAGGGGAAAAGTGCGCAGGATTACCGGTGACCCTGTCATCGAACCGCGAGCCGATTGCCACCAGGCAGTCGCACTCGTCGACAGCTTTGTTGGAGTACCACGTACCATGCATGCCCAGCATTCCTAGGGACAGCTCGTCATCGCCCGGAAATGCACCGAGTCCCATCAGCGTCATGGCCACCGGCGCGTTCAATTTCTTCGCAAGATTGAAAAGCTCATTCGACGCGTTTGAGTTGACGACACCGCCGCCGACGTAGAGCACGGGTTTCTTCGAAGCGTTGATGATTTCAACCGCTTTGTTTATTTGTCCCATGTGTCCGAAGTAGAACGGATGATAGCCGCGCATCTTGATTTCTTTCGGATAGACAAAAGCTGTTTTTGATGCCATGACATCTTTGGGCATGTCAACAACTACAGGTCCCGGCCGGCCTGTCGCTGCGATATGAAATGCTGCCTTAATTGTCCATGCAAGGTCTTTGACTTCTTTCACGAGGAAGTTGTGCTTGGTGATCGACCTGGTGATTCCTATTATGTCCGCTTCCTGAAATGCATCGTTTCCAATCAAGTGCGTCGCTACTTGTCCGGTGAACACCACTATAGGCACCGAATCCATGTAAGCATCTGCGATACCCGTGACGGTGTTTGTCGCACCGGGCCCCGAAGTCACGACCACCACACCGACTTTGCCGGTTGCTTTGGCGTATCCTTCGGCAGCGTGGACCGCGCCCTGTTCATGCCTCGTCAAGATGTGCTGGATGTGGGACATATCGTGCATGGCGTCGTAGACACCTATTACGGCACCGCCGGGGTACCCGAAAATATACTCGACATTTTCTTCCATAAGAGATTTGACAAGAATTTCGGCCCCGGTTACTTCGTTGGTGCTCATAAGATCTCCATTTATTTGATTCGAAATTTGACGGTGCCGTGGAAGGAACCGTCTTCATACTTAAACAATTATCTCAAAGGTTGATTCATCACCTCCAAAGCCGTCAACCGACACAGCTTTTCGCTTCAGGTTATTCCCGTTTTAGAGATTTTGAATTTTAAGGTTTGCTTACTTGGGGAATAACCTTCGGCGATTTAGCGAATAATGCCGAGTAGGATATTCCCCTCGCTAAGGAGGAGGAGAATAAGGACGGAAATGGAAACGAGGCTAAGAACATCAAGACTGACAGTATCCGGCAGGGAAAGGATTCTCACTGCTGATACCGAAGAACTATATGTTGAACTATCGTCAGTCATTTGCTCGTTGAATTCATAATAACGAATTGCGGATTCTATGTCAATAGTCAATCGGAAGATTCTTAGGAAAATTTAGAAAGCCAGGAAAGCACGGTTTATGAAACGGTGCCCAATGTTGTCAACTACGAGGCCGAAGCCTTCTATCGGGCGCTCACCCGATAGAACGAAGTCGCTTTTCTCTCCCATGATGACTTCGTCAATTGCCTCGAAACCTTTCGTTCTCAGAATGGCATATCCAACTTCAAGTTCAACTCTTTCAACCGCAGCAGTAACCATGATTCTTTTCTTCCCGGATTTGACCCCGGTGCCATGTAGCAGATTTCTCGGGAGAGACGACAGTTCGGCACCAGTGTCAACAATTGTCTCAATTGATTGAGTCATTTGAGCTTCCTCTTCTGGATTAATCGCCACGACTTGAACCCTGAATGAACTCATAGCTACTCTCCACGATTGTCGGTCAGAGATTTATCATGCTACATTATGAATCTCGAAACCGTAAACTGCGCTCCGGGCACGGTTTGTTTCTTAATGGGCTCAACTATAACTTTTTGAGAGAAAGACTAACAGAAGAGGAGAAGTCATGGTTGGGGAAAAAAGAAGAATATTATGGGTTGATGACGAAATTGAGCTGCTGAAACCGCATGTCATATTCCTTCAGGACAAAGGTTACCAGGTTGACACAGCGACCAACGGTCAGGATGCGATTGAGCTTGTGAAGCAAAACTTCCGAACTGAGAATTACGATATGATATTGCTCGATGAAATGATGTCGGGCATGGGGGGATTGAGTACGCTCGATGTCATAAAAGGTATTGCACCGGACATTCCGGTAGTCATGATTACTAAGAACGAAGCCGAGAGCCTGATGGAAGAAGCCATCGGCCAGAAGATAAGCGATTACCTGACGAAGCCTGTGAACCCGAGTCAAATCTTGCTGACCGCGAAAAAGATTATGGAGATC
>JAKASW010000166.1 GCA_021818875.1 Bacteroidota bacterium
AAGTTTTGCCTTCTGAATTCTGGACCATGCTGGGGCACAAACTGTCTGCTCATTTTTCGAAGAGTAATTTTTTCGTGGGTCTCGAAGAGTCGCTCGACGAGATAGGAAAAGTCCTTGAAGAGAAACTCCCTCTGGACGGAAAGCACCGGGGCGAATTGCCGAACGATATTATTGAGGAGTGACGGTGTGGAGAAGTTCACTCTCGCGATCGGCCAGCTCAAGCCGCGCCTCGGTGATCAGGTATACAACAGGGAACAGCATCTTAAGATAGCGCAGAGGGCCCGGAATAACGGCGCCCAGGTCATCCTTTTTCCTGAGCTAAGCATGACGGGTTATTCAGTCAGGGATTTGAACTCCGAGCTTGCGATGGAAATCGACGACAAGTTTTTCGATCCGATAAGAGAATTGAGCACGCAGATTTCAATTGCGGCAGGGGCCATTATCCGTGACAACGCGGGTGGGATCCACAACGCGTTGGTCTATTTCGAAGACGGTGCCGTGAAGCACGTTCATTACAAGGTGTATTTGCCGACTTATGGTTTGTTCGAAGAACAGAGATACTTTCTTCCGGGAAAGCGTGTGAAAGCTTTCGAGACGAAATTCGGAATACTTGGAATGCTTATTTGCGAAGATCTGTGGCATGTTTCACTTCCGTATCTCTTAGCGCTTCAGGGAGCGGAGATCATTCTTGCGTCAGCTGCAAGTCCGACCCGGCTTTCGGGCGATACGGAAGGACATCCAGGATACGTTATCAACAGCGAGCAGCACCGCAGTCTCGCGCGGCTTCTCAGTGTATACATTGCTTTTGCCCATAGAGTGGGTTTCGAAGATGGCGTTAACTTTTGGGGCGGATCAGAAATCGTCTCGCCGCACGGCGAAGTAGTAGCGATGGCGAAGCTGTTCGATGAAGACTCTATTCACTGGAATATCGATCCATCTGAAGTCGAAAGGGCAAGAGTGTTCGCGAGACATTTTCTGGACGAGAATCCGGAACTTGTCGTGACCCAGCTCAAAGAGCTCGGATACTGAACGGGCGGGTTTAGCGTTTTCAGACTCACAGTTGCTGCCTCATCTGATAGAGGGCTGTCCCATTGCCTTGCAAGTACATACCACCCTTGATAAATTATTCGAGCTAACGGAGGTGATTTAGCGATGAAGAACACGCTGAAAACTGTATTCCTGATGACATTTATGATGGTTCTCTTTCTGTTTATCGGCGACATGATAGGCGGGAAGACCGGAATGACTTATGCATTCATATTCAGTCTTGCAATGAATTTTTTCGCATACTGGTTTTCCGACAAGATGGTCTTGAGGGGGTACCATGCGCGGCAAGTGTCTGAAGCCGAGGCACCGAGACTGTATGCCATGGTACACAGACTAGCCACGAAGGCCGATATCCCGATGCCGAAGCTCTATATTATTCCTACTCAAACTCCGAATGCTTTTGCCACGGGAAGAAATCCTCAACACGCCGCAGTCGCTGTGACTGAAGGCATTATGAACCTGGTCAACGATGACGAGCTTGAAGCGGTTATAGGTCACGAGCTTTCGCACGTACTTCACCGGGACATACTTGTCTCTACCATCGTCGCAACATTTGCAGGGGCAATTACTTACATGGCACAGATGCTGAGCTGGTCTCTGTTTTTCTTCGGCGGACGGGGCGGCGGCAGGGATGATGATTCATCTTTATTCGGAGAATTGTTTCTTATGATTGTTGCACCAATCGCGGCTATGTTAATTCAGATGGCTGTGTCCCGATCCAGGGAGTACAAAGCGGATGAGGGCGGCGCCCAGCTTTCGATGAAGCCGCTGTCCCTGGCAAGCGCATTGAGTAAACTCGAAAAAGGTGTTCAACAGATGCCGATGCAGGTGCAACCTTCAACAGCACATTTGTTCATAATGAATCCGCTGACCGCACAACGGTTTGCGAATCTATTTAGCACGCATCCTCCAACAAAGGAGCGAATTGCAAAGCTCGAAGCCTTTGCAGCAGGTAAAGACCTCTACTAAAAATCCAGGAGACTAATGGAGACTCTCGAGTACAAAGAGCCTGCTCCTATTGTCGACAAGGAGAACCCTTTCGAATCAATGATGGAGCGATTCGACGATGCGGCCGAGATGTTGGAACTCGAACGCGGCGTCTATGAATATTTGAAAACACCTGTAAAACAGGTTACTGTTTCAATCCCTATTCAAATGGACAACGGAGAAATCGAAGTCTTTGAAGGGTATCGTGTCATCCATAACGATGCTCTCGGCCCCTCAAAGGGCGGACTGAGGTACGCCCCGGACATTACTCTAGATGAGATTAAGGCACTTGCCGCGTGGATGACGTGGAAGTGTTCGATAGCGAATATTCCTTTTGGCGGTGCAAAAGGCGGCATCAAGTGCGACCCCGCGAGGTTAACGCCGGTCGAGCTCGAAAAAATCACGAGGCGGTTCACTGCAAACATGGTCGACGTGTTCGGACCCGACAAAGATATTCCTGCGCCTGACATGAACACGAATGAACAGATCATGGCATGGGTCATGGACACCTACAGCATGCATGTCGGGCGAACTGAGAATGCCGTGGTGACCGGCAAGCCTCTTATCATCGGCGGATCGCTCGGTAGAAGAGAGGCAACGGGAAGGGGAGTCATGGTCTCGACGTTTGTAGCCATGACAAAGTTGGGACTCAATGCAAAGGTAGCAACTTGCGCAGTTCAGGGATTTGGGAATGTCGGTTCAGTCTCGGCGAAGCTGCTGAGTGAACAAGGATTGAAAGTTGTAGCAATCAGCGATGTGAATGGTGGCTTCTTCAACAAGAAGGGAATCGATGTGAACCGGGGGATCCAGTGGATGCAGCAGAAGGAAACTCTGTCAGGCTGTGGTCTTGGTGATTCAATCTCAAACGAAGAGCTTCTCGATCTTGAAGTTGATGTTCTGGTTCCGGCGGCGAAGGAAGATCAGATCACAGGTCGTAATGCATCCAGAATCAAAGCCAAAATAATCGTGGAAGGTGCTAATGGTCCGACAACTGCGAAGGCGGACCCGATCCTCGACAGCAAAGGTATTCTGGTTGTGCCCGATATTCTTGCCAACTCAGGCGGCGTGACTGTAAGCTACTTCGAATGGGTTCAGGACAGGCAAGGGTACTTCTGGACTCTCGACCGGGTTAATCGGCGACTGGAAAGGATGATGCACGACGCATTCAACAATGTCTTCGATACAGCGGAGAGGTATAAGGTTTCGATGCGGCTGGGAGCGTACATTCTCGCCATCGATAAAGTCGCAAAGACTCTCAAGGTCCGCGGAATTTATGCGTAATGAAATTTGCATCCTCCCTGGCACTTTTGATATTGTTGACGGTTGTGCCCGCTGCAAAAGGATCGCCGGGGAGGCTGACAAACTACGAAGTGGCTAGTGTTCAGGTTGATTCGCTTGCAAAAGCTCTGGTACTTGTCCTGAGAGAATACAAGGTGAGAGAATTGAGTCTTGAAGTTGGCAATAGATCTACTGATCGGTTTGTGCGTCCGAGAATAATCGAGAGATTGTTGTCGGAGAATTTCCGTTTGATGACGGACTCCTCTGCTGCCGCGCGTCTAAGGATCTCCGTCCCGATCATTTCGGTCTCTTACTCAGCTCCGATTGCTTCTCATATCTTCGGTTCGCCGGATGTCATCAGAAGGATTCAATCTTCATACTATGTTGATGTTGCAGACAGCGGGCAGATCTGCTATGCAAAATCTTTTTCATATTCTTATGCTGACACCATCAGCGAAAGTCAGATCCCAGGGTTAGAATCGGGCTCGTACGATTTTCTCCATGGCAGCGTGGATTCCGGTGGTCTCTTCAACGTCCTGCTCCAACCGATTCTCTTTGTCGGATCAGCTGCCGTAATTGTCTATTTGTTTTTCAGTCTTAGAGGTTCGTGAATGAAATCAATATCTCGTTTAGGATCGCTGCTGGTCCTTTGCTTCATGGCGTTTGTCCTGGGTTCTTGTTCCGGTAGTCAGGAAATAATTGTTCAGGGCGCCGAGGCAACGTTTCAGCGGGGCGTGCAGTTGCTGCAAAAGAAGTCGTATGTCAATGCGAGGAGCGAGTTCGATATCGTAGTTAAGCAGTACCCTGCCAGCGTATACGCCGACAGTGCGCAGTACTATCTTGCTGAGACATACTACAATATGGAGGAGTACATAACTGCAGCCTTCGAGTTCAAGAACGTGTACGATAATTATCCATCTTCGAAGCTGGCTCCCGATGCGCGATTCAAGATCGCCCAGTGTTATGCTGCTCAATCGCCACGTCCGCAGCTTGACCAGGAGCCTACGAGAAAAGCGATCCAGGCTTTTCAGGATTTCATCGACTATTATCCATACAGTAATTTGGTAGGCGCCGCAGAGAAGGAGATCGTAGTTCTCAGGAATAAGCTGGCGAAGAAGGACTACGAGATCGCAGAGCTCTACAAAACGCTGGGCTTCTACAGGGCTGCCATCGTGTATTATGACGTGATATTGGATAACTACCATGATTCGAATGTTGCGGATCTGGCTGCGATCGGGAAAGTGAAGGCTCTGCTGAAGCGCCACAGGAAATCGGAGGCAAAGACCGCGCTCAAGAATTTCTACGCGACTTTTCCAGATTCCCCCGCCAGAAACGAGGCTAACAAGTTAGCCCGGACTCTCAACCTCGACATCAACAAATTGTCCAACGTGAATTGACGATGTGTCTCTCGTGCATTAGAACCGTGGTCTCTTTCATTGAATAGAAGTGAAGAAGCGCGGGGCTCAAAGCCTGTCCGCGAGTCGCACGTCGAGATGGTCGAGTTGGTACTTCCAAACGACACCAACCAGTTAGGAAATCTGTTGGGAGGACGGCTGATGCATTGGATAGATATTGCAGCGGCCATGGCAGCGACACGCCATTCTAATCACGTTTGTGTCACTGCAGCAGTCGACGAGATAAGTGTTTTTCAACCGATCAAACTCGGTGAACTCGTGATACTCAAGGCGAGCATCAACAGGGTATTCAATACTTCGATGGAAGTGGGCGTCAAAGTCTATTCGGAAAATTCTCTTACAGGGAAGAAGACGCATTCCAACTCGGCTTATCTGACCTTTGTCAGTATTGATGGTAACGGCAAGCCGCTGGAAGCAGTCGCCGTGATACCTGAGACCCCTGACGAAGTACGTCGCTACGAGCAGGCATTATTCAGGCGAGAACAGAGACTGAAACATCGGTCGGACGCAAAGAGGATATGGTCAACAGGAGGAGAAGAAGAATAGGGGTGACATAGGATGAGATGAATGACACCGAGGGGTTCACAACAAAAATAGTATTCCGATATCTTCTGCTTGAGCTGACTTTTCTCGCAAACGGTTTGAAGCTTTGCCAGGCACAGGCGTACAATCCGATCTTGAGGACTGTCGAGGTTGAGCCAATAGTTGCTCCTCTGGGTGAAATGATCGAAGGAGATTTTTTCGGGGAGGCAAGCATTGCGGCGATTTCCAGGGCGGAGAAGGCAATATATTTTTTTTCTCCCGATCCACAAGAGAAGTTTGTCCTTACGAATGTAATAGATCTTCCGGACACACCTTTCGCAATCGCCAAAGGGAAACCAATCGTGATCGATACGGCAGGACATCTGACGAAGAGTCTTTCGCAGTTGGCGGTTTTCATGAAACCAAATCGTATTATGCTGGTTTCTTTCGACAAGAATAGGCGCCCGGTTTTCTCAGAAGAGACTACTACAGACCGTTTTAGTACGGATATCGGGGCGACAGATCTCAAGGCGAATGGCAATGTCGACATTATTACCTTCGGCAAGTTTTCTCTCGGCGTTTCTATTTCCGAGAATGTGAGAGGGAGGTTCCAGCCTGCACATCCCGGTAAAGGTCCCCTTGGCGGAACACCGTTTAGCGACCTGGCTTTTGCCGATTTTAACGGTGACCTTGTACCGGACATTGCCGCACTCGATTGGGTCAACCACAAGCTAATGATATTTTACGGCCGCGGTGATGGTACATTTGCCCAGCCGGTCGTCTTTCCGCTGAGAGCGGAACCGTCGACGCTTGCCGTGGCTGATCTTAATGGAAAGGGCTACCCGGACATAGTTGTCGGCTACTCAAGGGTGGCGAAGATGGATGTCTACGAAGGCGATGGATTCGGCAGGTTCTTCCTGCGGCAATCGATTCCCACTGTAGGTCCTATCTCTCAATTCGCGATTGCTGACTTCACCGGTGATGGAACCATGGATATTGCAGCCCTGAGCAAAGCGACCGGAGAGATTACTATTTCACATTATGATCCTATGAATAAAGACTTTCAATATAGTGGTGCATTCGGCATAGGGGACGCTTACGATAATATTGTACCTTTTTATTTACCTGATCATTTGAGGGCAGTGCTCGTGGCATCGAGCCCGACAAAAAAATACTTGAAGGTTTTTGGAAGTTTTGCTACAATGCGCGGGTCTGCCGATGCTTTATTGCCCGTAAGTTCAGACTCCAAATTTCTCGTGGTAACAGGTCATGACAGCTCTAGTTCGATGATTGCGGCTGACCAGAGAGGCGGAATAACCTGGAGCCAGTTTGTCGGGGCATCTCCCTTTACCGCAGCAGCAGCCACTCATCTTCAATCGAAAGGGACGCCGGCGGAAGTACGAATTATCACGAACGGGAAATCAGACATCCTTGTGTCCTATAGCGATGCAGATATATTGAGCGTTTACAGGATCTCCCCATCAGGGAAAGCATTCAAAGAATTGTCGGCCGGGACGGAATTTCCTCCTTTTGCAGCCAATGGTGAGTTGCGTAATGATTCACTTGTCCTCGTGGCGGCTTATAAATTGAGCGTCGACAGTCTGACCGAGATTGCGTGTTTCAGAAAGCTTCAGGGCAAAGACGAGTTCATTGAAAAGGACTACTCAGTTGCCGATAGATATAATTACTTGGCTTCAGCTTTGACAATTTCTCCTGTGTTGTCGTTCGCACGAGCCTGGAAATCAGGAGATGACTCGGTCACATTTGCTTACACCGATCTTTCGACTGATAAAACTGTAACGCTTTTGATGCATGGGTCGGACGTCGCGTTTATCAGTGATTCCTGCGGTGGATTTCCGTTCATGGCTTTGGAGGGAGATGATTCCCTTTCGCTATTTGACGTATCTTTAATGGATTCCTCAGTGTTGATAGTCAGACCGCTTTCTTCCATGCCGCTGCGCGGTTCCGATTTCAAGAGTATCTCGCTGGCTCCGGCAGATTCCTCTATTTATCTTGCTTTTTATAATCATGCTGTCGGTGCCGTTTCCCTTTATGATATCGCGGATGGGCAATCACGCTTTGTCAGATTATGGAGCATGAGCAAAGAACCGGACGAGATCACGATATCACCATTAACACGATCGATCTACTTTCTTAATAAGGATGAGTCATACGTTTCGCTGCAACGCTTTTGAGGTGGTCTTGATCCTGACAACACTCTTTGCTGTTCCACTCTCTCTTCATGCCGGCGATGCAAAACAGGCGCGCGCCCGTTTGTTTGAAGCTAATAATAAGGGGAACTACAACAATTGTGGATTCCATATAATAGCAAGGTACTTGAGCTCGCGGAATTCAGACCCGTCGATCAAGAGCCTCCTGCAAACAACGCCGACAAGTGATACCAGTATACTGAGTTCTTCGGGGAGGTTCAGAATCTTTTTCGATACTTCGGGTGTGAATGAACCATTCTTATATGATTCTGACGGCAAGCCTATTTCGCACAGCGATTTTGCCTTTGCAGATTCGGCAGCGAAGATTGCTGACTACGTATATAATATTGAAGTCGACTCGCTCGGGTTTCCACCGGCAGTGGCATCGGATAGTGGTGCCGGTGGCGGAAACGAATACGAAATTTATGTGGAAAGTCTGCCTACCGGAGAATACGGGTACACGGACTTTGACGAGTCTCGTCCGTTGATCAACCGTCTAAACCCAACCTATGCAACATGGATGGTAATCAGGAACGAGTTTGAATCGACTTACACCAAAGGGATTGCGGCTATGGAGGTGACCATAGCACACGAGTACCATCATGGAATTCAGCTCGGGGATTACGGGTTGTGGCCGAACGATATCTGGTTCTATGAATTGACCTCTACATGGATGGAGCAGGTCGTATATCCGCAAGTAAAAGACTACTACCAATATCTTCCGGCTTTCTTTAGTAATGTTGCACTTCCTTTCAACGCGTATATTCCCTCAAGCTACGCGGGATTTGAACGCTGCGTATTTGGTATTTTTGTTCAGCAGGAATATCCGAATGTCGACTTAATGAAATTGATCTGGCAGGACATGGCACACGAGCCAGCAGTTCCGGCAATTGAAGACGCATTTAAGTCGATAGGGGTGAATCCATCGTATGCGTTCCAATTATTTGCACAATGGAACTATCTAGCCGGATACAGAGCGTCTACAGCAGCCGAGTACGGCCTCTCGACTTATCCTCAAGCGGCAAATTATCCGAGTGTTGCAATTGCAGCCGATGGGGATCTGACAGCAACCGGCGTCGACTTCTTTGATTCCGCACTCCCACTTACGGAACATTTCTACCAGGTGAACGACGGACCGGACACGATCGGTATAGCAGTCGTGAATAATAACTTTGGGGCGGCCATTTCAGGCGACACGCTAAGATCACAATACACGGTTGGCATTTCGACAAACGATGTGAATTGTGTCAAGCAGATTTCAGGCGGGTATTGCATGTTCCTCAGCGTGGCGAGTTATTCAAATTGGGCGATTGTGCCTTTCATATTCGGCGGGGCACTCATTGCCAGGAATGACGTGGTATTTCCGCAGCCATACCATCCACCGCATGGCGAACTGAAGATCCCATATCCGTTTCAGGAGACAAAGTCTGCAAGTCTTTCAATTTATGGAATTTCTGGGCAACTGGTTGACAGGATGATTGGTGACCAGGATGTGCAGCAATACTTGAGAGGGAAATACTTTGTTTGGAATGGGAGAGATTCTTCGGGAAAGGTTGTAAACAGTGGCGTCTATATCTATGTCTTGTCAGATGGTTCAAAGTCAGTGATGGGTAAATTTGCGGTAGTGAGAAATCAATGATTCTTAAATCAAGAAGATTGAAGAAGGTCTTCAACAGAAGAGTCGTTTTCAAAGACATTTCGTTTGAAGTTCGGTCAGGACAGGTACTGTCGATTACGGGCCCAAATGGGAGCGGCAAGTCGACCGCCTCCAAGATGATCTGCGGAATACTTACCCCAACTTCAGGGGAAGTTTCATTTGAGAATGAACACGGGAAAATCGAGCGAGACGATATTCACAAGCATGTCGGATTTGTTGCCCCTTATCTTGAATTGTATGGGGAATTCACCGCTTTCGAAAATC
>JAKASW010000167.1 GCA_021818875.1 Bacteroidota bacterium
GTTTCGATCAGCGGAGTCACGGTGCGCGGCACGGTAAATCACCCGGTCAAACGCGAGGGTTGCCTTCACAGATGGTGGAACACCCTGAAGCTTCGGAAGCGCACTTATGACTTCCTTCACGACCTTTGCTGTCTTTGCATCCGGCGACTTCTGAACCCTGAGTACCACGCCGTTCTTCCCATCTATCGGGAGCTTCTCAATACATGTTCGGACCGGCAATCCGGTATGTGGCCCAAGGCGACATACCCGATGGATCTGCTCGCGTATCGCGGTGCAAACGGCAGGTTCACGTTGTACGAAGACGAAGGCGACAGCTACGACTCCGAAAAGGGCGCACACGAAACGATTCCCATTACATGGACTGAAGCAACCCACACTCTTGAGATCGGGAAAGGCCCCAGTCATTTCCCCGGCATGCCGAAGGACCGCATCTTCCAGATTGACTGGGTGTCGGCGGGACATGTACCACGGAAAGGATGTGAAGATCGTTGGACCGGAATGATCGAATGTTGAGAATGAAGTTGCTACGGGATAAGAATTCCTTCGCCGTTGTTCTTCTAATACTATCCATTTCCATCCTCTTAGTACCGCGGCTCTCAGCACAGAGCGACAAGCTTGTTTGGTCTGACGAGTTCAACGGGACCGCTCTTGATACAACAAAGTGGACGTACGAGATCGGAAACAATAACGGCTGGGGGAACAACGAGCTGGAATACTATACGAACCGTGTTCAGAACTGCAGCGTCCAAAACGGACTCCTGACTATAACTGCGCGACACGAAAGCTTTGACGGCTACAACTACACCTCTGCCCGGATCATAACCGAAGGCAAGTTCTCGTTCGAGTACGGTAAAGTCGAGGCGAGGATTAAACTTCCGTATGGAAAAGGGATTTGGCCGGCTTTCTGGATGCTTGGAGACAACATCACGCAGGTAGGATGGCCTGCCTGCGGCGAGAACGACATCATGGAGATGATCGGCGGAAGCGGAACGGGAAGTCCCAACAGCAGACTCAGCGACAGTACGGTGTACGGGACATTGCATTGGAAGCAAAACGGCAGCAACTCGCAGTCGGGGGGCAAGTTCTCGCTGAGCTCCGGCCGGTTTGCGGATGCGTTCCACATCTTCGGAGTCACCTGGACCCCACAGAAGATCCAATTCTTCGTCGATAGTACGGTCTATTATCAAGTGGACATAACTCCAGCGGCTCTCACTGCATTCCACAGTCCTTTCTTTATCATCCTCAATCTCGCCGTCGGCGGGAATTGGCCGGGTAATCCGGACAGCTCCACGTTTTTTCCGCAGACCATGGAGGTGGATTACGTCAGAGTGTACCAGGATACATCGACCGCCATGGGAATGGTTCGCCCACCCTCAAACGGCACCGGGGGGACCGGGGTGTTTGCATTGGATCAAAATTATCCGAACCCGTTCAACCCGGCGACCATCATCAACTATTCAGTTAGCCGCCGACAGCACGTGATACTGAGTATCTACAACATCCTCGGACAGAAACTTCTGACACTCGTGAACCGTCAGCAGCGTGCGGGCGCCCACAGTGTAATGTTTGACGGAGAAAACTATTCTAGCGGAGTTTACTATTGCATGCTGACCGCCGTCGGAAACCGGGGTAAAACGTCATCCACAGTAAGGAAAATCTTATTGTTAAAATGAGTGCAGGTCCGGGATATATTCTGACTGTATGAAAAAGGGAAAAAGAGGCGACCTCTCTGTAAAGTCACAGACATGGTATCTGCCCGTGGCCACGTAGCGAGCCAGCCCGCCGAAGTTAATTGTGTCGGAGTAAAGCAGGGAACGGTTTTGTGCTAAGCGGCTTGACAAATCAGTCTGACCTGTTCGCTGTAAGTATGCGGAACGAAGAACTTATTCTTACCGAGCTCGCGAAGCGAACGCGAGTGATGCCTCCTGTCGACTACATTGTTGCTACTACTCTAAAATGGATGTGACAGTACCCGTGATTTGATCCCGGGGAGTGAGTCAGGGAGAGATTCTCAAATTAAGAAAAAACTCCCGCCCGGCTCCAGGCTGATATGCATTTTCACCAGGATCCGGTTCCGTGAACGCGATATACATTTTGTTAGTGATATTGCGTATGTGGCCCGCGAGCGTCCCCTTGAAACCGAATGCAGCCCAGTTATATACGATTCTAGATCCTACCAGGGTATAGCCCGGAGCCGCTTCCGACTCGATGTTTGCTCCGTCGATGTATGTCTTGCTTAGCGCTTCAGCAGTCAGACCGAAGGAAAGTCGAGAAAGGACTTTCCAGTCAATGTCGACCATGATCTGATGTTGCGGCGAGTTCGGAAGCCAGTTGCCGTTCCGAATGAATTTGTGTATTGTAGTGTCGTCCATCAGTATCGGAATCGGAGCGGCGATATCATACTTGAAGTGAGAATATGTGTAAGCCAGTTGCAGGACGAGAGGCGTGACCGGTTGACACGTGGCGGATAACTCCAGCCCGAATCTCCTGCTTGCTCCGACGTTCTTGTAGAATGTTCCTTCCTCACCGTGCCCGCGGCCGGAAATTCGATACCTATCGAAGTCATTTCTGGTTAGCATGTAGAAACCCGTGATGCTGTAATCGATGGAAACGATCTTGCCTCTCGATCCGATTTCGAAACAGTTTGAAGTAGCTGCAATGAGATTCCTATTGAAACCACCGTAGCCGCTGGGGTTTGTTCCGAGTTCTTCAGTCGAAGGGGGGATGAAACCCTGTCCCCAATTTCCAAAAAGAGTAAGTGTCGGCGATGGAGAAAAAATGACACCAAGTCTTCCCGTGACGTTGGAGAAGTCTGCACTACCCGAGTTGTTGCTTGAATCTGTCGCCATCAAATCTGTCAATTTGTTGCGGATGTTGTCAAAACGTATGTTCCCCATCAGGTTCCAACTTGCATTCATGTTGAGTACGTCTATCAGATAGATTCTGGCTCCAGATTGCCTGGTACGTTGTTTAGCAAGGACGGAGTCGACCTTAACGGAATAGTCATTTGGGTTCAAGTGTTCGTCGTTAACCTGCCACTGAAGATCTGTGCCGAGACTTACCTCGTTGCTGACAACTCCGGAGCTCGGTCCGAAAATGCATGAATACTGTACGGATGTTCCCGGAGTAGTTAGTGATTGATGATCGAATATGCGGTTATTAGCCTCGGTGTAGTGAGAGTGCCTTACGTATGTGTTGAACCGCACCTCTTGCCCGCCGGGGAGGCGAATGACTCCTGCGACTCCTCCGGTCATCCGGTTCATCTCCATGTGCTCATTGAATCGAATGGCATCAGGGTTTGCAAGCTTCGGGTCGCTTAAGAATTGTGCAAGGCTGAGTCCTTCTGGGTTCTCATGGTACGTGTCCGACCATGATACGATCGGAGTCAATTGGATCGCCGATACGGGCGAGTAAGTGCCCTTCGCATAAACTGCGCTCTGCCAAAAATGTGTGTGAATTCTGTATCCATCCCCTGCGGTCCTTGACATGGACACAAGGTAGTTTACGTCTTTGGCATCGCCGCCGAACTGTCCGAATCCCTTCCAGAAGTTATTTGAGCCACTGGTCATTGCGATTGATCCGGAAATCGGAGCATGAGATGTGTTTTGAGTAATGATATTGATGATCCCGCTGGCGGCGGCGCCCCCGTAAAGTGAACCCGCAGGGCCCCGCGACACTTCAATCCTTTCAACGACGTCATAGTTCACATCATACAAATCAGGTACGAACCCCGTCGGGTCGTTCAGCGGCAGTTCGTCAAGCAATATTTTTATTGAACGAATTCCGGTTTCCGTGAGTATACCCTGACCACGAATCGAAAGATGTACCCTCTTGCCGTTTGCCTGGTTGTCGACTTTCACCCCCGGCACCAGCTTCAGAGCCTCATCAACGGCAGCTCCGCGAGGAAGCACTGTTAACTTCTCCTGCTGGACGAGGCTGATTGAAAACGGAGTCATGCTGAGGGGAAGGTCTATCCGCAAAGCCGAGATAACGACTTCACCCGGATAGAAATATTCCGCTGTGTCTGGCCTGGAAGTCTGCGAGACGAGCAAATCAACCGGCACAAACAGCGACACGAGAAGAACTTTCTTCATCGCTTTCCTTCTCTCATAATTCAAAGAAACTCAAGCACGGACTTTTATTGTGAGCACCGTTAAATCGTCGTTCAATGGACTGCCGGCGCGCCACTCGTTCGCTCTTTCAAGGATGTGTTCCACGATCTTATCGGCGGACCTGCCCTCAGACTCTTTCAGTGCTTTTTGTACCCGGGAGCTCCCGAACGGCTCCTGATTGCTTCCGAATAATTCAGTGAGGCCGTCGCTTGCCAACAATATCACATCGCCCGGAAATATCCTGCTCTCAGTCATTGTGTATGGAAAGTCGACGAATGCACCTAAAGGCATCGCCTTAAGCACGAGTTGTTCGATTTCTCCCGTATCGCTTCTGAATATCAGCATCGGTGGCATGCCGGCCGAGGCATACTCAATCTTTCGGTCCTTGATCCGCACCAACGCCAGGCACATAGTCAGCATGTGAAAGTTCATCCTCTTGATTGCCAGACTCGATGTTTTGAGGATATCCTCGAGTGATCCATCCGAAGAAAGAACGTTGAACAATCCTTTGGTGGCCACGACCATGTTGCCGGCCTTCAGGCCGTGCCCCGTAGCATCACCCACAGCGGCTGTCAGGACGCCGTCGGATGAGAAAAAATCATAATAGTCACCGCCGACTTCGGTTGCTGTCTCCATCCGCACAGCTATGTCGAGACTGGGAATAGACGGCACACTTCTGGGAAGCATCGAGAGCTGGAGTGAGCGGGCATCTTCAAGTTCTTAGGTCTTTCTCTCGTTGTCGACAGCCAGGAGACGGCGCTCTACCTCAAGTTCACGTGCCTGTCGCTCCTGCGCAATAGTCTGCTCCGAGAGCTGTTTCACTTCTACCAGCTTCATCTCGAGATCGCGACGGGTGCGGGCGAATCTTCGGGAGAGAAAAATGGACATCGCGATGCCGAGCGACACGAATCCGTAGATAAAAGAATTGTCTACGGTCGGAAACGATTGGGGGAGTAGCCCGTATCCACCGAGCGTGCTGTATATGAAAGACGCAGCCAGTGCCGAGAACCCAAACATCAATATCACGCCGCCGACCATTTCGTGCCTCGCCGTCCGAATGATTCCCCACACCATTTCCAGAAGCATAGCAACGATGAAGATGTTCTGAGCCAATTGATAGATCGTGTTCCATTCCAGGCTTCCCCAGATCGCGAAGCCGGTTCCGATAACCAAATAGAGACGGACACGCTTCGGGAGCTTCCTATTCTGAAATGAATACACCAGCAAGAGCCCAAATAGGATGGCAACTTCCGCGAAAACCTGAGCAGCGGCGTCAAGAAAACCGATGTATCTTGCGCTGACCGAATAATTCCATTGTGTGTTCGCAACCCATACTCCGACTCCTCCAAGCGTCGAAATGGAGTAGAGTAGATTTTCTTTTAGAGTCGGGTTGAAGATGAAGAGAATTAGGTGAATGAAAGCGAGAACGGCAAGGATCGTAGTAAAGACGGTCTGACGGAGAAGATCGATCTGAACTCTGGTTTGGGTGCGTGCCCAGTTGCCAAGTAGAAATATGAAACCGGGGGAGAAGTAGTCCCGTCGAAGAGGCGTACGATCAAAATTCGAATACCGCACCGCGAGAACGTGGCGTAGCTTTGGTGAAAACGCCACGATACCGGGCACCTTATCGGTGAAGAAAACTTTTTCGGTCGCCTCAGAATGTCCCACCTTTCCGAACGTTCTTATCTTTTTTCCATCAAGGTAGATCTCCGACGCTCCTCCCTGACTGATGCCGAACGCAATCGGGACATTCCAGAGCGACGAATCGACTTCGAGATCCAGGCGGAACCATCCAATGCCTCCCAGCCGCTTTGCGGCCTATCGGCATTTTGGGGCAACGAGTTCACCCTGTCCCAGGAAGAGTCATCAAAGTCACTAGACGCCCACTTAGGATTATCACCAATATGGTATCGCCAGGCGTTCGTCATGCCGTAGTAATCATATTTGGAAAGCAGCTTCGCATTAAGTCTGGTAATGCCTGCATCGCGGTCCATCCATTTCGAGATGTGGAGACATATTTCGGTATCGGAAGACACTATGAAATGCTGGAGCGCACCGATCTGAGGATCTCGTGAATCCAAAGCTTCGGTACTCCAATTCCCGCCGGTGACCTTGAAGTAGACTTCAGTCCCGGCCCTCAACTGGAAGCTATGGTACCATGAGCCATCCGGCAATTGTCTAAGTGGAACAGCACTTGGCTTCCAGTTCCCTAACTCATCTCCCGACCCCGCAATGAAAACCTTTGAAGTCGTTGGGCCGCGTTCAGCCGTCACCATGATCTTCACGGTTCTCATTGGTTTTCCCGAGAAGATGGTACAACCCGGCAGTAAAGACAGTGCGAATAAAAGAGAGAAGATATTCCTTTTCATAGCCCGCTGACACCGTTAAATTATCCGTATAAGCCTTGAGATGCAAATAAATGGTTTTCTCGTGCTTTCTTACCATCTTATGTCATTGGCGGAGATTCATCGAAGAAACGAGAGTCGCATACCTCGACAAATAAGAATGAAAGACCGGTTGTGGCGACAGATTAGTTTTCCCGATCCTGCAATTCATGAAGATGAACTATCATGAGAGTCTTGCTCCTGGTCATATTCCTCTCCGCCTTATTTCTTTCCGCTTGTTCCCACAGGGTTTCGCCTACCTCCGATAATATTTCCGGAACCTGGGTGGCAAAAGATGGTTCTGCCAAACTGGTACTTAACGAGGCCGCCGGCGATACGGCAGTAGCGGGCTACGGAATTATCAGAGTAAACGGGCCCGAAGGTGCGGCCGTCGACAGCCTACCTTTGAACGGTGCGTACCATGATAACGAACTGGGTCTCACATTTTACGAGGTTGGCGGAAGTTTGTTCCCGTATGGATTCATCGTCGGAACTTTTATCGATCGTGATGAAGAGATTGAATGCACGATAAAGAATATGGTCGCCGATATTAAGTGGCGCGCGGAGCTTGAGTATTGGAAGAAAAAGTAGAACGGCAAAATATGCTCAAGATGAGAAATCGAGGACAGACCCGGACACCTAGCCCTTCGAACTCCGCCGAATTCATTTCCTAAATCTGCTCACTCCTGGTCTTCAGAATCCTCGCGAACTCGTCAACTTGACTAGTTGAACTCAGGTCTGCCGACGGGGCGGCCGTTTATCAAAACCGTACACTGACTGTATCGTAACCGAACAGAGCGAACGCGTTTGGGAGCCGCATGGTTGTCAATTGGTGGATTTTTAGCGGATTGTGAAAGTGAAATCAGGCACGGCAGTTGAATCAAAAGAACCGGAGAGCGTCCGTCAAAACGACGGCCGCAAAAACACAGAATTGGTTTGGAAGGACGAAATGAAAGTAACAGTAAGATGATAACAATGACGAACACATTGGACAAAATTATGGAATCATCAGAAAACATAATCAGCAAACAAGTTGAAGTGGAAGAGGCTTCTCCTGAAGTCGACCTCCGCAGAGAGTACGATGCTGTCGTTTCTTACTTCACCCTGTCGGGCATCCTTGGGACAACAATCGATCAAATGGATCCAGAGATCAAGGAGTTAATCGCTGACTGTCTGGCAAGCTCATCTAATTCTGTTGAAGTCTCAATCTACGATCCGCGGGTGTATGAGCTAGTCAAGCATAGGGTAGTGAAGGTTACCGAGCAGCAAGAAACCGAAGGTACCCTTCGCCCTCCCAGGTATAAGATCCAGCTAGAGGACTGGTTCCTTGATTTGCTTAAGCGAATGTCTCCGGATATTTCCAGGATCGGAGATCGATGAGCATCTTCTGCTAAGTTTCCGGCAGAAGGGTATGCCGACAGGGCAAAGGCTGTATATATTGACTCCAAGGTCCCAAGCATGTCCCAAATCTCCGTAGTCAGTATCCAAAGGACTTGTCCCATTCACAATTCGAGTCTTGGAAAGGCATTAGAGGCCAGGCCGAGAACCTCTCTGTAAACCACAAAGACTCAAAGGCTCAAAGAAAAATGTTTGGTGTTGGTGTCGTTGTACAACACTTAGTGCCCCTGCCTGCCGCCAGGCAGGTTGGTGACTTGTCACGAAGTGATGCCTTTGGCAGTGGTTACGCTTTTCGGCTGCGCTTCTATCCGTGAATGTTTATCCTGCGCCAAAATTTTTCTACACACCGTTTGTCATTTCAATCGTTCCTCGGGAGTCTTTTCGACCCCACAATTAGCCAAGGCAACGTGCCTGTCGGGCCAATGTGACATTGTTCACGAAATTCTCCGATGGATAGGAACTTAGTGACTCAACTCATACCACATCATCGGCTCCCTTTCTTAGATTGATTACAGAGAGCAAAAGACAGCAGAGCGTCCATGAGAAGTAGAAATTAACTGAAGAAAGGATGGTTTCAATTATGGCATTCACTGTCAGCGATTCGAAGAAATCGATCCCGACTACTCTGGATTTAGGCGTGTTGCGAAACACTTTGGCCGCATACGCGTTCGGCTTGGCACTTATTGCGGTAATCGTTTTCGCATACGCAATAAGGTAAGTCAGGGATTCCCGAAAATTTTCGTTGTCCCTTGAACAAAGATGCAGGGTCCATGTGCATTATGAGGAAGGACCCCTTGAGATTCTCACACGCTCGCCGGTGTTTGCGGTGGAGGCGGCGGTACAGACCTTCGACGTCTTTGTATGAATGCACTTGTTAGCAGCGCTCCGAATATTGTGAAGATAGAATAGACAACGACCATCATGAAGAAACTCAGAAGCGTATCCATCAAACCAGGATGCTTAGCAGCTGCAATGGCTTCGCTGAGCTGGTTCATAAGCTTAGACAACTGTTGATTCGCGCCGGGTGTCGATTGAAGTCCTCCAAATAATCCTCTGACAAGATTCTTCACCATCTGAAGCTTGATGTTGGCGATAAGCGGGCCGATGGTGATGTCGAGAATCGTTTCAAAGCCCGCGGCGAAAATGCCCGTCCACAATCCCAGGTAAAACCCGTCTATGTTCATGATTGGCTGCCCTTCCGGCAAATCCATTCGATAAAAAAGAACTGCGAGCACACCACCGAGGAACAACCCGGCACAGCAAAAACAGTTTATAAGGTTAAGTCCCGGCGCAAAGTTTATCACCGCAAGTACCAAACCTGCAAATAATGCCGGTCGGAAATATGCCGAGCTATCTCTCATTCTTTATACTCCTTTCTGATTTTGCGGAAGGTTGCGAGCTCTGTCCTACCTCTTGCAGCTTCACCAGGACTCGTTCATAAATTGTATCTTTACGGCGGGAAAATTCTCTGATAAATTCACTGAA
>JAKASW010000168.1 GCA_021818875.1 Bacteroidota bacterium
TCGAAAAAGAGAGGGGAGAAAGGGGTGAGTTCGACTGGCGAAGCCATCTTCACATCACCACTGCCAAAGGCAGTGGGTTTCTAAGTCGTACTAAAATTGCGACTAACCCCAGAGGTGTTGACAAAATGATACGGACTTTATTCTTTATAACTTTCGCCTTTCTTTCTGTTCCTCAGACTTATGGCCAGAAAATAAAGGTGCTGACCAATCAGGTGGGCTACTATCCTTCCGGCTTCAAGAAGGCAGTCGTCGAAGCTTTTCAGGGAGACACAATAACGAACTGCTTTGTGAAATTATGGAGCAACGACAGTGCAGTTGCAGAGGTGAAGCCCGTCGAGGTGGGCAGGATCGATCAATGGAAGGACTGGGATTTCTGGACGATCGATTTCTCCTCCGTCCATGAACAAGGGAAGTATTTTCTAGAATGCGAGACTAACAAAGGGAATGTGTGCTCATTTCCCTTCCTGATTCAGAGAAACGTCCTTGAACGACACACTCTCTCCGATGCCGTGGCATACTTCAAGGAGCAGCGGTGTACCGGGCAAAATGAGAAAGCAGACAGGAAGATGACGTTTGCCGATGGGCGAAAGGATACCGTCGACGTTCACGGCGGATGGATGGACGCTACCGGGGATTACGGCAAACATCTGTCAGGACTGGATTTCACAAACTATTTCGTCACCCAACAAATTCCAATGGTCGTTTACAGTCTATGCAAGAGTTACCAGATGCTGGACGCGCGGCACGACAAGAATCTCCGGCAATACAGACGGAGAATCCTCGATGAACTGTTGTATGGAGCAGACTATCTTGTAAGAATAAAAGATCCGAAAGGATCGTTCTACATATCAGTAACGGCGCCAGGCTCTCGCAAATTGCCCGAAGACAGAAGGATAGTCCCTGAGGGTGCAGGATTCAGTATTGACAAAAGCGATACCATGACCGCTCGATCTTCACGCTCACACGAGAAACAGACCGGTATTTACGAAGCGAGTTTCCGTACGGGCGGTGGGATGGCGATCGCTGCACTTGCCATGGCATCTCAATTAAAAGTATCTGGAGATTTTTCGTCTGCAAGGTATCTCAAATGTGCCGAGGACGCATTCCGGTATTTACAGAAACACAACTTGTCTTTGGATTTCAACGGAAAGGACAATATCATCGACGACTACTGCGCACTTGCGGCGGCGACTGAATTGTATAAAGCTACCGGTGATACCATTTATAAGACTGCTGCCGATAAGCGGGCCGAAAGCCTCATCAGCAGACTGACATCGTGGGGTAAGTACAAGGACTTCTGGCGTGCCAACAACGGCCACAGGCCGTTCTTTCACCCGACTGACGAAGGCATGCCTGTCGTCTCGTTGATCTACTATCTCGACATTTGCAGCCACGGCGCCAGAGAAAAGTCCCTGACCGTCATAAAAAAATCGCTAGAATTTGATCTGGCTATAAGTTCCGAAGTGCCGAACGCATTTGGCTATGCACGCGAATTGGGTCAACATTCAGACGGGAAGCGGAACAGCAGTTTCTTCTTCCCTCATGATACCGAGGCCGCACCATGGTGGCAAGGCGAAGATGCGCGGATAGCGAGCCTGGCATGCGCTGCGAGAATGGCAGCGCCATATTTAAAATCCGATCCGGAATTTGCGGACAAGCTGGAGAAATTCGCCGACAACCAGTTGAATTGGATTCTGGGACTCAATCCTTATAATATGTGCATGATGAATGGTGTCGGCTACAATAATCCTGAGTACATGTTTTTCGGAAGTTATCAATACGCCGAAATGCCCGGCGGGATTTCCAACGGTATCACTTGCGCGTTGCACAATCCACACGGTATTGCTTTCGATATTCCGTATTCCGTAACCCACAAAGACTACGATTGGCGCTGGACCGAACAGTGGCTGCCCCATGATGCGTGGTTCCTGATGGCCGTATCGGCGGGTCAGTGAACGCTAAACTCTCAGAAGATGAATTTCTGCATTTGAGACGTAAGGGCTTTTTCGTCAGGTGACGCATTCCTCCTGCACGCAGGAATGCGACTTTGGGAGAGCGGTGTTTTATTGCACATGCTTATTTCCAGATTTTCACGTCGAATGTTCCACCTGATGTCGCAACGCCACGGAACATTGCAGTGGTGTTGAAGTCCATCGCGTAATTCCCGCGCCAGTCCACCGCGATGACTCCCCCGTCGCCGGGTTTCAACACATCATGGATGATGTAATGGACTGCCTCTTTCAGGGACATCCCTTTCTACGCCATGAGTGCATTAATATTGAAGCCAACAGCGTACCTGACGTACTGCTCGCCGATCCCTGTCCCGGAAACGGCGCAAGTCTGGTTGTTCGCATAAGTTCCGTCACCGATGCACGGTGAGTCACCGATACGACCGGGCAATTTGCCCGTCAGGCCCCCGGTCGAGGTCCCGGCTGCAAGATTTCCGTACTCGTCGAGACAAACGCACCCGACCGTACCATGGTCATGCCTCTTGATCTTATTCATATATTCTTCAAGCTCCGTCTTTCGCTGAGGAGTATCGAAGTAGCTGTTCGGGACCCATTTCAACCCCATCTGTTTTCCGAAATCGTCAGCACCCTGGTAGGCAAGAAGGATGTGCCGTGTTTTTTCCATGACGAGTTTCGCGAGAGTTATCGGGTGAGCGATATGTTCGACTCCCGCCACCGCACCGGCATTGAACTTCGGATCTGTCTCGAAATAGCGAATCACGTCCTCGACAGCTTCGAGGCTCGTGCCACCTTTTGCGAGAACATTTCTGCCGATGGTCAATGCCTTCTTGAGAGAACCAAGATAAGCATCCTTGACAGAGTCAGGGATCGTCTCGGGTATCGTACCTGCCCCGCCGTGGATGACAATCGTGTATTTGCTCGATTTTCCCTGAGCCCTGCCGGATGCTGCAAGCATTTGCGACAAGAACAGCGACGCCAGAGCAATAGTAAGGATCCTAATTCTCATTTTGCTTCCCCTTCTTTGAGGACTGCCGATTTATCATCCGCAGTAAGAAGCCTGCTGTGCCATCTCCCGTATGAGAAATAGATTATCAACCCAACAGCCAGCCATATGAAGAACCGCAGCCAGGTTATCGTCGGCAGTCCGAGCATCAAATAAACACAGAAGAGAATCCCGAGTATCGGGACGGCTGGAACGAACGGCGTTCTGAATCCTCTCTTTGCATCCGGCTCCTTAACACGTAGGATCAACACTCCGGCACAGACAAGAACGAACGCGAAGAGCGTCCCAATATTGGTAAGCTCCGCAGCCTCACTTATGTTTGCAATCGCAGCAAAGAATGCAACGAACACGCCAGTTAAAATCGTCGTTACGTGAGGGGTCCGATATTTCGGATGCACTTTTGAAAAGCTCGGGGGTAGAAGACCATCGCGCGACATCGAGAAAAATATCCGCGGCTGCCCCATCTGGAACACGAGCAAAACTGCGGTCGTGGCAATGACCGCGCCGAAAGCTACTATTCCCGCTGCCCAGTCGAGATGTATAATGTGCAATGCTAATGACAGCGGCTCGGCGGTGGCGAGTTTCGTATAAGGCACAAGACCTGTCAGCACAAGGGCGACCGCAATATAAAGGACGGTCGAAATCACAAGCGATGCTATCATACCGATCGGCAGTGTCTTTGCCGGGTTCTTCGTCTCTTCGGCTGCTGTCGAGACGGCGTCAAATCCGATGTATGCGAAGAAAACTATCGCGGCACCGGTCTGGATTCCCTTCCAGCCGTTGGGTGCAAACGGCGTCCAGTTTGAAGGCTTGATGAAAAAAATCCCTATGCCGATGAAGAAAAGAAGAATCACAATCTTGATTACGACCATAACAGAGTTGAACGTTGCACTCTCCCTGATGCCGATGACGAGTATGTAAGTAATGAGTCCAACTATGAGCACCGCGAAAAGGTTGAAAACGATCGGGACCCCGAAGATATGCGGCGCAGTCTGAATCAGCCCCGGCTGACTGAGCGCCGTGCGAAAGTCGGTAAGAAGGTACCATGGTAGATGAATTCCAAAACCGCCAAGCAGCTCCTGGAAGTATCCTGCCCAGCTTATTGCGACCGCAATATTGCCAACCGCATATTCGAGAATTAGATCCCACCCGATTATCCATGCGACCAATTCTCCGAGAGATGCATAAGAATAAGTGTATGCGCTGCCGGCAATCGGTATCATGGACGCAATCTCAGCGTAGCAAAGGGCAGCGAAACCACATGCTATACCGGTAAGGATGAATGAGATTACCAGTGCGGGTCCGGCACCCAGATATTCGGAACTTCCGGCGGCGGCTGTCCCCGTCATTGCAAAAATGCCGGCTCCGATGATTGCACCGACCCCAAGCGTGGTCAGGTCGAATGCGTTGAGACTTCGTTTGAGTTTGTACTCAGGTTTTTCACTATCTGCTAAAATATCGGAGAGCTTCTTGGTACGGAATAGATCCATGGGATTGCCCTTAAGAGTTAAAGGTGCCTGGTTGCCGTAATGCAGAACATTTTCCGCACAATGTAGGGAAGGAAGCAAAGAAATTCAACTCGGCCGGGTGCTCGACAAGAATTGTTTGTCCTCATGATCTCAATTGATTATGTTAAAGTTCACAGTCATGAGGAACCGATGTGGCAAGGAGACGTGTTTGTGAAAGCGTCGACTGCACCTGAATTAGAATACGATCTTAAATCAATGACAAGAGACGACTACATCTTTGGGATTGCGGCAGCCGGGACAAACGGCGCAGAGACCATCCCCGAAGCGCAGCTCCCGACAGGATAGAGTAGAGTGGCGAATTACAAGGAACTGGAGAGATACGGAATCATCGGCAACCTGGAGACATGCGCTCTGGTTGCCGACGACGGATCTATAGATTGGCTTTGCCTGCCGCACATCGAGTCTCCTTCCGTGTTTGCGTCGATCCTTGACAATCAGAAGGGCGGCAGGTTTGCGATTACTCCGGTCGGCAAATACACATCCCGGCAGAATTATATTCGCGATACAAATGTGCTCTCTACTTTCTTTGATACCGAAACAGGGAGTGCGGAACTCACTGACTTCATGCCGGTCCACCGGGGTGGCGATGAAAATCATTCGGAGCGTCACGCGATATATAGAAGATTGAGGTGCAACAACGGAGCAGCCGAGTTCGAAGTTGTTTTTTCGCCGCACTTCAATTATGCTCGCGAAGCCGGGACGCTGGCGTTGGCCGAAAATGGCATCGAGGCTGCATGGCAGCATAACATGTGGCTCTTTTTTCAATCTCAAGTTCCACTTTCAGTGGACCACCACTCAGCTTCTTCCCGCTTTAGCGTTAAAAGAGGTGAGCAGCTATGGTTCGTTCTTCAATACGGAAAGAAAGAATTGCAGAGTAACGAAAGATGTGCTGAAGAGCTGAAAAGGACGGAAAGATTTTGGAGTGAATGGGCAAACAAAGGTACGCTAAATACCGCATTTAGAGACAGCCGATGGCGCGACCTGGTTGTAAGGTCGGGTCTCGTGCTAAAGCTCCTTGCACACGAAGACGGCGGAGCCATCTGTGCGGCTCCGACTACCTCTTTGCCCGAGTCGATAGGCGAGGGGAGAAACTGGGATTACAGGTACAACTGGATTCGGGACGCTTCATTCACGGTGCAGGCGCTGTACCATCTTGGTCACCACGATGAAGCTCGCAAGCACTTGAGGTGGTTCGTCGATATTTGCAGGAGGTACCCTGACCCGTCGAAAATCCAGATCATGTACGGACTACATGGCCAGACTGACCTGAGTGAATCCGAGTTGGTTCATCTCGATGGATACATGGGCTCTCGACCGGTTAGGATTGGGAACGGTGCGGCAAAGCAGAGACAGCTCGACATATTCGGCGAGCTTCTCAATGCAATCTATGAGACCGAAAGATATGGAGACGAGATCCCTGAAGGCGAGCTGGAATTCATAACGAAGATTGTAGACTATGTATGCGAAGTATGGGACACTCCTGACTCGGGGATATGGGAAGTCCGCGGGGGTCCGCGGCATTTCGTCTACTCGAAGCTGATGTGCTGGGTAGCTCTGGATCGCGGAATGAAAATCGTACAGAGTCGGCAGTATCGCGCACCTACGGAGAAATGGGAAACTGTCCGCGAACAAATAAGGAAGGCAATTCTGGAAAAAGGGTACAACGCCGAGATTGGAAGCTTTGTCCAATCGTTCGGGTCGGCCACACTCGATGCAACCAGTCTTCTCATTCCCCTGAGGGGATTATTGCCGCCCGACGATCCGAGAGTCAGTAAGACCATCGATGTAACTATGAAAAGGTTAACGACTCCATCGGGTTTAGTCTACAGGTACAACGGAGAAGATGGTTTGTCAGGAAAGGAGGGCGCTTTTCTTCTATGCTCGTTCTGGCTTGTGAATGCGCTATCCTTGTCCGGTCGTATCGCCGACGCCGAAGCGTTGTTCGATAAACTGACCGGTTACGCTGGCAAGACTGGACTGTTCTCGGAGGAAGTTGACCCCGATACCGGCAAGCAGCTCGGGAATTTCCCGCAAGCATTCAGCCATGTGGGGATAATAAACAGCGTGCTCTATCTTTCGCACGCGAGAGGAAGATTGACAACCGGACCGACACCTGCAGGTGCGAAGGAACAGTAGCGATCACTCCATGTTCAAATTAATTTCGCCGTACCTCTCGGAAGTCGATCTTTCAACTCTTCGATTTCCGTTGGCGGCGATCTCCACTTTCAACGATCCATCCTCCTGACATTTCCTGAAGTCCACTGAAATCGCCCTCCCAACTATGTAGAATGTGTGAGGTCCGACTTCACTTAGCGAGTGAATACTCTTCTTTCCGTCCGCCGTCGTTATCGAAATCGTTCCACAATACCTGATTCCGCTCGGTCCTGTCACAGTCAACGTATAGTCCCTGTTCGGAAAGAAGATTGCAGTCGGAAGAATCTCTCTACCATTTGTGGAAATAAGTTGATAGGTAAGAGCTCCCCCCATTAACAGTACTACTGCCGAGGCGAGCATAAACCAGCGGAAAGAGTGATCGGTCTTAGTGTTTTCCATGATGCATCCTTTTGGTTCTTAAGATTCTCCCTTCGTTGAGGAGCAAAATCCAGATGCCATCTTAGATGACATTGCCGTTTTCAACCATCATTGGATGTTCAATGGACGTGCCAACGGCTTTCCATTCTTAGCAAAGGAATCCATCGTGAGGTCTAATTACCGGTTGTTTCAGAGGATTATCCGGGTCAGTGCAGGGTTATTTTTCCCCTTTCCCCTCAAACCTGCACAAAGGGATAGAGAGTGAGCGTTAAAGGTGAGGCACTGGGTCAAGAAATCGAAGCGGAAGGCCGCGTCTACACTTATACTTCCAGGTAAAGCTGTCTATCCAGCGTCCTGTACTGTATCGCTTCCGCAATATGCTCCGGCTGTATTGCGGATGTTCCTGCAAGATCTGCGATCGTTCGAGCGACTTTCAGTATCCTATCGTAAGCCCGTGCACTCAAACCTAATTTCGTTATCGCCTGTTTCAAGAGTTCTTCTCCTGATTTGTCCACCTGACAAAACTCCCGTATCTCCTTGCTTTGCATGTCTGCGTTCTTAAAGAGACCCTTTCTACCATCGAACCTTTCTCGTTGAATTTCCCGCGCCCTCTTGACCCGCTCCCTGATTGCGATCGAGAGTTCTCCCGACCGTTTGCTGGAAAGTTCAGAATATTTCACTGCAGGCACTTCGATATGAATATCTATCCTGTCAAGCAAAGGGCCGCTTATCTTCGACATGTACCTCTGAATTTGAGTCGGTGTACAACTGCACGACGCATTCGGATTACCGTGGTTGCCGCATGGACATGGATTCATGGCTGCAAGTAGCATGAACATGGACGGATAATCGAGCGATACCTTCGTCCGGCTTATCGTCACATGTCCATCTTCGAGAGGCTGTCGCAGGACTTCCAGAACACTCCGGTCAAACTCGGGGAGTTCGTCCAGGAATAACACACCATGATGTGCGAGTGAAATCTCCCCGGGTTTTGGGATCGTCCCCCCTCCGACGAGCGCACTGTCGGATATTGTATGATGAGGTGATCGGAAAGGGCGCGTGGCAATCAAACCGGCATCGACCGGCAGCAAACCTGCAACTGAATGTATCTTTGTGGTCTCTATTGCTTCTTCGAAAGTCATATCCGGAAGAATCGTCGGAAGTCTCTTTGCGAGCATCGTTTTCCCGCTCCCCGGCGGGCCGACCATGATGACATTGTGCCCGCCTGCTGCTGCAACTTCAAGCGCACGCTTCACATTCTCCTGACCTTTTACGTCCGCGAAATCTAACTGGTATGCCTGCCGCTGTCCGAACACTTCCTCCTTGTTTACCCGATAGGGTTCGAGGAGCTTGTATTCTCCGTTGAGGAGTTGAATCGTCTCCGATAAGTTTTCGACAGGGTACACATCCAGTCCTTGCACCATTGCGGCCTCTTTGGCGTTTCCCTTAGGGACTATCATGGCGCGTATGCCTTCGTCCTTTGCCTCGACCGCGATCGGAAGAATTCCGTGAACAGGCCTTACCGTACCATCAAGTGCAAGCTCACCGAGAATGATGAAGTTTGACAGGTCTGAGGCATCCATGAAACCTCCGCCCGAAATCACGCCCACCGCAATGGGGAGGTCGAATGAGCTTCCTTCCTTCTTGACGTCGGCCGGCGCAAGGTTAATGGTAATCTGGTGGTTCGGGAATCTCAGGTCCGAGTTCTTTATTGCAGTCAATACTCGTTCACGGCTTTCCTTGACGGCATTGTCAGGAAGCCCGACCATCCACCATGCAAAGAGGCCGCCTCCCACATTCGTCTCGATCTCGACAAGAAAGGCGCTGACTCCATAGGTAGCTGCAGTTTTGACTTTTGAAAGCACGACCCCATATATTAATAAACAATAGCGAAAATTGCGAAGGGATTGTGTGAGAAGACATGGACAAGCAATTGATTTCATCAGGCACGGAGTGGGAAAAGGTATTTGGATATAGCCGCGCCGTGGTCTTACGCGACATGATTTTTGTAGCTGGAACAACGGCGGTCGACGAAGCAGGGAATGTGGTTGAGCCGGGCGATCCGTACAGGCAGGCCATATTTATTTATGAGAAAATCGACAAAGCGTTACACGAAGCCGGATCATCACTAAAAGACGTGGTACGTGTCCGGTCTTTTGTCACGGACATATCAAGATGGAAAGAAGTCGCAAAAGCTCAGGGAGAGGTTTTCGCAGACATAAAGCCAGCCGCAACTTTAGTACAGGTTGTAGCCCTGGTTGACGAGAGGTTGCTCGTAGAAATAGAAGTTGATGCGATAAGGCAGTG
>JAKASW010000169.1 GCA_021818875.1 Bacteroidota bacterium
CAGTGCAAACGGCTTCGTAAAGAGCCCCATTATCTCAACAAGGCCGATAATCGGGATCGCAAAAACAGGAATGTTGGGTGGGAGTAGTCCCTTGAAATAGCCGAAGAATCCGTTCTGCATAATACCCGAGATTTGCACGACAAAGAAAGCAATGATGGCCAGCGCCGCAGTGAAACTTATGTCCCCTGATGGTGTGGAAGCGTATGGAACCAGCTCAAGAATATTTGAAAAAAGTATGAAGAAGAACAGAGTCAAAAAGTAAGGAAGGTATTTCCTTCCCTTCTCACCCATCGCAGGTATGACGACCTCGTCTCTAATGAAGAGTATAACCATTTCGACGGAGCTTGCAAATTTACCGGGGATCAGTGATCGCCTGTAACTTCTCGCAACAATTCTCATCACGATGAGAACCATGATGGCAACGAACCACATCATCACGACATGTTTGGTAATGGACAAGTCCAGGCTCATCCCAAAAATTTGGATCGGTGGAAAAACCGGAAGATGGACCACACCAAAAGGCTCAAAGTTCAACGAGTGCGAGTCCGTGACATGTTCGATGATCCAGTTACCACTCGCGGCGTTGTCGGCCTGCGAGGCAGCTGCCTTCACAGTATCGGCAACTGCCTTAGCTGCAGCGGAGACTCCCGGTCCGAGAGACGAGTTCGAAAGCAATTCGAGGATCACTGGAGGCTCTCTTTCGCAGCGCTCTTTGCGTTGATTCGCTTGTTAAGGAAGATGACTTCGAGTATCGTCATCGTGAAGTAGAAGATAAGGAGACCGGTCACCATTCCGGCAATGTCTATCGTGGTCGTCTCAATCAGGATTATAAAGACTCCAAGCAGCAATGCCATCCTGACACCCATCCCGACAAAAACCCCCCTCAGGAAGGCAAGCGTCTTCTTGTCTATGAATTTCTCTATGGTCAAAAAGCCAATTACTCCGTTCACGATGCCAAGCAAAGAACCGATCAGGTATGCTCGGCCAAACTTACCGTTGGCAAACTCAGATATAAGAAAAATCGAGGTCAAACCTAAAACTGCGATCACAATTATGCCCGACAGAATTGTTTTTCGACGCACATATCGCAACGGCGCGTCATTTTCTGTTCTTAGTGCCAAGCCTGCTTAGTTTTTGTATTTCTTTGATAAAGTTATAGAAACCGCCGACCATACCTACGGCAGCCCCCGTCAAGAGCAGCCACGGCGACGTATGAAGCCATTTATCGAGGAAATACCCGACGAGTACCATGCCCGCAACGGAAGCAGCCAGCTCCGTGCCGAGTCCCATGAAAGGAGCGAGCTGCCTGTAAGTCTCACCGAGGCCTCCTCCGACACTTTGTTTCTTCTTCGCACCTGTCACGAATCACCTGAACATCTCGCCTTTTTAATCCGGTGTACCATCCTGGCTCATCTCGCACTTGCCATCAAAAATGGCGCCTTCGTCAATGATCAGTTTCGCGGCGTGGATATCACCTTTTATTCTGGCCTTGTTTTCCAGAACCAATTTATTCTTGACGCTTATATTGCCTGTGATTTTTCCACCGACCGTCACGGTCTGTGCATCTATGTTGCCGTCGATCTCGCCATTCGCGCCAATCACAAGATCACCGGTCAGGACTACGTCACCTTGCACGCGCCCATCCACTCTGAGACTGCCAGGGCTCGTTATTCTCCCTTCGAAGCTCGTTCCCTGTGCAACAATGTTTACCTGTCCTTCTTCTTTTGCCATATCAATTTGTCTTTAGTAGATAATTCTCCGGATTAAGGTTCTTCCCATCGTGCCATAGTTCGAAGTGCAGATGAGGACCCGTACTGGTAGTCCCCGTCGAACCGACAAGAGCGATAGCTTCTCCTCTAGATACCTTGGTCCCGACACCAACGAGTACCCTCTCACAATGTTTGTAGACGGTCAGGAAATCTCCTGGATGAGCAATAACAAGCGTGTTGCCACCAGTTAATGTCCAGTCTGAGAAGATCACCTCGCCGGGAGCGGGAGCTACGATTGGCTCTCCAAGAGATGCAGCTATGTCAATCCCGTAGTGTCCAATCGCGTAATCGACGCCTCTCGAAATAAATCCGGATACGGGCATGATAAGCGGAAGGAACGAAGTCGCATTCTCCGCCGCCTCAACGGAACTCATCACAGACGGGCTTCCGTTTTCCGCAGCCAAATGAATCTTCGATGCGGGCGACGCGCTGTTCACATCGCTTTGCAAAGGCGAGCCGGAGTTTCCCGACGTTGCCGCAGCGGAAATCTCGGGCTTAACAGTGTCTCCCAGTACTTCCCTCAGCTTCTCATTATAAATCGTGAGGGATGTTAACTCGTTTTGGAATGACTGCACTTCTGATTCGAGGACCTCTATTCTGTCAAGCTGCTCGGCCTGGGTGCTGAAAAAGTTCGGGAAAAACACTTGACCGAGAGGCGTGTACACCATCAGTATCACGCTAATTGCGCCGATTAGAACAAAACCAGAAAGAACTAGAACGGTTAGCTTTAGCTTCGAAGCCTCGAACGTCCTTGAAGGTTTATCAGGACCCGATAATACAACAAACGTTAACTTTGCGGGCGCTATCTTCCCGTGCGACGATCCATTTGGCATCTTAGCGGTTATCAATATAGAAACAGGGCTTTAGAATGTCAATGTACCTTGGATAGACCAGGATAGCATAAAGTGGAATTGTATCGATCTGTTGATCTAGCCTGAACCGGATCCGTTGAACTCCGTATTTCAGTTTGTGAATCGTTCCATGAGTAGGTATTTTATCGAGGAAGGATCAGTCGTTGCATATAGAGGCATAATCCCGGAGATCATTCCGAAGAAAGCGTATCGCAAACATTTATCCAATTCAACCAAACAGATCTAAGGTAGCGCAATGAAAACCTGCGGAACGGATGTAGAACACGGCTTGGATTTTATCCGGAACGAAGAGTTCAATGCACGGCTTGTGAGAGACTACCTGACTCAGGTTGAAGCGATTCGCAAAGGTGGAGGTGCCGAATCGGCGTCTCGTCAAAAGAAGAGAGGAAAACTCCTCGCAAGAGAGCGAATCGACAATTTGATTGATCCCGGTACAAGGCTGCTGGAAATCGGAACGATGGGGGCTCTGGGGATGTACCATAGTTACGGTGATGCACCGTCGGCGGGAATCGTAACCGGTATTGGCAAAATAAATGGCCGTCATGTGGTAGTTGTTGCGAACGACTCGACCGTCAAGGCGGGAGCGTACTTCCCATTGACCATCAAAAAGAATTTGCGGGCACAGGAGATTGCGATGGAGAATCTCCTTCCGATAGTATATCTTGTCGACTCTTCAGGGGTGTTCCTGCCGATGCAATCTGAGATTTTCCCTGACAGGGACGATTTCGGAAGGATTTTCTACAATAATGCCGTCATGAGCTCGATGGGGATCCCACAAATCTCTGCGATAATGGGTCCATGCGTAGCGGGAGGCGCTTACCTCCCCATCATGAGCGACGAGGCAATCATCGTCGAAGGCACCGGAAGCGTTTTCCTTGCCGGGCCTCATCTCGTGAAGGCCGCAATCGGAGAGGAGACCGACGCGGAAAGACTTGGCGGGTCAGAGACTCATTCATCAATCTCGGGCATCACCGATTATAAAGTGAGTTCCGATGCTGAGGCCATCGAGTTGATTCGGAATCTTGTCTCGAAGACAGGGGCACGGCCGTCTGCGGGTTTTGATCGCGTGTCACCTCGCGAACCGAAGTTTTCGCCAAGAGAGATCTACGGCATCTTGCCGCGCGATCGCTCCAAGCCATACGATTTCTACGAGATACTCGCGAGAATAGTGGACGACAGCGAAATTGACGAATACAAACTCAGCTACGGAAGAACCGTTATCTGCGCCTACGCAAGAGTAGATGGCTGGGCAGTGGGAATAGTAGCAAACCAGCGGACCACCGTAAAGGCAAAGAAGCCTGATGGGTCGAGTGAGCTTCAGATTGGCGGAGTCATTTACTCGGAGAGCGCCGACAAGGCGGCGAGGTTCATAATGAATTGTAACCAAAAAAGAATTCCACTCGTATTCTTCCAGGATGTTACCGGTTTCATGGTCGGCACACGCGCAGAGCGAGGCGGCATCATAAAGGACGGAGCCAAGATGGTGAACGCAGTGGCAAACTCAACCGTCCCGAAATTTACGTTCATTGTAGGCAACAGCTTCGGGGCCGGCAACTATGCGATGTGCGGAAAGGCGTACGACCCCCGTTTGATTTTCGCATGGCCCTCAGCAAGAATTGCGGTCATGGGCGGCGAGCAGGCTAGCCAGACCTTGCTGAGCATCCGTCTCCAGGCATCGTCGAAAGAAAAAGAAAGCCTGCAGGCTCATCAGGGAAAACTTTTGGAGGAAATCAAGAACAGGTATGAAGATGAGATGGACCCGAAATATGCGGCAGCGAGATTGTGGGTGGACGATATCATCGACCCGTTATCCACGAGAGAAGTAATTTCGCGTGGAATAGAAATGGCGAATAATAATCCAAACATGAAACTGTTCAACGTCGGCGTGCTTCAGACCTGATGACCTCCGTCTCCGGAAGGGCAAAATCGAGTGTGATGCTGGCACAGGGATTGCCGAAAAGGGTTCTTAATCTCATTCCCGGAATCCTGTCTGCCTCTATTCTTCTTTTGGGATATCCGAAAAACGTACGTGCACAGGGCACCATCTGGCAAAAGCTTTTCGAGCCGAAGATCATTTCAGTTACCAATGAGTTGCGGAGCTTCATCCGAAACGACCTTCCTCCGGTCAGCCACAATAGGAATGTGGAATTGAAACATATCGATATGATTTTCGAGCAAGGCATGAAGTATTCGAAAGGCGACGCCGCTGTCGCCTTGCTCGGGATCTCAATCGCCGTGCTTAACAGAACATACATAACCCCTTCCCTTCCAATTATTGGTCGAGTCTGGATTCCATTGCCGGCTGAGGATTCTGCACTCGCCGCAGAACGAATAAGGAAATTGCCAAGGTATTTCTTCAACGACTCTCCCGACGATAAGTGGGGGGACAGCGCAAAGCTGGTACACTTCTTCGGATCTGCCTACCTCACTTATGAGACAGGAACTCGTGCGCTGCCGGACCAGATTGGGAAGTGGATTGAGGAAGGCGAAGAGACTTTCAAGCTCGATTCACTCGGACAGAAACGAGATATTTATATCGACAGACTCGGGCAGCAATTCGGGTGGGCACTCAGCCAGGGTCGAAACGTCTTACCGTCCGATTTCCTGAGAGCCGAGATTTCAAAAAACATCATCGACAAGATTCAATTTCATTAACAGTTCGAGGTCCTCCCGGGTAGTCAGCTTGAGATTCAGATGCTTCGGCTCGACCACGAATGCTTTGACGCCGATTCTCTCCATCAACATAATTTCATCCGTAATCGAGGAATAGTCACTGAAGGTAGCATAAGCCTGCTTCAACAGACCAGACTTCATAACTTGAGGCGTCTGGGCTGCAAACAAATTTGACCGGTCAACGGTGGAGACAGAGTTGCCGCTGTCATCGACGAGTTTGAGCGTATCTTTGACCCTTGCAGCCAGGAAAGCCGCGTCATGCTCCCACGCCGCATCTATTACCCGACCGAGGTCCTCCTCCGCCAGCAGTGGCCGTGCAGCATCATGGATGCAGACCAAATCGTCTTCCGAAAGCAACGTCTCGAGTTTTTGGTAGGCATTCTTCACACTTAACGCGCGTTCTGTACCACCTTCCACAACTTGAATTGCCTTTCCCGATAATGAAGTCTTGGCGACCTCCTCGAATTCCGACATGGCCTCCGCCGGTACGGCGAGGCAAATCAAGGAGACATCCTTCAATCTCGAAAAAATTTCGAGGACCCTGGTGATTATCGGCTTCCCGTGCAGTTTTATGAGCGGCTTGACGACACCGCCGAGCCGCTTGCCACCGCCGGCAGCAGGGATGATTACACCGATTCTATGTGCCATGACAGTCTACTCGACATAATTTCGAATTTATCCAGCGGTGCGGGCCTGGGATGTAGAAGTTTTCAGAGTACCAGCATCGCATCGCCGTAGCTATAGAACCGATATCCTTCTTTGATCGCCTTCTTATAAGCTTTCATCATGAACTCATGGCCGGTGAATGCACTGACGAGCATAAGAAGAGTCGTCTCCGGAAGATGAAAGTTCGTTACCAGGTGGTCGACAATCTTGAAATCGTAAGGAGGATAAATGAATTTGTCCGTCCAGCCTTTCCCTGCCTTCACGTGATTATCGGTCGTCACATTGGATTCCAGGACGCGAACAACAGAAGTTCCAACGGCGAAAATACTTCTCTTTGCGTCAATTGACTGATTGATCGCTTTTGCAGACTCAAACGGGACTTCGTAAAACTCCGAATCCATTCTGTGCTTCGTCAGGTCTTCGACATCCACGGTGCGGAACGTCCCGATGCCTATGTGCAGAGTAATGGGAAGTATCTTCACACCCTTTTTCTGAAGTTTGGAAACAAGCTTGTTGGAAAAATGCAGACCGGCTGTGGGCGCCGCAACTGCGCCGACAACTTTCGCGTAGATCGTCTGATAATCTTCCTTGTCCTTTTCAGTCGGATCCCTTTTGATGTAGTGAGGAAGAGGCATCTGCCCTATTCTATCCAGGATCTTGTAGATATCTCCCTTGTAGTTGAACTTGATAGTTCTTCCCCGGCTGGTGGTATTATCAATAACCTCTGCATAGATCTTCTCGTCGTCGAAATAGATCTTGTTGCCGATCCTGACTTTCCTTGCCGGTTCGACCACGACATCCCAGATTCCCTCATCGTGGTTCAGTTCTCTTAGAAGCAACACCTCGATCTTCGCGTTAGTCTTCTCTTTTCTTCCCAAAAGACGGGCAGGAAATACCTTGGTGTCATTCACGACCAGCGAATCGCCCTTTTCAAAATAGTCGGTAATCTGGTGAAACACTTTCTCTTCAATTTGCTGAGATGCTCTATTGAGCACCATCATCCGGGAATGGTCCCTCGGCACCGCGGGAGTCTTGGCAATCAAGTTACGCGGGATCGGATATTTGAAGTCGGAAAGTTTCATTGTTGCAAAATCCCTTCTGATCGATTATTAGATGTAGAGGCTGTCCCAAAAGTAAGTCGACCGGGCAGGTCCACTAACATGCAGCATCGGACATCCTGAGAGACGGACGCTTTCGTCATCTTCATGAGACAAGGACGCCATTTTGAAACAGCCTCTACTTATTTGACTTACCTTCGTGACCTTTTCGGGGCCTTGCGAGCCGGCTTTTTTGCCGCTTTCTTCGCAGGCGTTGCTGGCTTGACTGGCTTCGAGGGATACGCCAACGCCGCACGCGCCGCGGCCAGACGCGCTATCGGAACCCTGAACGGTGAGCAGCTCACATAGTTCAGGCCTATCATATGGCAAAACTCCACCGATGATGGCTCTCCGCCATGTTCGCCGCAGATACCAACTTTCAGATCCTGCCGGACTGAGCGACCCTTTTCCTTGGCAATCTTCATAAGCTGACCGACTCCGTCACGATCCAGGACTTCGAAAGGATCCTTGGCGTAGATTTCCAGATTTGTATAAGGAATCAGGAACCTTCCTGCATCGTCACGACTCACACCAAGAGTTGTTTGAGTTAAATCGTTAGTGCCGAAACTGAAGAACTCTGCAACTTTTGCGATCTCGTCGGCAGTCAGGGCACCGCGGGGTATCTCGATCATCGTGCCGACATGATAAGCGAACTTGACTCCTTTTTCTTTCATGACCTCGGCCGCAACCCGACGCACGATCTTATCCTGGCCTTCGAGCTCCTTTACGTTGCCGACGAGGGGAATCATTACTTCCGGCTCAACTTTGATCCCTTTGTTCTGGACATTCGCAGCGGCCTCAAAGATTGCGCGGCTCTGCATCTCGGTAATCTCCGGATATATGATACCCAGCCTGCATCCACGAAAACCAAGCATCGGATTGAACTCGTGCAGATCTTCCACTCTCTGATGAACCCTTTCGTAAGTCAATCCCATTTGCGCTGCAAGTTCCCTCTGTGCACCTTCTTCGTGCGGGAGAAACTCATGGAGGGGCGGATCGAGAGTCCTGATCGTCACGGGGCGGCCGTTCATCACCTCGAAGATACCTTCGAAATCGGCCCGCTGAAGTGGAAGAAGTTTGGCGAGTGCAGTCTTCCGTTCCTCGAGCGTGTCGGCAAGAATCATTTCGCGCATCGGACCGATCTTCCCCTCTCCGAAGAACATGTGTTCAGTCCTGCAGAGACCGATGCCTTCCGCACCGAACGCGACTGCGTTCGCGGCCTGGTCAGGTTGATCCGCGTTTGTCCGGATTTTCAGATCACGATGTTTGTCAGCCCAGCCCATGATCTTGGCAAACTGCTGGTAGACCGGAGCATCTTTCGGGTCGAGCGATTTGTCGATGAGAACCTGAAGCACTTCCGATGGCTTTGTAGGAATTTTTCCTTCAATCACTTCGCCGGTTGTTCCGTCTAACGAGATCCAATCACCCTCGTGGATCGTTTTGCCGTTGACCTGCATCGTGTGAGTTGAGTAGTCAATTTCAAGCGCTGAGCATCCGGCGACACAGACTTTGCCCATCTGTCTCGCGACTAGCGCCGCATGCGAGGTCATCCCGCCTCTTGCAGTCAGAATTCCAGCCGACGCGTCCATACCTCGAATATCTTCAGGGGACGTCTCGATACGTGTTAGGATAACTTGTTCACCTCGCTTGTTCCACTCTTCGGCGTCAGGTGCATTAAAGACGACCCGACCTGTTGCCGCTCCCGGACCGGCATTCAATCCCTTTGCGAGAAACCGGTCGTTCTTTACTGCAGACTCCTTCTCCTTCAGATCAAACACCGGGCGCAAAAGCTGGTTTAGCTGATCAGGCTCAATTCGTTCCAACGCCTCTTTTTCAGTAATCAGTTTCTCGTCAACCATATCGACGGCAATCTTTATTGCTGCGAACGCAGTCCTCTTCCCTACACGGCACTGAAGCATATAGAGCTTTCCTTCTTGGATCGTGAACTCGATGTCGTTCATGTCCCGGTAGTGCTTCTCCAGGGTCTTTCTGATCTTATCAAGCTGTCCGTAAATCTTTGGATTCTGTTCGGCAAGCCTCGAGATCGGTATGGGCGTCCGAATACCTGCAACTACGTCTTCGCCCTGAGCATTCATCAGGTATTCGCCATAGAAGAGGTTCGTTCCGGCGGCAGGATCACGAGTGAATGCGACGCCCGTTCCGGAGGTCTCACCCATGTTGCCGAATACCATGACGACCACACTGACAGCAGTCCCCCACGATTCCGGAATG
>JAKASW010000170.1 GCA_021818875.1 Bacteroidota bacterium
TTCGAGAGATCATTCTCTTTTCGAAAAGTGTAAAAAACTGATAATCTGCGGCGCCGTGACAAATTGTTTGTGCCCCTTAGCAAAAACTGAAGTAAATATTTAAGTTTGAGTGCGTGACGAGGAGGTAGACATGGTTGGTGATACCATTTTGCATTATCGTGCTACTGAAGAATTAGGGCGTGGCGGGATGGGAGTGGTGTACAAGGCCACAGATACCGAATTAAAACGTGAGGTTGCCATAAAATTCTTACCCCGTTTCATATCTGCAAATCAAGAAGTGCGTCAAAGGTTTGAAATCGAAGCGCAAGCTGCAGCGGCTCTGAACCATCAAAATGCAGCTACTATCTACTCGATTGAAGAAACTTCTAATGAAGTGTTTATTGTAATGGAGTACATCGGAGGGAAAGAACTCAAGAAAATAATTGAAGCCCATCGAAATCCCCTTTTATCGACGGAAGAAGTGGCAAACTATGCTAGGCAGATTGCTGAAGGACTGAAAGTCGCGCATGCATCGGTGTTTTATTTCAGCGAATTTGAAGAGTCGGTCCGTTGTGGACTTGACTGTTTCGGCAACTTTAGCCTGGGCATTGATCTGAAATGATTGCTGGATCAATCCTTCAATACGAGATTTTCGAGAAGCTCGGCGAAGGCGGCATGGGTGAGGTGTATAAAGCCCGCGACACCAAACTTGATCGTTTCGTGGCAATCAAATTTCTTCCGTCGCAACTCACGGCGACCGAAGCCGAGAAAACCAGGTTCACCCAGGAGGCGAAAGCTGCATCCCAGCTCAATCATCCGAACGTCTGTACAATCTTTGATATACTGGAGCATGACGGCCGGCTCTTCATAGTGATGGAGTATGTTGACGGCGAAACTCTGAGAGGTAAACACAATTTCTCAGTCAAGCAGGTAATAGATATCGGGGCACAGGCAGCAGAAGGACTTGCAGCGGCACATGAGAAAGGGATAGTGCACCGAGATATCAAGCCCGAGAACATCATGCTGACAAAGAGCGGTGTGGTGAAAGTGATGGACTTCGGACTAGCGAAGCTGAACAAGGCTGAGGAAGTATCAAGACTGACGAAGGCAGGGACGACGCTCGGGACGGTCGGATACATGTCGCCAGAGCAGGTGCAGGGACAGGATGTTGATCACCGGAGCGACATCTTCTCGCTCGGAGTTGTGCTGTATGAGTTATTGTCGGGAGAATCACCGTTCAAAGGCGTACATGAGACGGCGATAATGTACGAGATAGTGAATGTCGATCCACCGCCGGTATCGTCGGTGAAGGAGGGAATAGATCCGGAGCTCGACAGAGTAATTCTAGAGTGCCTTGAGAAAGATAAAGATGAGCGATGTCAGTCGGCAAAAGAGCTCGCGAAGGATTTGAGGAAAATCAGAAAATCGACTGGAGTCAAGAACAGCAGAGCTTACAGCGCAGTTCATACTTCACCACAAAAAGAGATCGAACATGTCAAGACCTCCAGGCCTTCAAGTTCGATCTCAATAGAGATATTTAACAGGAGGTTCGATCTTCACAAAATCACAGGTTCGGCCTACGCTCGCTGGGGCCTGACGGTAATACTCGGATTGGCAGTCATTTATCTGGCATTTGTGGGACCCAATGAACCGGCAGATGTGGTGACGTCCGAGACTTCTATTCTTCCGCCTCTATATATCGATTATACGGGCAGCACTGCAGACCCAGGTGACTTTGAAATCTCACATAATGGCAAGTTCATAGTATTTGCCGGTACGGACACGAGCGGGAAGTCTGAACTGTGGCTAAGGCCGCTTAACTCAGAGAAAGCAAAAGCTCTTCCCGGCACCGATGGGGCCTATTACCCTTTCTGGTCGTATGATGATAAATCTGTCGCGTATTTCATACCGAACAAGCTGATGAAGATAGACCTCGGCACCGGATTGTCGACTGAGATATGTCCGGCACCTGACGGACGAGGAGGAAGTTGGAACAGGAACAATGAGATCGTCTTTTCGCCCAACAGCATTGGCGGACTCTACCTTGTCTCTGGAAATGGCGGTACACCTGCGGAAATAATCAAAACTGACCGGGCAATCCAGGATCAGAGCCTCCGGTTCCCAACTTTCCTTCCCGGTGGCAAGCACTTCCTCTATTCTATAGAGAATGACTTCTACGGCGCGAGTCCGAGCGACGTTGTGAAGATGGCTTCAATAGATTCCCATCTCGACAAAACGATATTTACCGGATCGACGAACGTTCAGTACGCCGGCGGATACGTCTTCTTTTCAAAACAGAACTCTCTCCTTTGTCAGAGATTCGATCCGGGCAATTTCAAACGGTCGGGCGATGTCCAGACAATTGCCGGAAATATCAATTATGATCCGACGAGGATAAAAGCATCGTTCTCGGTTTCGTCCGAAGGGAGCCTGGTATTCCTCCACAGTTTCGTTGAGAATTCTACACTTGTCCTGCTAAATGCAAACGGGAAAAATGAAGCAGTGCCGGTTACAACTAATGTTCTCGGGTCGTTGACGCCGCTATCGCCGTCGGATGCCTCGTCGCTCTCTGCGGACAGCCGCAGCGTTTTATTCACAGTACAGGGAAGCGACCTTGCCAACTCCTATATCAGTGACTATAATCTGGCTACCGGCACGACTACCCGAATCACTTTCACCCCTGGACTCAATTCCAATCCGGTATGGTCGCCGGACGGCAAACTTGTCGCTTTCTCATCAGGTCCAGATGTTTACATAAAGAACGCGGATGGATCAGGCGCGCGCGAGCTCGTTTACCGGGCAGACTCCACCTATTATAAGACAGTGGACGACTGGTCATCCGATGGGACCAAGTTATTGATAAATGATTTGCTCCCTCGCGCGGGCTTCGAGTTTGTCATAGTTGATCTGAAAACTAAGAATGTAGAAAGATACTTGGTATCCGGGAATACTACCCAGACGCTAATGAGCGGTAAATTTTCGCGGGATATGAAATGGATGCTTTATTCTTCAAACCAATCGGGGGCCAACCAGATTTATGTGAGGCCGCTCGATCGTACACAAAGCGGTATGTGGCAGGTATCCACGCAAGGCGGCTCGCAGGGATGGTGGGTGGATAATGACAGGGCCATAATCTACCTGACCAACGATGGGAAGGTCTATGAAGTCGGCGTCAACGGGTCGGGAAAGAGCTTCAGCGTCGGCACACCGAAATATCTTTTCAGCCTGAGCGATGAGAACCTGTCCGGCCTGGTCGATGTGTCCGCCAACGGTCAGGTGTTTCTTGGAGTAAGACCGATGGGCAAAGCGGCAATTCCTCCGTTGACTTACATTCAGAACTGGGAAGGTCTCGTCGCAGGAGGAGAGAATTAATTGCAAGCATTAATCTCTAAGTCTGAAAGCAAGAAGATACGCCGCAAACTACTGCCTTGCGGGGTCACGTATGTCCCTTTTGGGATAAAAATGAGCGGGACCTCTGAGGCTCAAGGACATTTCAGTCGTCTGAAGCGATTGCGCCATTGCGCCTCTGCGGTGAGAATTTTTTACTTTGATCGGGAGAATCCGACTTTCGAAAGAACCACTATGCGGAGTCTTTGATGATGAGCGGAACAATCTTGCATTACGAGATATTGGAGAAATTAGGCGAAGGCGGAATGGGCGTTGTGTACAAAGCCCACGATACGAAGCTTGATCGGATTGTTGCCTTGAAATTCCTTCCGCAGCATCTGACAAGAGATGTGAACGAGAAGGAGCGCTTCTACCACGAAGCTCGCGCTGCCGCTGCATTGACCCATCAGAACATAGCAGTGGTTTATGAGATTGGTGACCATGACGATCAAGTCTTCATCGCTATGGAGTATGTCGAGGGAAGAACTCTCAAGCAGCTAATAGAAAAGGAGAGCGATACTCTATCAATCAGAAAAGTCCTGGACATTGCGATCCAGATTTGTGAGGGTCTCGCGGCAGCGCATGAGAAAGGAATCGTCCACCGTGACATCAAGTCCGACAATATCATGGTGACGCCTAAAGGCCAGGTAAAGATAATGGATTTCGGACTTGCAAAACTGAAAGGGGCAAGCAAGCTAACACAAGAAGGTTCTACCTTAGGCACCGCTGCTTACATGTCCCCGGAGCAAGCTCAGGGAGAAGACGTTGACCAGCGTTCGGACATTTTTTCATTCGGTATCGTGCTCTATGAATTGCTGACGTGCCATCTTCCGTTTCGCGGCGATCATCATGCGGCGCTGCTCTATTCCATTGTCAACGAGGAGCCTCAGCCTATTGCCAGATTCAATGATAAAGTCTCGCCCGAGCTTGAAAGAATAGTTTACAAGGCACTTTCAAAAGACAAGGAAGAACGTTACCAGCACATTGACGATATGCTGGCTGATCTCAGAAGAGAAAGGAAGAACCTGGATTATGCCAGGGCCGGGACTGCAAGAATCCCAGCTGAGCCGCTTCCTCCAACTCAAATTTCCGGGAAAAAGAAAAACCCGTTGAAAATAGTGATCCCGGCGGCGGTTGTCGCCTTGCTTGCAATACTATTCTTCATTCTCAATCCTTTCAAGATCCAGATATCGGAGAACTCAGCCGCAGCTGCGACCGGGAATTCTTTGGCGGTGATGTATTTCCAAAACCTTCCTGATCCTGGAGACAGTAATCACACAGGAGAAATGTTGACAAACCTTTTAATGACCTCTCTGTCACAAGTTAGCGGCCTTGACGTCATAAGCAGAGAAAGGCTCTTAGAGATTGAAAAAGATATGGGACAGGCCAACTCGCAAGGAGTTTCACCGTCGCTTGCAATTCAAATAGCGAAACGCGCAGGAGTAACCACGATGCTGACGGGAAACATACTCCAGCTGAATCCAACACTTGCCGTAACTACGAATCTAATTAACGTTAAGTCCGGGAGAGTTATTGGCTCACAGCAGCTGACGAATTTTTCTGAAAGTCAGATATTTGAACTTGTCGATAGCCTGTCGCACCTGATAAGCAACAGCCTTGAACCGGGTGCTTCCTCCGGTACTGAAATCAGATCTGTTGCAGACGTGACAACAAAATCACCTGAGGCGTACCGTGCTTACGTCGAAGGACTTAATGATTACGACAAGGTTTACTGGAAAGAAGCAAATTCGGCGTTTCAACGGGCGGTTGGTCTGGATCCAAGTTTTGCCATGGCATACTTCTACCTGGCGAATACAGAAATTATTCTGGGTGAGACTGGAGCTTTCGAAAGAGCAATGCAAAAAGCTGCGGAGTATTCGGATAAGGCAACTGAGAGAGATCGACTCCAGATCCTTGCGCTTAATTATATGACTCAAAATAACCTTGTCAAGTCGATCTATGTGAATCGGCAGCTGATTGATAGGTACCCTCATGAGACTCAGCCGTACATTAATCTTGGTTACATCATTGACTATTCGGATATGCTCAGCCCCCATGACGGAATAAAAGTTCTACTGAAAGGTACCGAAGCAAATCCCACAGCGAAGTCAATCTGGAATGTACTGGCTTACTCATATGCTGTTCTAGGCGAAAAACAGGAAGCTCTCAATGCGGTGAACCAATATATTAAATTGGCTCCGGCTGAACCGAATCCCTACGATACCCGGGGTGATATCTACGGATGGTTCATGGAATACGATTCAAGTGCGGCGGCTTATCGTAAAGCAACGGAGCTACGTGGAGACTTCGATGCATATAAACTTGGTTTTCTCGCCTTGCTCAGACAAGATTACACTGAAGCTCAGAATTACTTTCAGGAATCCGGATACCAAATCAGCAGCGGAGTGACAAGCCAGGTACAATTTCCACTCATTGAAATTGAAAAGGGGGAAATCAAACAGGCTCAAAGAGACCTAACTGGAATACTGAACAATCAACTTTCTCCAGGAGAACGCGTAGCAACATTGGAGGAGATGGTCCATGTGTGTTATGAAATCGGGCAATATCCTGAAATGCTGCAGTATGCCAGGTTACTCTCAGCTGAACTTCACAAGAATCCATCTGACGAAATCTACGGACGGGATTATGTTGCGTGGGCATTGGCCATGGACGGGAAAATAACGGAAGCAAATAACCTTGTTGATCAGATTGAAAAGAGTGTTAACGGAACCAGTACCGCGCTTCAATGTGTAGCGGATTATTCGTCTGCTCTAGTCTCATTCGGAGAGGGTAAATTCGATATGGCGCTTCAGAGATTCAGGAAGGTCGAGAAGGCACTTCCTCCGAACCATGAACCGAATATCTTCTACGCGATTTGTCTGCTTAAGAATGGAAATCTCTCGGACGCGGTGAACGAATTGAAGCGGCTTGCCTATTGGCCGGCAACAGCTGACAACTATCTTATGACCAATATTCCTGGCGCCATACCTTACTGGCCCATACAATCTGTCAAAGCCCACTACTGGCTCGGCGTCGCTTATGAGAGGTTAGGTGAAAAAGCGAAAGCACTTGACGAGTACAAGAAGTTCTCGAACGTTTGGAACAAAGCCGACTTCAATTCGCCAGAACTTTCCGATGCAAAATCACGCGTTGCTTCACTGGAAGGACTTACGGAAAAATGATTAGTGGTACAATCCTCCAATATGAGATACTTGAAAAATTAGGCGAAGGCGGGATGGGCGAGGTTTACAAAGCCCACGATACGAAACTCGACCGCTTCGTAGCACTGAAATTTCTTCCTTCACACCTCACAGCGACCGAAGATGAGAAAGCCCGCTTCATTCAGGAAGCCAAGGCTGCTTCACAGCTCAATCATCCGAACGTTTGCACCATCCACGATATACAGGAGTATGACAATCAGATCTTCATAGTCATGGAGTATATCGAAGGGGAGACACTGCGGGCGAAGAACAAAAACCTGTCGGTGAAGCAGATAATCGACATCGGGGCACAGACTGCCGACGGACTTGCGGCTGCACACGAAAAGGGGATTGTCCACAGGGACATCAAGCCGGAGAACATCATGGTCAGGAAAGACGGGATTGTCCAGATCATGGACTTCGGACTTGCCAAACTCCGTGAGACTTCGGAAGTGTCGCGGCTCACCAAAGCCGGCACCACAATGGGTACGATGGGGTACATGTCTCCTGAGCAGGTGCAGGGTCAGGATGTTGACTATCGCACCGATATATTCTCCCTGGGAGTAGTGTTGTACGAATTACTGTCCGGGGCGCCGACTTTCAAAGGAGTCCACGAAACTGCGGTGATGTATGAGATCGTGAATGTCGATCCGCCACCGCTTACTTCACTGAGACCGGAAATCGATCCTGAACTGGACAACATCATCCTTGAATGCCTCCAGAAAGATCGGGATGACAGGATTCAGTCCGCGAAAGAGCTTGCGCGGAACTTGAGGAAGGTCAGGAAAGGCTCGACCGGCCGGAGGACAAGCAGGACTTACAATGTCAACTCCGGAATCGCCAACGTGCGGACGACCGAGAGTCAGGCGATCCGGCAGTCAGGTGTTTATCCCCAGGAAGAGATTCGGCAAGAGGATTCACTTATCAAAGGCATCTTCGGAAAAAGAGCGCCCTTGACTTTGGTGGTGTTGCTTCTGGTAGGACTCGTTGTTCTCTCCGCACTCTACTTTCTGAAAAGCTCTGGCATAACGACGCCTGAACTGCAATCGTCAATCCTGCCGCCGCCGGGACTGACATTTAATAACCGGAGAGGAAGCAATCTCGCGATATCGCCGAACGGAAAATATATCGCCTTTATCGGATCGGATTCGTCGGGCACAACCAAACTCTGGCTGAGGCCGACAAACTCGATGAACGCCAAAATTCTGACAGATGCGCAAAGCAATGCCTATCCCTTTTGGTCTCCTGACAGCAAGTCGATAGGCTATTTCCTTTCGGGAAAGCTCATGAAAGTTGCTATCGATGGCGGGCCTCCGCTGGCAATTTGCGACGCCCAAAGCGGAAGAGGTGGTACCTGGAACAAAGAAGGCACGATTGTTTTTGCCCCATTCGCGGCGGGAGGTCTGTACGAGGTCTCGTCCGGAGGAGGAAAACCGGAATTAATAGTCAAATCCGATTCGAGCAAAAAATGGCTGAGCCCAAGATGGCCCTTTTTTCTTCCCGACGGGAAACATTTCTTGTTTTCGATTCAATCGTCCACCAGCGGATCGGGACCGAATGATGGCATCTACGTCGCTTCACTCGACGATCCGAAGCCGCATTTAGTCTTGAGGGCTTCGTCGAACGCAGAGTATTCGGACGGCTATATCTTCTTCGTGCGCCAATCGATTTTGCTGACTCAGCCTTTTGATCCGGGGAGCTTGAAGCTGTCGGGCCAAATCACGCCGCTGACTGACAACGTCCAGTATTATGATGTGAGAATCAGCGGCACTTATTCTGTCTCTCAAAACGGTTTGTTGATTTACGAAAAGCAAGTGGTTGAGGATAAAACCGTGGAGTTGATGAACAGTGAAGGCAAGGTACTTAATACGCTCTTCCGGAAACCGGTCTGGCAGAGAGCTTGTTTTTCACCCGATGACAAAGTCATTGCGTTTGATTCGTACGATGCAAACGAAAGGAACTTCGACATCTGGACCCATGATATTGCGAGCGGCGTTACTACGAGACTGACATTCAACCATGCTGTCGATGCATATCCTGTCTGGTCGCCTGATGGTAAGCAGATAGCTTTCACCTCAAGCAGGACGGGAAATAATCTAAATGTCTACGTCAAAAACTCCGACGGATCTGATAGAGCTCAACCCTTGTTTCTCTTCGACAACACGGCAATTCCTACGGATTGGTCGCGCGATGGAAAGTACATCCTGATCACGGCGTTCAACTATGTAAGCAAGAAGAGTGGCGGGGATCTGCTCATACTTCCGACTTTTGGCGACCGGAAACCGGAGGTATTTCTCGGAACGGACTTCAATGAAGTATTCGGGAAATTTTCGCCGGACGGCAAATGGATTTCTTATATCTCCGACGAATCCGGCAGGTCACAGGTTTACGTGTCGCCCGTCAGCGGCGGAAGCAAGTGGCAGGTTTCAGTGAATGGAGGAGGTCAGTCATGGTGGGTGGATAACGGCAAGAAACTGTTCTTCCTTTCGCTCGACAATAAGGTGATGGGCGTAGACGTGACTGAGGAGGGGAGCGTTCTTACCTTCGGCAGGCCATACATGGTATTTGATCTTAGGAAAACAGGGGAGGACGTCACCATCTATGACATAAATAGTTCAGGTAACGAATTCCTCGCCGCCGTGTCCTCAGGAAAGTCCGGCCCGGCAACTATCACCATGGTGACGAACTGGAAAGCTGAATTGCAAACCAAAAAATGATAACCGGCACTATCCTCC
>JAKASW010000171.1 GCA_021818875.1 Bacteroidota bacterium
GTTGCACCGTCAGGCCCAGTTGGCTACAATGTTGTTCCCCAGAATCTCACTAACCTGGATACTTATTTCGGCAACTCATCGAATTACCTCGAGACCATGAATCTGTTCAGCTCCGATTACAAAGAAAACGACCAGCACTACAGAGTGGACTTTAAGTTCCCTCTCAGCGTGGGCTCGGCAGTCTCCGGGTTCTTCAAATTCGGCGGAGAGTACCACTACAATTACATCACGAACGCCCAGAATACTCCTTACGCAGGCATGACGAGCGGAACAGCTATTTCAGACTCGATGTTGGCGGGCATCCAGCGCAACTTTTCAGCCGTATATGATTCTGCAGCCGGGAAATTTCCCTCCACCAGTTTCACCTCGACCAATTCCAGTTTATACAATTCTTTCCTGAACGGCGAATTCGGTCCCTTCTACTGGGCTGGAAATTCCGGGTTGATGAATAATATCGTCAATTTTATCGCCACCAATCCGGAGTATAGCGCAAGCGGCCCCTTGTTCAATTCCGCAAACCCCGGCGGATGGTTCGACGGACTTTACCAGACCCTTGCGAATAACTACAAGTATATCGACAGATACTATGCTGCTTATGCAATGGCACAGTTCAACGCAGGACCTCTGATGGTAGTGGGAGGCGCGCGGTTCGAGCAGGAAAAGGGGTTGTTCCAGGCGTACAATCTGGTAGACTCTCGTAACCCACAGAATCAGCCGGTAGATACGGTAACCACTTACCCGCAGAATCACTACTGGCTTCCCATGGTGCAGGGGAAGTACGACATAACGAGCTGGCTCAACATCCGCTATGCTTATACTCAGACGCTTGCTCGGCCGGCTTACTCTGACATGTCGCCGCATGTCACCATGGGTTACACGCGCCAACAAGTTTACGGAGCCAATCCGGATCTTACTCCGGGCCTGGCATACAATCACGACCTTATACTGACCGCGTACAGCAATACTCTGGGTTTGTTTTCTGTAGAGGGTTTCTATAAGACTCTGAAGAACTTTGTCTATGCCACCCAGTACCCGCTCCTCACGACTCCCCCGCCCGGCTTCCTGGCTTACACGGACCCGAGACTCGACGTAACAGGTGTTACACCGCAGGAGGGCGCGACATTTTACACGTATGTGAACAGCCAGTCCCCCGCTTACGTGAGAGGGCTCGGCTTTCAATTCGAGACACGATTCTGGTATCTCCCCGGTGCGTTTAGCGGTCTGCTTGCGGGCATCAATTATACGCTCATTTCGTCATCGGCCACATATCCGCTCATCGATCAAAGAACGATTTTCAATTCCCAGACCCATACTCGGACCATCGTTCTTGTTGACAGTTCGGTCGGCGGACGGTTGATCGATCAACCCAACAACATAATGAATGCGTATATCGGGTACGATTACGAAGGGTTCTCGGCAAGATTGTCTTTCTTGTTCCAAGGCAATTCGGTCAGTTACATCGGGAATTATCCTGTAACGGACGGGTACACTGAAAACTATTTCAGGATGGATGCCCAGGTCAGACAGAACTTACCATGGAAGGGATTTCAGATCTTTTTCGACGCAAGCAACCTGAACGATGAGTACGACAGATCTGCTCAGATATCCATAGGCGGCTTCACGAATGAGGTAAACTATGGTCTCACAGCGGATCTCGGAATCCGGTATCAGATGTAGGAGAGTGGAGCAATTGTCATTCACGAGAATTTCAAGAACCTGCCGAAGAGGTCACTTCGGTCACCAAACCAAGAGGAGAAAAGAAAAATGAAAAGGATCACTTACCTGTTGCTCTTTGTAGCAGCGCTGGTACCAATGTCGGCATACGCCCAGATTGATACGGTGTATGTTCCTGGTGTCTTCGCGACTAATGGAGTAGAAGGTACCCTTAATGATTCGATCAGCGTCGTAGAGACTGCTGACTCGACTAATCACACCAACAACCTATCAAATACGGTATTCGAGCTATCTTCGAACGATCAGTACGTTCTGACTTCCACGATTGTGGTTCCGTCCGGCGAGACTCTCAACATAGTTGGACCGGATCCCACAAACACTCAGGCTGGTGCTCTTCCGATGATACTGTGGACTGCCACCGGAAACGTGACAGAGACTTACAATTTCGATTGTTTCGGCAACATCTATTTAAAAAATGTTTGGGTGCTTTATGCCACTACCAACAACCAAGGAGAGGGAACGCAGGTTGGTTCGCCAATAGAGATCGAAGATGATTCCCTCGCAGACCTTTCAGGTGTCGGGGAACACGGAACTTTTGACGACGTGATCTTTGATTACTGCGATGCCCCATCCAACGGAGGTGGATCAGTGACCGTTGCTGCAAAGGACTTCAAAGGATCCTTTACAAATTGCTTCTTCAGAAACGATATCGACACACACCTTAGGTATTACGGAAGAGCAGTTTCGTTCCCCTACAATTCGACAGGCTGGCACACGGACAGTGTTTCATTTTCGAATTGTACATTCGCCAATATGGGATATGTGTTGATGCAAGAAGGGGCTGAATACAGCGACAACGTTTGGTTCAATCACTGCACCTTCGAAAACATCATGATGTTCCCGCTTGAATCCGGCTGGTGGAAAAACCTCGTAGTCACGAATTGCATTTTCGACAATCCGTGGATGTATGGAGAGTATGCGGCCGAAGATACTTCCGGCGGGCAGCCCGGTACTTTTGCTATCGACAGCGTGTCAACGTTCGGCTTCTCTGTTCCGTTCACCGATCAGCAGCGGCATATACTTTTTGCCAATAGCGACTATTATTACGAGCCGTGGCTCCTTAGCTATATGGCGAACGGCCCGTATACTCAAAGCCTAATCCAGAACAGGGAAAACGATTTAATACCTCAGCCGGACTCCATGCTCAATGCCGGCACGATTCAGTTCTTCACTACACAAAATACCGGCGGCACAAAAGCTTTCCCATATATGAATTGGGCGAAGGTCAACCGCTACGACGGCGTTGCTCCAGGCTTCATCACGCCCTTGACAAACGTTGATTCGACTGAAAGTTACTTGTACGATCACTGGAGCGCCGACAACAACGCCAACTGGGCTTTCGAGCCGGACAGCGACCTCAACCAGACCTGGCCTCTGCCCGGAAATCTGGCTTACACTAACGATACATTGATGACGGCTGGAACCGACGGATTGCCATTGGGCGATCTCTATCACTGGTGGAACGGCAGCAACGGCGAGCCAAATTATTATGCACAGTTCCAAAAGAATGAATCGACATATGATGCGGCCATCACCGATGCACAAATGAACGGAAACCTGGCTGCGATTGGCGATTCTGTCACTGCCGTGGAGCAGCTCCCCGAAAATGTCCCGGCCAAGTTTGAGCTTGCCCAGAACTACCCGAATCCTTTTAATCCTACGACGCAGATAGATTACTCGGTGCCAAAGACGGGCAGCGTGACGCTGAAAGTGTACAACGTGCTCGGACAGGAAGTAGCTACGTTGTTCTCTGGAGTTCAACATCCTGGCAACTACGTCGCTACATTTGACGGCAGCAAGTTCGCCAGCGGCGTATATTTCTATCAGCTCAAAGCCGGAAACGTCGCGATCACGAAGAAGCTGCTATTGTTGAAGTAACCAAACAAGAATGACGAACAATGATTAACGAGGTACGATTTATAAAGACTAACGTCGTAAATCGAGAATCGTTAATCCATGTTCCTAAGTCAGAATGGAGGCGAGGTGGTATCACCTCGCCTACTCGTCGTCGTGGATCGGAAAGGGAGGTGGTTCTCTTCGAACTAACGCAAAGACTTAAGGAGAAAGTTTTTTAGGAAAATGGTAACAAGCTTTGTCCAAAGAGAGGCATTGCTCGGCAATGAAGAAGCTGGTTGCATTGAGAAAGATGCCTCGACCTCAAGTTTGATTATTTACATTTAGCTCGAAAACAAAAAGCTGGAGGAAAAATGAAAACGTTTTTTAAATCACTCCTGGCAGCGGTTCCCCTGGTGCTGGTCGTAGCCGGACTATCGTTCGGGCAAACGGAGGCAACTGCAACGTGGTCGCTTACCAGCACCGATACAGTCAGTGCTGCGGTTGCCGGCAACGTAACTGCAATGCCGGAGTCGATGCTGGGACTGCAAGCTGCTTATGAGGTGCCGCCCGCCGGGACGACAAGCAGTGTGCAAAAACTGAAGCCGGACTCGACTACGAGCGGTACGGGAGGAACGGGATCATGGCCCGTTGAAACCGCTCCTAACGCAGGGCGGTATGTCGAATTCACTATCACGCCGCAGACTAACTTCAGTGTCATCGTAAATTCCATTTCGATGATGCTTGGGGCGAAGGGAATGAAAGGGATTAACGCATCAGTCTTTTATTCTGATAGCAGCGACTTTGCGGACTCGACTAAACTCGCGGAGGTCGACAGTCTTATCGAAAACGCGGTCGCGGATACGACATTTAGCGGACTGAACCTGATCGTGAACAGCGGAGTGACTCTCTACGTAAGAGTGTACCCTTGGACTTCAGATAGTTCGACAAGTACAACGAAGTATGCATACGTTGGCGACGTGGTTCTGTCGGGAACTGCGAATAACCCAATGCTGAGTACCACCGGGATATGGAGTTTCCAGTCAGATACCATCGGAGAAGCCCTTGGTGTAAGGGATTGGGGTCCCGGGAATGCTGCGGCAGTCGTTGCAAAGGATACCATCACCCCATCGGCGACCAACCATGTCCTCGAATTCTTCAACAACAACTATAATTCAGCTGCAGTCCTCGAAGCTGTACTGCCTTCGGGGAAGACGATGGCCGATTATAGCTCGTTCAACTTCAAAGGCTTTTTTGCACAAGGAGACGTGGGTTATAAGATTATCTATGTCCAGGCTTTCACAAAGATGCCCGGGAGCGGATTTGAAAATGGGGGAGACACCGTCAACAACATCGGTAGCTACAACCGTGCTGTCGCAACGGGGTCGACCAATTGGGAAAATATTAGCATCCCGATTATTGGAAGCTCCAGCATGTCCGACACCGTTTATCTTGCCTTTGGATTCAATGGCGCCGGCACCGGAAACATCGGCGGCACCAGTGTTCCGACTATCTGGTATGCAGATAGTGTTCAACTTGTATCTAAACCTGTGTCCCCCGGGTTGGCGACTTCGGTTACTCGGTGGGGAATCGCAGGGTATAACAACCCCGGGTGGCAGCTTAATGTTACCGGCAGCGGTGATTCCGCCAACTTCCACGGCGGGCCGGTCGCGTCTTGGGCAGCCGTCCGAGGCGCTTTCACCACGCCTCTTGTGGGCAACACCACCACGGACGGGGCCATTGTTGTCACGGGTCAAGTCACTTTCGTTGGCGAAGCTCCCGATGTCGGAAGTGGTCTCCGCTACGGAATCTACAATAACTTAGTTCCGGGAACTCTCAATACGAGCGTTGCGGATTCCGCATACTGGAGCGGACTTTCTACGAGCTCGTACGGCTATACAATCTCGCCTCAGTCCGGTACGGATGAATTGCCAGCCTCATATTCGTTTGGCGGTGCAGGCGCAGCGCAGTGGATAGTTATGGGTGGAAACTGGCTGAGCAGTTATGGTGGTGCAATCGGCTTTGGTCCTTATGTAGTGGAGCAGGCACCGATACGCGCGAAGATGAATCCGGGTACTTATGATTTTGCATTCTCGGTCCATCCTCAGTCCAACGGCACAAAACTGGTCAATTTCTACCTGATCCAGAAGAACTCGTCGGGTCAAATCGTTTACTGGGACGGCGCAAGCCTAACCGACACAACATCGCAGATGAGATCGGATACATTAAACGCCATCATCTTCGGTGCGGCAGGCGGTCCACAAATGACCGGTATGATCTTCACCGATGTCCACGACAGCCTGGGTCCCGATATTACAATCCCACCGGCCCCCTTCTCGCCCTTCTATGTTGATCAGTGGGGCATGTATCCAAACGGAGCAAATAATGGCGGCTGGCATTTCCAGGTTGATCCCGATACCATAATTGGAAACGCCGGTATAGCAGGCACAGCTTCGCCCACAGGCGGGTGGGCCATGATACGTGGTGGTTTTGAGTCGCCCGTAACAGCCACGGCGGAGTCGGCGATTGTGGTGACCGGCCAGATTACATTTAACGGGCCCGGTCCCACACCATGGAGCGCTCTGCGCTATGGACTGTTTATGAATGATAGCGCCGGTACGCTCAAATACCCGGTCACAGACTCTGCAACGTGGTCAGGAATTGCGAATTACTCCTACGGCTATATGTTCACGCCGCAAAGTGGTACAGACTACGTCGGCAATATTCCGGGTGGAACGGGTGCCTCACAGGATGCGGCGACCGGTGGAACCTGGTACAGTACCTACGGCGGCGCTATTGGATTGGATGGCCTGATTCCACAACAGCCTCCTAATGCGAACTTCACCGCCGGAACCTATAACTGGGGTATCTCGGTCCAGCCGATGCCGGACGGTAGCAACCAGGTTAGGTTCTATATGGAAACAGATAGCTCAAAGATCCTCTATTGGTATGGTGGTACGATAACGGACCCGAGCCGGACAACCGACGCGTTCAACGGAGTCTGTTTCGGTCTCGATCCCGAAACCTATTCGTCACCGATTACTTCGATGATCTTGACAAATGTCGAGGTCAATAAAGGTACGCCGTTTACAGTTCCGAAAGCACCATGGTCGAACTACTACATAGCCACTAATTCATGGGGATTCTATGGCGGGCGCCTCGGAGGTTGGAGCCTGACATCGCCGATTACCGGCAATGCCAATATTGGCGGCGCTGCTCTGACAGGACCTGTTGCCGTCCGCGCCGGATTCTACAGCCCTGTGTCACCCATTAACAGCAAGGATTCGACACTGGTGATAACCGGCGACATACAATTTGTCGGCGGCGGTTTCCAGACCGGCGATTTCCGATTTGGTTTGTACAGCAGTGGGAATCCCGGAACAGTAAAGTTGGATTCGGCAGAGGATTCGAGCGGTGTCTGGAGCGGAACGGACTCGCTGAATTCTGGATATCTGTTCATTCCTGAAAGCGGTCCAAACGGACCACTGACCTGGTACGGCCACACCGCTGGCTCGTGGGGCGGCATTGTCAATGGAGTCTGGGACAGCACAAGTAGCGGTTATGTCCTTGGAGATGGCGTATTGAAACCTGCCAATGCAGCCGCAGGTTCCGGTACGTACAGCTTCGAGATCTCCGTTGCACCAGTGAGTAATGGATCTCAACAGGTTGGGTTTGAACTCGTCAACAGTGCCGACAGCAGTAAGTATGCGTTTGGACAGACTGCGGTTGACGATCACAGCCCGCTCGCCTCTCAATTCAACAGCGTAATTTTTGGACTGGCGAGTGGAACGGGCGCAACAGCGATGAACATAAGCAACGTCCAGGTTACCATGGCGCCGTCGCCCACCGTTACTGCCATAAAAGAGGCGACGAATTCGGAGTTGCCGACGAAATTCGACCTATCTCAGAATTATCCGAATCCGTTCAATCCTTCGACTGTGATTCAATATCAGGTGCCGAAGGCTTCAAACGTTGTGATCAAGGTTTACAACGCCATTGGCCAGAATGTGGCAACGCTGATCAATGAGAGACAAAACCCCGGTAATTACAGTGTGACTTTCAACGGTGATAGGTTCGCCAGCGGAGTCTACTTCGTAAGAATGGTTGCCGGCAGCTTTGTCAAGACAGACAAGATGTTGCTCCTTAAGTAGCCGTTCTCCTTCTTGGTTCATCCCGACTCGGCCTCCAAAGCTGAGTCGGGATGTCCTTTTCGGGACCACGGGGTATTACTTACACATTTCTCAATCACTTTGCTTACATTTAAGACAACGAGTACGTGCATGGGATTGATGACATGAAATTCATATTTGCCTCTGGTAGTGTGGCCGCATTTATTATACTCTTGCTGACGGGAGCGATATACTGTCCAGCAGTTGCAAGCGCCTTTCCGAATGCACGACACAATGGTGGTGCATTCCATACCGGAACTTATCCGGATCTATTTGAGAGTCTTCTCGATAAATCACCACTTGAGGTGAAATCGAAGCTCGATTCTGCTTTCAGCCAGCTGTTTTTCGGCAACGACAGCACTGAACGAGTTTACTATCCGGTAGGTCACGACATGGCGTATATCGAAGACATTGCCAACCATGATGTACGAACCGAAGGGATGTCATACGGAATGATGATAGCCGTCCAGATGAACAGGAGAGATGTCTTCGACAGAATCTGGAAGTGGGCGAAAACTTACATGCAGTTCAAAAGCGGCCCGCACAAAGGCTACTTTGCGTGGCATTGCAAACCGGACGGGACAGTGCTCGATTCCAATTCTGCCTCGGATGGCGAGTCATGGTTTGTGATGTCTCTCTTCCTTGCATCCGGAAGATGGGGGAACGGGAAAGGAATTTACGATTATAGCGAGCAAGCTCGGGATATTTTGAATACGATGCTCCACAAGGAGTCTCAGCCGGACCACGGCGATGTGACCGACATGTTCAACCGGCAGAAGCGCCTTGTGGTTTTTGTGCCCGCTGAACGCGCAGACGGTTTCACTGATCCATCTTACCAGCTTCCACATTTCTATGAGCTGTGGTCACGATGGGCCGATAGAGACAGCGCTTTCTGGAGCGAAGCGGCGGACTCCAGCCGCGACCTTTTGAAAAAGGCAGCAGATCCCACTACCGGATTGTGTCCCGATTACTGCAACTTTCACGGGACGCCGGTAGTATCATGGTACGGAGGCCATAACGACTTTCGCTTCGACGCCTGGCGCGTCGGGATGAATGTTGCCATGGACTACGAATGGTTCAAGGCGGACCCGTGGGAGGTAACGGAATGCAATCGTCTCTTGGATTTCTTTGCAAGTAAGGGAATCGAAAGTTACGGCAACCAGTACACACTTAGTGGAAAGGAGCTTGGCAAGGACCACAGCACCGGTCTCGTTGCAATGAACGCCGTTGCTGCAATCGCAAGTACCAACGCGGACAGGAAGGAATTCGTGAACGCCTTATGGGACGTGCCGATACCGAGCGGTTACTACAGGTATTATGACGGCATGTTGTACATGTTAGGTCTCTTGCAGGTCAGTGGGAATTTTAGGATTTATACTCCCCGGGGGAAGTGAAGGCGACAGATAAGATGTCGGGAGTTAGAAGGAAGATGAAAGAACGGAAGGGAATAGTTGAACACTGGAATAATGGAATATTCAGGAGTGGGAATGACAAGATGACGAGTTCAACACGAATTCGATCCACTGCTCC
>JAKASW010000172.1 GCA_021818875.1 Bacteroidota bacterium
TTATGAGTCAATGCGAAATGCAAAGTTCTCGCTCATTTCACTTGACAAAACAAATATGGCAGATTATATTTCAACGAAATCAATGCTGGCACCGGAGTTTGAGAAGAACATGGAACGTTTTCTATTGAACTATTCCGGGATTAATCCCACAACCTCCCGCGCACTTTATATCACGAACTCGATTTTGAATAGCAGCAACTAACTATTGCTGTTTCTGATTATTGAGGAGAACTTTTTATTGACGTTTGCTTACTGCGGATTGATTTTGTTCCGGATAAGCAAGGCTGCTTGACTAGAGCTGCCTGACATTTTGGAGCTTTTATATCATGGATATTGCAAAGCACCTTATCCGATCTGGTTATACATCGAAGGCCATGATGCCCGCCAGTGGACTCGCGACTTCATGTCGAGGCGTTCAACCCCTTTTGTTTTGCAGCCGAATGCTTTTGCATCGGGTAATTGATCATATCCCCCTGATCGCTGTAAGGCGTGAGGAGGAGCTATCATAATTGTTTCTGTATCTCACGTTATCAGAATTCTCATCTCCCAACCACCAAGGAACGTCATTTGAGGATTGATATTGTATTTCTACCATTCTTCTAAACTTCACTCTCAAGGAGGTAATATGAAACACACCGCTGGAATCGGGCTGACAGTACTTTTGTTGGGCAGCCTGGTCGTGAGCTTATCAGGGTGTTTAAATGTTGACTCAGCAGATGTGCCCCCCACGAACTACACTTCGAACGTCCTCTTTGTGGATCTGGCAAATAGCGGCACGGCAGAGGCGATCAGCTATGACACGACATCCGTTGGTACGTTGAACTATGGAGGGCATTCGAGCCTGATAACTCTCCCTTCGGGTTCACGTAGGATGAAATTCGTTTATGGATCGGCGGTTGACACGACACGTCAGGGCTTTGCCTCGATGGTCCAATACACCTACTTCAGTATTTTTGAGCCTGCGAACGGAGACACCGCAAGAACTTATGATCTCGCAGGGCAGAGCTATACGTTTTCGAGTGCCGGCGTAAAAGACTCGGCGATGGTAAGAATTTTCAATCTATCGGACGACACCGCCTCGGTACTCTCCGGCGGGATGGACTTCGTCCTTGGTGGTACAATGGTTTCCACCGGCGTTACCTTCGAACAGAATAGCGGGTACATAACGGTTCCCGCGGGCAATTCCAGCTACGAAGTTTTCGCCACGAACGCCGATACGACAGGCGGCGCGCCTCTTGTACCTACGACAACTTTGAGTAACCTGCAAAGCTACGGCCGCTATGCGGTTGCTGTATACGGAAATCATGCCAGTATGAAATCGCTAGTTTTACAAGAACATTAAAGGAGGACAGCGATGTTTAAGAAATTTGCCATAGTATTGCTCATTGCAGTTGCTGTTCCGGGATTGACCTATGCACAGTATGGGAAAATCTTCGGTAAAGTCACGGATAGCCAAACCAATGAGCCGTTGGTTGGAGCAACCGTGCTCCTTGAAGGCAGCACGATGGGTGCGTCCACTGATATAAATGGAAACTACGTCATACTTAATGTCCCTGCCGGAACCTATAAAGTGAGGGCGACGTACATCGGCTATCATAATTTGATAATTGCCGGTGTGTCGGTTCTCGCCGGCTTGTCCAGGACCTTGAACATAAAACTTCAAAGCACATCTGTGCAGGCGCCAACAGTCGAGATTATCGCACAGAGGCCTCTGATCGAAAAGAGTGCAACGCACGCTGTCGAGATCACTACCTCCTCGCAAATTCGGGAGTTGCCTGTAAGAGGTGTTCAGTCGTATTTCAGCCTCCAACCCGGAGTAGTAGTCCAAAATGGTGCTGTCTATATGAGGGGCAGCCGATCGGACGAAGTTGGTTATCAACTTGAAGGTGCTACCACTACCAACGTCGTCGGCTCCGGAAACTTGGTCACGACCATACCTGAGGCACTTCAGGAAGTGAGTGTCCAGGAAGGTGGATATGGTCCCGAATATGGTGGATCAAACAGCGGCTTTATCCAGGAGACCTTCAAAACCGGCGGATCGAAATGGAATTTCACTGCGCAGGGAGAGACCGATAATTTCGGGAATTATCCGGGAAAGCAATTTGCGGATACTTATTCCTATGGGTATTCCGATTACGTAGTCACGGCCGGTGGCCCTGTGTTCACGAATCATGTTAAACTCTTCCTTGCCGGTGAGAACCACTATCAAGCGGACAGTTATGGCTCTCCTTCCGGTCAATTCGGCGGCCCGCTTTTCTGGTCGGGTGCGAACTTCGGGTATTTGAAGGACAGCGGTGGCAATGGCGGGCAGAAGGGAGACTCTGCGCTTGTCGCCTGGCCGTCCGGAAATCTTCCGAAAGGAATGAACAACCAGTATAATCTCAACGGAACATTACTACTTGATTACATGCCGCTCCAGATAAGACTGGCAGGAGCATTCAGCTCAATTGCGCAATCGAACAACCCGAACCTTTTCGACATATTTGATCTTGCTGAGACTCCTCTCTATCAAGCACAGAATGCTTTGCTCACCGGCAAGATCAGCTATTTCCTTTCGGCAAATACATTCTTCGAGTTGAATCTCGACTACCTGGATTACCGGGACATGACCACTGATCCAAATTATGGAACGAATGTACTCGCTTACGGAGATAGCGTCGACGCGGCAGCGCACGGTTGGACATACAATTCTTTGACAACTGGCCCGTACGCTTATGATTTCTCGGCTTTTCCATTCGACCGGCCGGGAACCAACTTAACGAACTTCGGGAAAGACCACTACAATTATCTTGGCGGATCTGTGAATCTCACCTCTCAGATAGGAAACCATGAAATCAGAATTGGCGGTTCTTATCAATATTGGACAGTGCGTAGTTATAGCAACGTAGGAGCTGCAACATTCTATGCTTTTGAAAGCAATCCGGACTCTGCCAGAGTTCCGAGCGCCGCTGCGGACATACTGAATGCTAATGCGGTTAACAATTATGGCTATGACCAGTTCGGCAATGTCTACAATGGCAGCGGTCCTTACGCAGCAAAGCATCCCTATTTTGCTGCCGGATATATTCAGGACAGAATCCAATTCAGCGATCTGGTGATTAACGCAGGATTGAGATTGGACGATATATATATGGACAGTTGGGATTTTCCTGACCTTTCTAACCCCGGATTCAATCCATATAATTTCTCTGTCATTCCATATTCAGCGACCGACTCAACGGGCTACAAGACAAGTGGCTCTCTAGTCTATCTTGAGCCCCGGTTGGGATTCTCTTTCCCTGTTACCGACCGGACAGTCTTCCATCTTGAATACGGGAAATTTGTCCAGGCGCCTCAACTAAGTCTTGCTTACGCCGGGCCGGCAGCAGCTACTCAGGTTTTTCAAGCCTTCTACTACTTCACCGGCGGTGGATTCGGATATAACCTGGGACCGGTCAGGACCACACAATATGAGATGGGTCTATCACAACAGTTCACCGACTTTGCGGCGTTCGACGCAACTGCGTTTTATAAGAATGTACAGGGTCAGTTGACTGACGTGATCATTCAACATTCTGCAAACTCGCTGGCAGGAAATTACGAGATGTTCCAGAACGGAGATTTTGAAACCGTTATGGGACTGGAATTCAGCTTACACATCCGGAGAATAGATAGACTCGCGGCTCAACTGAATTATACTCTTCAGGATGCTCGCGGAACAAACTCGTTCCCAACGGGAGCACTTGCGCTTGAAGAGGCCGCGGGAATTCCAGTCACGATGGTAACCCCGCTGGATTACGCTCAGGGGAACCGGGGTTCGATCATGCTCGACTATCGTTTCGGAAAGGATGATGGAGGACCGATCTTGCAGCAGATGGGATTGAATGTCCTATTCACCTTCAACTCAGGACATCCATATACTCTCGCCACGGGTGGTGCTGGTCAGACCGCTGCCTGGGAGGGTGCAATACTTTACAACAGCGACGGTCGTGGCAGATATCCGGTTGAGCCGATCAACACATCGACTACGCCCTGGGTCTTTGATTTGGATGCAAGACTTGACAAGAACTTCGATCTGCCTGGAGGAGTAGGACTTGATGTGTACCTTTATGTTCAGAACCTCCTGAATACCCAAAACGTGATCAACGTCTATTACAGGACTGGAAACGGTTATTCGGACGGTTTCCTCTCGACTCCATCGCTAAGCTCAAGCACAATTGCCGCCGAGGGGTCGATGTTTGTGCCAATGTACAATGCCATCAACGGTCTCGATGAACAGAACCAAATGTATGCGAATGGTTTCAATAATTTCGGGGAGCCACGCCAGCTCAGAATCGGCGCAAGACTGGAGTTCTGATATAATGACCAATCGAGTAAATCAAGTGAATCAAGGTCAAAAAATTCAGGAGATTCTTGATATGAAATCTCACGGTAAGTTTTCATTGGGATTCGTGGGAGCGGCACTTGTTGCTATCCTGTTAGTAACTACCTCCATGGCCTCAGCACGACTGAAGCCTAACGGCAAGAACAAAGGTATAGTCCACAAGGTGACTGGTACACCAAACCTCACGATTCTCGACGGTAACAATGTCACAAGCTATTATGAAAGCAACGGCCAGAACCCTGCAGACGTTTCCGGTACATGGTCGGGACAATTCCCCAGAGGGTCCGGGGTCGGGGACGAGTACCAGGAAGGGGTGGTCATCTGTGGCCAGGTATATGACGGCGGGCTTCCTGTTATACGAGCCGAAGGGAATACATACTACACCAGCATGGAACCCGGCAAGATCATCCAGAATGCACAGGGAATGACAACCGGTGCAGCGGATCCGAACGGACCTGACGCCCGGATATGGCGGGTCAGGTCGGACATCAGCCCGACTACGCCGGCAAATTCGATTCCCGATCTCACCATCGACGTGGCAAGTCTTGATAACATACCTACAAACCAGGTGACCCCCGCTCAAATTCAGTCCATGGTGGATCAGTATCGGACCGACTGGACTCAGTGGCCTGCAGATCAGGGTGCACCATGGTACATCGATACCGTCGGGACGCTTTTGTACAACAATGCTGCCCAGACTTTTGATCCGTCAAATCCTCACGATATCCCCGGGGTGCCGGGAGCCACACAGACAATCTGGTTTGTCTGCAACGACCTGGATCCAGCTACTTCGGCTCTTCTTGGATCGCCCTCTACGGGCATCGAGGAACAGACTACGCTGTGGGATTATGCAAGCTCCACTCCGTTGAATGACATCTTCTTCCAACAGGCAAAACTTATCTATGAGGGTACACCGACAAGCAACACGAATTCCGTAATCGACAGTGCATACGTAGTTCAATGGAGAGATCCTGATGTAGGAGATTACAGTGTCGAGCTATCCGGTTCCGACTCCACCCTTGGATTAGGATTCGGCTGGAGCGCTCCATACAATTCCAGGTATGCGGCAATTGGACTGGCACCGTCTTGCACCGCAATCGATTTCTTGCAGGGACCTTCCCATTATACGGGAAACCCGAATGACAGTGCGGTAATCGATTTCCAATGGCGGAAGGGATACAGGTATTACTATTTGGACAGTCCGGAGCCCTATGCAAATGAAAAGGGTTACTTGCCCGGTAGTGATCCTCAGTGGCCTCTGACCACTTATGCATATTTCGCCGCCGGCTCATCTCAGCTCGGTGATCCGAATTGGGGAGGAAGCGATGGCGCGGTCGAGTTCTACAACCTGTGTAAAGGCTACCTTCCTTACTCCGCGACCTGGCCGGCAACGGGTACTCCTATTTACACGGCATCCGGCTATGCCTCAGGGCATAATATTGTGACAAACTATGCTCTTCCTGGCAACCCGGTTACAGGAACGGGCTGGATCGACGGAATTGATCTCGCCCCGAGCGACAGAAGGGATATGGAAGTTTCAGGACCCTTCACTTGGAAGCTTCACGATACTATAGAAGTTGTTACCGCTGAAGTGGATGGACTCGGAGTAAGCAATACTTCGAGCGTCGCCGTCATGGAATACAACGATCAGTACGCCAAGTACGCGTTTGAGAATCTTTTCAAACTTCCGAGCGCACCTCTTTCTCCTTCAGTTGCTGTGACTGCGCTTAACGATACAATTGTACTTAACTGGGGAAGTGATCAACAGCGCGTCACTGCCGACGAGACCACTTCTGGTGGAGGGTTCTCCTTCGAAGGTTACAATGTGTACCAACTTCCATCGCCGGGCGCGACCCTCTCAGACGCAGTAAGAATCGCGACCTACGATGTGAAGGATGGGATAACGACGGTATTGAGCACAGAGGTCGATCCGACCACCGGTATACCGGTCGAGGTACCTGTTGAATTTGGGACTGACTCGGGTATAAAGAGATACATAGATATAACGAATGATGCTATCCGGCAGGCGCCTCTTGTCGACGGACAGGCGTATTATTTCGCCGTGACTGCTTACTCCGTCTATCATTCTCAACCCGGACAGACTCCACCTCCGTTCCAGGCTCTGGAAAGTCCACTCACTGTAATGACCATAACGCCGCATTCCGCTAATCCGGGAGTGGTTTACGGGTCCGCGCCGGGAGATACCGTTAACATTCTTCACTCGAAAGGTGTCGCGACCGTTTCTATTTTGCCGACCGTGGTCGATCCTAAAGCTGTCACCGGTGACAATTACAATATCACATTCAACTCGAGTGATTCGATCCAGATCCCTGTCTACGATGCATCTACCGGCGATACGGTCTTCAGCAATTTCCCGAACACTCAGTGGATACTGACGGATGCGACCACCAACAAGACAGTCTATACCGGGACTTACCTGAATTCTAATTACACTCCATCGAGTCCGGGACATCCAAGAGCGTCCTACACGAGCATGGTACAGAGCGGACTTAAGTTTGGGTTCAACAGCGGGGCGGATGCTCCGGTAGTTGATGGAATTCAGTGGCAGTTGTCTGGCATTCCCTTCTTTGCGGATCCCAATGTGACCGTGGCAATTAAAAGCGTGACATACACACCCGCGTCGAACCAGAACATACAAGGCGTCAATTGGGGTGGAGGCTACTTCGGTGGAGGTATGGACTTCGGCGCCAACTTCTTCGGCAGCTCGTTATCACCGGCTCAGAGTATCGTGCCGATCAAGATCGTTTTCAGCAGCGATCCGAGCAAACAGCAGCACGCATACTTTTATGAGAGGGGCGGTACACCAAACTATGGTTACGTGGGATATGGTACATTCCCCGGTCAGGTGTTTGATATGTCAAACCCGGCCAGTCCGAGACAGTTGAACGTGGCTTCTACTGAACAGAGTCCGGATCAGAGCATGGTGTGGGCTCCAACTGCCGCGTCGGATGGCGGGAGATTCTACCTGTTTATCCTGAATTCAACTTACGATGGTAATACACCGGATGTCAGCGGCTCTAAGCATCCCGACTACACCAAGTTGAATATCCTTAACGATGCCGGCCAGTTTGATGTCCTCTATGCGATGTGGCTGAACGAAATTTCGGCAAGTGCACCGCTATTCCAGAATGGCGATGTCTTGACCGTAGATGTTAACGTGCCTCCGACATTATCCGGTTCTTCAAGCTCTGACTTATACACGATTAACACGAAGGGCCTCCAGGAGACAAGCGGAAACGTCGCGGAAGCCAAAACGAACGTCCAGCAAGTCAATATCTTTCCGAATCCTTACTATGGCTGGCAGTATCGCGAGACCAATGCGTTGAACAAGGTTGTCACCATCAATCACTTGCCGCAGGTAGCCACGATAAGGATTTACAATCTAGCGGGCGTCCTCGTCAAGACTATTTACAAGAATGACAACACCCAATTTGCAACGTGGAACTTGAGGAACGAAAGCGATCTTCCCGTGGCGAGCGGTATATACATCATTTACGTCGACATGGGTAAGTTGGGCTCGAAGATCCTGAAATTTGCCATGGTACAACAGCAACAGGTGTTGCCGAACTATTGAGAGTTGATGATGTCCCGACGGCTTCAGGTCGGAGCCGTCGGGGCTGACTAGCTAACAAAGGAGTAGAATATGAAAAAAAGTTTACTTGTAATAGGCTTGGCGCTGACAGCGTTTGCGGCATCTACCGTGTTTGCACAGGATCGTGCCGGAACGAACGCGGCGCCGGAGCTCCAGATACCGGTCGGCGCTAAATATACTGCGACGGCCGGCGCCGACAATGCATTTGTGACCGGAGTCGACGCCATTTACTGGAATCCTGCCGGTTTGGATATGGAGAAATCTGTGGGAGGCGCCCTTTTCTCATACAGGCAGTATATCGCAGGCATGAGCATCAGCTACCTCGCAGTTGGCAGCAGGTTTGGGAACTTTGGCTCCCTTGCCCTCTCGCTCCGCTCGTTTAACATTGGGACCATTGATGTCACCACTGAAAACCAGCCTGACGGAAACGGGCAGCAGATCAAGCCGACGTTCTTCATCGGTGGCCTTACTTATTCCAGGAAATTGACTGACAGAATCAGCGTCGGAGCTACTGCAAACCTGATCGAGGAAAGCTTCGGAAATGTCAGTGCTTCGGCAGTTGGATTCGATTTCGGCGTCCAGTATGAAGACCTTGTCGGCATCCCCGGCCTTGGTCTGGGAGTGGCAGTGAAAAACGTCGGGACAGAAATGCAGTATCATGGTTCGGGTATGTACGTCCAGGCAACCATTCCCAATGCCGGTATCGGTCTCTCGTATTATGAAGTGCAGGCAGCATCATTCCAGCTTCCCTCGACTATCGACATCGGACTCGGATACAAGAAACCACTTGATGCGAATAACAGCCTTCAAGTGATGGGTGATTTTGAAAACAATAATTTCGGGATCGACGAATATAGAGGCGGCGTTGAATATGACTACATGAATAGCTTTGCTATTCGCGCCGGCTATCTCTTCAGCCAAACAGGCGCTGCTTTGAGCAGCAATGCCGGTACAGTGGCGCTCGATGAAGGATGGAGTTTCGGCGCCGGAATCGACCTTAAAAAGATGACCGGCCTGGGTTTAGCTTTCGATTATGCTTATGTTCCTGAAAGGTATTTCGGAGCGAACAGTTTGTTTGACATCCATATTGCCTTCTAATAAAGAAGACAAAATTTGAAGGCCGCCGGGCGGGCGTGGTGCTCGTTCGGCGGCTGTTTTTTTTCCCGAAGCCCCGGCTTGAGAAGAAGTTGTTCTGCACGGCAGGAATTTAGTCTTTTCGTTCAAGCTTAATCGTGTTGGGAA
>JAKASW010000173.1 GCA_021818875.1 Bacteroidota bacterium
GTATTCTCGGAATTGGAAATATTTATTCGGTCGGTGGCGCCCAGGCAATCGCAGCTGCCGCGTACGGTACAGAAACGGTCCCAAAAGTCGACAAGATAGTGGGGCCGGGCAACATTTTTGTCGCTGCTGCCAAGAAACTAGTTTATGGTGATGTCGATATAGACATGATCGCGGGCCCAAGTGAAGTAGTGGTGCTTGCCGATACTTCTGCAGATCCGATGGAAGTGGCAGCCGATCTTCTGGCCCAGTCGGAGCATGATGCCAACGCCGCGGGCATTCTGGTTTCCACGGATGCCGGTCTTGCTAGGAAGGTCCAGAGAAGAGTACTTAAACTATTGGATGACCTCCCACGGCGTGAGATCGCTTCCGAGTCGATGCGTCGCAACGGTACGGCGTTTATAGTTGACGATCTGGAGAAAGGGGTCGAGATCGTTAACCGGATCGCTCCCGAGCACCTGGAAATAATAGCGGATGGCGGCATTGAAGCTGCGGCGAAGGTTTACAATGCAGGAGCTGTTTTTGTCGGAAGATATTCCCCGGAACCGGTTGGCGATTATTTTGCAGGTCCGAGTCACGTCCTCCCGACAGGCGGCACCGCCAGATTCTCCTCGGTGCTGAATGTCGATTCATTTGTCAAACGCTCGAGCATAATTCGCTACTCACAGCGGGCATTCGAGCGTGATTCGGAGAAAGTCCGTTTGTTTGCGGAGCATGAGGGCTTGAGCGCTCACGCCCTATCAATACAAGTCAGGAAAAAAAGTGGACGTTAAATCAAATTTCAGAGAGAGTGTTCTCGCTCTTTCGCCCTATGGAGTCTCCGGTCACCCTGCAAAAATAAAACTGAATCAGAATGAAAGTCCGTTCGATGTTCCGCCGGAATTGAAACAGGAAATCATTGACAAATTTCTTCGGATGAGCTGGAACCGCTATCCGGAAGTGTTTCCCATACACCTCCCCGATCAATTGTCGAAGATTTACGGTATTTCCTCCGAATCTATCATAGTATCGAATGGATCCAACGAATTGATTTATACCGTTGCAATGTCCATAGTACAAGGTGGTACAGAAGTCCTTATCCCTCAGCCTACGTTCTATCTTTATGAAAAAGTTGCGACGATACTGGGTGGAAATATCAAAAAGGTATATGCGGAGAGGGATTTAAGTCTCGACGAAGACAAAATGCTGGACCTAGCCCGCAGGATGAATGCCGGTCTTATCATCGTCGGTTCTCCAAATAATCCAACTGGAAAGTCGGCTACAAGGGACTTTTTCAAAGCGCTTGTTAGTGCGACAAACGCAATCGTTCTTGTTGATGAAGCCTATATCGAATTTTCCGAAAACGAAAGCCTGATGGACTTGTGCAGGGAACACAAGAATCTTGTTGTACTTCGAACCTTCTCGAAAGCGTTCAGCCTCGCGGGCCTCAGGATCGGATATCTTGTGGCACACCCTGATACGGTACGCGAAATATTGAAGGTCAAGATACCGTTTACGGTGAACCCTTTGTCGGAGTTCACCGCCTGCGAGCTTCTCAACCACAAAGATTTGTTTGCAGACCGGGTCGAGCAAATAAAACGATCGAAGCAGCTGATGATGGATCGTCTCAGCCAAATAAATGGAGTGAAGGTAGTGAAGTCGGACGCGAACTTCTTCCTTTTTGCAGCACCTCTTCCTCCGAATGAGATATTTGATTACTTGCTGGAGAGAAAGAGTGTCCTGGTACGCGATGTATCCTCATATCCTTTGCTTGAAAGATATTTGAGAGTGAACGCGGGGACGGACGAGGAATCCCTTTTCTTCATTGAGTCAGTCAAAGCTTGCCTCGATGGAAAGTGATCTTGTTGTGCATCTTGATTCATTAAACTATATTTAGAAGTCCATGGCAGTTCCTACGGTATATTTCCTTGACGACGACGAAAACATCGTTAAGCTCGTCAAATTCGGATTGAGAAGCGAACAACTGGAAGTTAAGTTTTTCAATCACCCAAACGAACTTCTCGAAGCAATAAAGATCGAATATCCCGATGTTGTGATCAGTGATGTGATGATGCCTGACATCGACGGCATAGAGTTGATCGAAAAGCTTCGCGGTATGTCGCGGCAGATGCCGATCATACTGGTGACTGCCAAGGCGGCGGTGGACACGGCCGTGCGTGCCATGAAGGCAGGAGCGTTCGAATATCTTCTCAAGCCGATCAATTTCGAGGAGCTGAAGCTGGCAATTGGACGTGCCATCGAGGTTGGACGACTCAGGAACGAAGTTGCCGAGTTCAAATCGGGTTTCAAGGCGCGTTATTCGTACGATAACCTCGTCGGAGAGAGTGAGAAGATTGTCGCAATCCGAGAATTCATAAAACGCATTTCGTCTGTGACCGAAGCCATAATTCTGCTGAGAGGCGAGAGCGGTGTCGGAAAGAATCTTGTCTCACGAGTTATCCATTACACCGGCCCGATGGCGGACAAACGTTACCTGGAAATCAATTGCGCTTCTCTTCCATCGAACTTGTTGGAGGCGGAGCTTTTCGGCTACGAGAAAGGTGCCTTTACGGACGCAAAGACTTCGAAGAAGGGACTGCTCGAGGTGGCAAGCGGGGGCACCGTTCTGCTCGACGAAATTACAAGCATGGACCTGCAGCTCCAGGCGAAATTCCTCTCCTTCATCGAGAATAAAAGGATCAGAAGAGTTGGCGGGTTGGAGGAGATGCCGGTGGACCTCAGGGTTGTCTCTGCCACAAATTCCGAGCTCGAAGCCGATGTCGCAGCCGGCAAGTTTCGAAGTGATCTCTTCTACCGTATTAACGTCGTCTCACTGGTTGTGCCTCCACTGCGAGAACGCGGCAAAGACGTGATCCTGATTGGAAGAAAACTCATCGAAGATTTCAACTCTAAATTCAAGAAGCAGGTGAGAGGATTCACTGCCGCCGCCGAACGAAAACTCCTTGCCCATGATTGGCCCGGGAACGTCCGCGAGCTGCGGAATGTCGTGGAGCGTGCCATGATATTTGCCGGTGGCGAATATCTGGACGCCGATGAGATTGCGATGTCAGATATTTCCCAGCCGGCATCGGTTCGGGACGGACTTCATCTTCCTAAGGGACTTACCTTTGATGAAATTGAAGCGGAATACCTGAAGAAAGTTCTTGAATGGAACAATTTCAACCTGGAGGCGGCAGCTAAACAGCTTGGCGTGACAAGAAAGACCTTATGGGAGAAGAGGAAAAAATACGGGCTGCTGAACTAAAGTATCCTTCCGATCTCATCGAGAAATTTATGCTTCTCAGTTTCCCAATTTAGGGTCGAAACGGCGACCTCGCAATTCCGGACGAGAGTCCGGTAGCGATCCTCGTCTGCTGTCATTTCGACAATCTTTTCCGATACCCTTTTCAAATTCGTCGGATCGACGGCAGCACCGATGTTGTACTTTTCAACCACCCGTTTCATCTCCGGGAAGTTCGGTACCACGACAGGCAGCCGTGCCATGATGTACTGAAACAGCTTGTTGGGCAACGAGAGGTAATGGCACAGCCCCGCATTCTCCATTAAATATATGCCGAGATGGGCTCTTGAGAGCTCGTTGACCACCTCGGAACTCTTCACTTTCCCGATGAAGTCGATCCTGTCCTGGAGATTCATCGACACACTTCTCTGCTGCAGATCGTTCCGCAGACTTCCATCTCCGATGAATTTCAACCTGTATTTCTGCGGGAGAAGTTTCAGCAAATCGAGAAGTTGAAAGAGACCTCGGCCGGGCTGCATGCCGCCGGAGAAAGCTAGATAGACTGTCTCGAGGGTTCTCTCCATTTTCGCCGGGGACTCGATGGGCGGAGGAACATTCATGACCACGGTCGTAGGCAGGTTCCATTTCGACTGAAGTATTTTGGCGATGGAATCGTTCACGGTGAAGACCGAATCTAAGTACCTTATTGATGCCCGCTCGACGAATCGCCAGAATAGAAAACTTGTTTTCTTTTTCTTCAGGCTTGGAAGTTCATCGTAAAGCTCTTTGGAATCGTAGATCAGCTTTACCCCGCCCCCTCTTCCAGCATATCTTGTTTTGTTGATAATTGCGGGGAGGAGGGAGAACAAATCGCCTGCGATGACGATCCGCGTACGGGATTTCAGTACCTCCGGGACAACATGCTGGTAGAATTGGAGAAAAAAAAGTTTGCCTTTTCTTGAGTGAACCGGCAGTCTCACTAATTCTTGACTAGTCTCTCCATGGCCGTCCGTCGAAACGCCGATCAGTTTTGCCCGGTAGCCCGCCTCAACGAGACTTCTCAGAAATTTGCTGCTGCGCGTATCGTATCGTGGATCGGATGTTACGATGATGAGAACGTCGACGGGTTGATTCCCAGTTCCCTTTCCAGCCGGGATCGCTGCCATCTTAGAGGACGAAAGAAAGAGTGAACGTCTGGCTATTTCCGAAATCTAGTTTCAGCGGGATGTATGAGTAATCGAATCGTATGAAATTATACGCTACCCCGGCTCCAAACGAGAATCCGGAGAGGTCGTCGCCGGTGGAGTAACCGCCTCTCAATTTCAGGTAGTTGCCGTAGCTAACCTCCGCACCGATCCCGGGAGAGGTGCCTCCGGATTTGAAACTCGTAACCGATGCAAATCCGGTAATCGAAAAGTCGCTGCCGACATATTTCTTGTAGCTCGCTCCTGCGCGCACGAACGTCGGGAGTGCAATGCTTTGCGATATCATGGCGGTTGTACCACCAATGTTTCCCGCTGATAGTCCGAGGTCGACGTTCTCAACCGGTACGTATTGGACGCCACCGTTAAAAGCAAACCCGGTAGACTCGTACACGAAGAGTTTTTCATAGAGGAACATCGCCGACAATCCCACATCCCAATTGCCAAATTTCCTCGCAATGCCGCCCGCCCAAACAAAGTCTTTTGCAGAGAAGGTTCCCTGCGGTGGCCCGGGCACTGTTCTAACCTGGATGTCAGGCACGCTTGACAGAAGGAGGCTGGTTCCGAAGGCGGTACTGCCAGCTTGGAAGCGGGTCCCGAACAGGTCGATGCTCGTGCCTGCGATGTAAGTTCTATGGGTAAGCATGAAATCTAATCCAATCCCGTTGCTGGATTGTGGGGAAGCGAGCCCGGCGGGATTGAGGAACACCGCTATCGGCTCATTTGTCAGAACATCTGCAGACCCGGCAAGCGAGAGATCCCGTGCGGAGTAACCGAGCCTGAGAACTTGAAATCCTGCACTCCCCGCTTGAGAAAATGCGTCTGCAAACGGAAGGCAAAGCAAAGCGAACACGATGATTACAGGTTTCATAAGAATCAAAATCCAAGAATTAATGTCAGGGTCTGTATGCCGTAAGGAGTAAACGGCTCCGAAGTGTATGCGTAGTTGAGCTCCGGCGTGAATCCGAGAAATGCGATCCTGGCTCCGAAACCGAAGGACGGCCAGATTTTTGTGCCGACATAGCTTTCGTTGGCAGTCGCAAGTCCTGCGCGCAACGCGAGCATATTGAAGGGAGCGTACTGCAGCCCTGCTCTCAGTCCGCTCAGGCCGGAGGGACCAATGTCGTACTCGGCGGTTATCGATGACTTGAACAGAGGCAAATTGTACGCGGCGCCGACTTTAAAAATGTGCGGGAACTGACTGGTGAAGGTGGACCCACTTGTACCATAAAGGCTGGATGAATCCCAATGGTAACTTTCACCGAGGTCGGTGGCAACCAATGCAACGGAGAGGTTCTGCGTTACCTGGTAAACGCCGCCCAGGTCAAAGCCGAAGGAAGTGGAGGTGATGCCCGAATAAAGATCGTAGTAGTACAATTTCAAGCTCAAGCCTACCGAGAGACCGGGTGTAAACTGATTCGCGAAAGACAAAAACACGAGGTTTTCACTCGTCGAAAGATTCGATGTGTGGACGCCGTCGGAATTACGGCCGTCAATGTTCGATACAGTAGCGTTTATGACGCCTAACGAGAGACCTGCGGCTGGCCTCAGGCCTTGAGTGTACGTGAGGACGTTCAACTGCCGGCTCAGAGACATGAGGGCAACCGATGCGGCTATGCTTCCATTCTCCTGGAAAGATGCGAGTGCCGGATTGTAATACGTGTAAACATTGCCCTCAGTCATTGCGGAAATCGAGTTGCCGAGCGCCATCCCCTTTGCATTCAGCCCTATACGGGCAAAGCTGCCAGGGTAACTCTGCGCAAAAGAGACTGACGATAGCGAGGCAACCAAAATAACCATGCATGTTTTCAAAAGAATCATCCATAGATTTCGACGACCATAATATACAGTTTCCTTTAGTCTCAGATTTCCACCGTCCCACTTTTTCATCTTCTCGAAATTCCAGTTTTTCATCATCTTATCACCAGTATTTTTCCCCATGCCGGAGCTTGACTATTCACGACCACGCTGTAAAAGTAGACTCCATTGTCCACCATCTGTCCGGAATCGTCGAGGCCGTTCCATGGCACATCCTGCTGGCCAGCATTTTGCGGGACGTTCTGGATGAGCGTCCGTACCGGATGCATTGAGAAATCGAAAATCCTTATCGTCACCGTACTTCCGCTGGTATTTACCAGGTAATGTATTCGTCCGACGTCAAGCCTTGGAGAAAACGGATTTGGATAAAAATATGTCGAGCTCGGTTTTGATACGCTGACATAAGTCCTGAAAACGTTCCAGTCATTCTGCAGGAGACCATATCCGTTGTCGATTCCGGCCGCGACTCCGTCATTGGTGCCAACCCATACGGTGTCGCCTTGCACCGCGACTGCGTTGAATACTTGCGAAAGATTAGATTGTCCTGTCGCCTGGTCATAGATATTTGTGATTACCTGCGAAGAGATCCCGAAGTTCGAAGTACGGAAGAGTCCGTCGTCGGAGGCACCGTATGCTGTTTTGCCATCTACGGCCACACTGTGGAAGTTGTGCCCGTCGAATATATTCTGCCATGTGGAACCTCCATTCATCGTATAACTGAGTGCCGAGACTTCGGTCGGATCGACAGCGTTCCGGGTCACCGCCCAGATGTAGTGGTTCCCATTGTAGTTATCTGCTGCTATCCAGAGCACCCAATCGCCCGACATCCCCGGATCATTTTGATGATTAAACTTGTACCACGATGCGCCGTTATCCGTCGTCTTGTTTATCCCGTTGGCGGTCCCGACATAGAGGACGCTGTCTCCGTCGGAGTAAACAAAGAAAGGCTCCTGGTTCAAATTTGCTTCGGTAGTATTGTACACCGTGTTGGCTTGTACTGACAATTCGAAAGTATAGACACTATCCTGGTTAATGTAAGAAAGGTTATCAGGCGGAAGGACAACTCTGTGCCACGTTCTTCCGAGATCGCTGGTCCTTCTGAGGCCCCCTCCCCAATTTGCGCTGTAGAGATATCCCTGGAAAAATGCTAACGAGTACGATATGTTCTGGACTGAGGTCTGGATGGGAAGCGCTTTCAAAGTACTCTTTCCAAATACAATGGTCGTGTCGGTAGAATCGTCCTGACTTTGTTTTGTATAAGTCCATGTGGCTCCATTGTCGGTCGAGACGTACAATCCTCCTCCGACATCGGTAGGGCTGCCGCTTAGGTCAATCTGTGGAGCAGCAACAGCTGCGGCGATTGTGTCCCCTTCGATTGCCACGGACGAGATGGAAGAGTCTGCCGGGCTGGTGGCTCCCTGGAAGGATTGAAAAGTCGCACCCCCGTTCGTCGTGAAGTTCAGCCCATTCACCGTAGCCAGGTAAACCGTGCCGTTACTAACGACAATCGGGTACACCGAATTGCTCAAGGGCTGGGACGAAGTGGAGATTGAATCGCTGTTCACTGCGCTGAGCCGGAAAGTTGAAGGTCTCAGTTGAGCGTCAGCGCTTGAGATTGAACAAATTCCGACAGCAAGGATGACAATCGATATTTTCATTTGTACACCGTGATCTTATGAATAAGTGGTGAACTTGAGATTCCACTTCGATTAACGGCATAGAATGTAAACGTGAAAGTTCCCAGCTGTGGAGGTGGCGATGCGGTCAAAGGAGGCAGCTGAATCCTGAGCGAATACGTCCCGCTATTTTGACCGATTGATGCTGGTCCATTCATCAGGAACGGATTTCCGGAAGACTGGCTTCCGTTTGGCAAAGTGGAGTTGAAGTAGACCGTCTTCACGTCGCTTATTCCGTATTTGTCATATACATAAGCGTACAGGTCAAACAACGTAGCATTCGTCGAGTCAACTCTTACAGAATCTGGCACGCTAACGCTGTCTATGATGGGTGGATTTGCCGCCGAATTGTAAAGTACAACCGTTCTTCCGATAAAATTCCCAGCTGTGCCAGCATTGTCAAACGGCGTGAAGGTATAATTCAGGGCGCCAACGTAGACGCCGGTCGAAGTATACGAAAAACTTCCGCCGACAGTATTCGCGCTAGCTGAAGGAAATGAGTTTTGATAGAGTACGTTCCCGGAGTCGTCTTGCACCTGAACCTGCAAATAAGAAAAACTTGACATAGAACTCAAAGTGACCACAAAACTGTCGGACAGTGTGAGTGTTGGGTGGCTTGACTTGAGCGCGTCTGCGATGTCGACGCTATCCGGCCCGATGAATTGCAGCTGCACCGCATTAACCGGCTGGGTGACATTGACAAGTCCGTCGTTCGCCTTTTGACATGATGCAACGGCGATTCCCAGCAGGATCACGAATGTGAGTCGTTTCAATATTACCTCGAAAGGATAATGAATGGAGTTGGAGAAAAAGAAACTACGAATATCAGAATTGTCAGCCAACCGACTATTTTTCTTTTCGTATCGATTGGAGTCGGATCGAAGACAGGAGGGTGGTCCAGCCGCACGACAAAGAACAGGATCAATCCCCAAAACAACCAGCCGGTCCATCCGAAATCTGAATATATGCCGATCAACGGAAGCAGACCGAGCAGCCCGATAGCCATTATCAGGATAAAAAAGGTTCTCGCGATTTTGCGGTGCGCTTTGGGAAACATCGCGTAAATCATGTGCCCTCCGTCAAGCTGTCCGATAGGGAGCAAGTTCATCGCGGTGACGAAGAGTCCGAACCATCCCGTGCAGAGTAGGGGGTAGTAATAAATCTCTGTCATTGAAGGGAAGAACTCAGTATGCGGGTTTGTGAAGAGCACCTCGAGAAGCTTAAACAGGATCGTGTTTCCAAAAGCCAAGGGTATACCATCCACGGCACCGGATGAATTGGTTGAAAAGT
>JAKASW010000174.1 GCA_021818875.1 Bacteroidota bacterium
GAAAAAAGAGAAAAATTTCTCGGAGCTGGAATTCTATTCTAAGTTCTTCGACATAGTGGAAGTTAATTCCACATTTTATCGGCTTTTTCCTCCGAGCGCAGCAGAGAAGTGGCTTGCGGATGTTGAAAAGAACCCGAGGTTTGTATTCATAGTAAAGCTTTTCAAGGAGTTCACACATGGAAAGCGCAGGCGGGATGAGGAATTCGTGAAGAACCGTGAAATTTTCCTTGAGTTCCTGTCGCCGCTGATCGAGCATCGTAAGCTGGGAGGAATTCTCGTCCAGTTTTCGGAGTACTACGGAGAAAGCAGTACGGCAAGAGAATACATCTCGCTGCTCCTCGATGAATTTCATGATTACCCTCTATTTTTCGAGCTCCGTCATACATCATGGTACACAGAAAGACCAAAGGAGTTTTTCCATCAGAATGAAATTAACGTTGCTGTGATAGATCAGCCTCAGTTGGAAGGAATGGTCGGATTCGAGACAGAAGTACTCGGTAAGATTGCGTACGTAAGGCTCCACGGCAGGAATTCGGAAATGTGGCAGCTTGGAAGAGAGAATCTCCGGCAGGGAAAAGAAGGCGACAAGCCTGATCGGAACGCCAGGTATAATTACATATACAACAATTCTGAGTTGGACGAGATTGAAGCGAAGCTGCTAAGCGTTCGGGACAAATGCTCTCGCATGTACCTGATCCTTAACAACCACCCTCTCGGGAAGGCAGTGGTGAACGCATTGCAACTTGTCAGCAGACTTCGCGGTGGTGAGGAAGTGAAAGCGCCCGACACAGTCATCAGGTTTTTCCCGGAGCTGGCAGAGATAACAAAAAGTACCAATGTAAGCCAGCCGGGGGATTTGTTTGGCGAGTAAAAGCTGCTCAGGTCTTCGATTTCTTGTAGTATTCGCAGACATTGTTAACCACACATTCCGGGCATTTCGGGTTCGTCGGCCGGCAAACTTCCCTGCCGAGAAATGTCATCGCCATCCCTGCTGCGTGCCAGTTTTTCTGTGGAATGGCATCCATCAACTCTTGTTCAATTTTGTCCGGTGCATCCGACTTTGCAATCCCGAGCCTCGGTGCGACTCGCGCAACATGCAGGTCAACCATTACGCCTTCCGGCTTCCAACCAGCATCGGGGTACAGCCGAATCGACTCCCCGATTATCACGTTTGCCGATTTCCTTCCGATGCCTGGAAGTTGAGTTAACCCCGCCATGGTTGTCGGAATGTGCCCGTCGTCCTTAACCGACTTCGCTAATGATACCAGCCATTCGGACTTATGTGCGAAGTTGGTTATGCCGTGAACGTACGGGAAAAGATCTTTCGGCCTGGCCGCAGACAAAGCTTTCATCGAAGGAAATGCCTTGAATAACGCGGGAGCGATCCTATTTATAAGAACGTCGGTGCTCCTCGACGAAAGGATCACCATAGAAACAAGCTGGTATCTGTCCTTATAGTCGAGAGGATGCTTGAGTCCGCCGTACTTCTTGAAAAGTGGTGCTAATCCTTTATTCCAGTCCATTTAAATTTCCTCCTCGAAAAGTGAGAGTGGCGACACGGTCTCGCTGTGTATAGAATCTATTTGGCAGTCGCACATTAAGCAAATTTAGTTCCGAATCGTAAGAGAAAATCTTGATTCTCACAAGGTGAGGTTATATTTTCTCTTTCAATGGCACCATACTTTAACAGGACCTTCTTGAAAAGCCATTCTTGCGAGAATCAATTCTTGGACATCCGCATAAATCAAACATCACATTGATTCCCTGCCGTCCAAAAACTCCCAGGCATTTTAACAAAGACTACGACAACATAAACATCACTCCTGCGACAGAAGCCAAGCTTCGGGAGCAAGAATGAAAAGTCATGTGGAAGCCGTCCGCGACGTGGATCTCCATTACAGCCGCGAGCTTGACCTGGCGAGTGGCGTTGTTATTTTCACGGCACTTACTGCGATTGGTGCAAAGGTGTACATCCCAAACGAACCGATCCCTTTTACTCTTCAGACACTTTTCGTAGTTCTTGCCGGCGCGTTCCTCGGAAGACGGGGCGGCACTTTCGCAATGGTTCTGTATTTATTGCTCGGAGCGGCAGGCGCGCCGATATTCGCCGGACCGGAAGCGGGAATCCATGTGTTCCTTGGAACTACAGCCGGCTACCTCCTCGGTTTCGTCTTGAGCGCCGCAGTCGTCGGAACGATGATCGAGTTCAGCGAATCGTTACTCTGGACATTTGCCACCATGTTCATCGGTTTTCTGGTTACCTTCACTTGTGGAACAATCTGGCTCGATCTATTCTTCGTACACAACTGGGGCGTCTCTCTCACACAGGGTTTCCTAATTTTTTCTTTATGGGATTTTGTTAAGCTCGGCGCCGCCGTGGCGATCTACAGAACCTGGCCGGCCAGAACTCGCATTACAAACATATAACAAGTCCGAAGTCGTCGAATCGACTGTCGGGACGGGAGGATTAATGGCTTCTGAACTTCTCTCCACAAAACCAATGGATGTCATCCTCAACGAGGCCGCTGATACTGGACATGGCCTGAAGCGCTCTTTAGGGGCACTCAACCTCACAACGCTCGGAGTTGGCGCAATCATCGGCGCCGGCATCTTTGTCCTTACCGGCGAAGCCGCAGCGCAGTATGCAGGACCGGCGATAGTGCTGTCTTTCATTCTTGCAGGCATCGCCTGCTTGTTTGCAGGTCTCTGTTATGCAGAGTTTGCCTCACTAATTCCCATCGCAGGTTCGGCATATACTTATGGATATGCTACCCTCGGTGAGATCTTCGCGTGGATAATCGGATGGGATCTCATACTGGAGTATGCATTTGGGGCCGCCACGGTTGCGGCGGGCTGGAGCGGATACGTGCTTAGCTTTCTCCAGGATTTCGGAATTTCGCTGCCACCTCAGTTCTCAGGAGCACACGGCGAGATGATGGTACAGTTTCATGGTACCTGGGAAAGACTGGCGCGGATCGGTCCCACCCTTGCTTCACTGCACATTGATCCAATGTCGTTGCCGCACTTAACTGCGCAATTCAATTTACTTGCGGCCGTCGGAATTGCGTTGGTGACCACCATCCTTGTCATCGGTATAAAGGAATCAGCTAATTTCAATTCAGCGATTGTCATTATGAAGGTCGGCGTTGTGCTTGTATTCATTGTGATCGCCGGCGCTTTCGTCATCAAGCATCCTGCTACAACGATCGACGTGAACTGGAAGCAATTCATTCCGCCGAACCTGGGCTCTTACGGCGAGTATGGCTGGTCCGGGATCGCCAGAGCTGCGAGTGTAATATTCTTTGCATATATCGGATTCGACGCGGTGTCTACCGCAGCCCAGGAGGCGAAAAATCCGCAACGGGATATGCCCATCGGCATCATGGGATCGTTAGTCATCTGCACGATCCTATATATCCTGGTCTCGGGGATACTGACGGCGATAGTGCCCTACTCGAGTTTGAACGTTGCCGATCCAGTGGCCGTGGGTATAGATGCGACCGGAGTTGCGTGGGGAAGTTTTCTCGTAAAAGTCGGAGCTATACTTGGTCTCGCTACCGTCATGCTGGTAATGCTTCTCGGACAGTCCCGGGTTTTCTATTCGATGTCCAATGACGGCCTCCTGCCGAAATGGGCCAGCAGGATTCATCCAAAGTTCCGTACTCCGTGGATTTCAACAATTGTGGTCGGGACAGTTGTGGCGATTTTTGCGTCAACACTTCCAATCGATGTGCTCAGCGAGCTTGTAAGCATCGGCACGCTCCTCGCATTTGTGATAGTGAGCGCGGGGGTCTGGCTTCTTCGAGTGCGCAAACCCGATCTTCCCCGCCCTTTCAAGACACCCTGGGTCCCATTCGTCCCAATAATGGGAATCTTAGTTTCGGCTTTTTTGATGCTAAGCCTCCCGCTCGAAACTTGGATGAGGCTCATTATCTGGCTCATTATCGGACTCTTCATCTACTTCTTCTACAGCCGGAAGCACAGTAAAGTCAGGCTGGCAAACGGGACGAACAAATAGATGAGTCTTACATATCATTCTTGATATTCCACGGCTCCGCTCTGCGATAGGGCGGAGCCGCTTGCTTTATGGAAGGAGGACAAAGATTTGCACACGAATAAACACGGAAACAGCGGATTTTCACGGATCACTGACCAGTACAATCATAAGGATCCGTGGAAATCCGTTTGTTCCGCGGCAATCCGCGTTCCAATCTCTTTATAAGGTTTTATGATGGAACAGCCGGGAGGATCAATGAGTACGGTTACAGAGCAAGTTAAGTCCGAGGAGCAGACGCAGTTCAAGAGAGAACTGAAGCTTCTCGATTCCACGATGATTGTCATAGGATCGATGATCGGGTCGGGGATATTCATCGTAAGCGCGGATATGTCCAGGACTCTCGGGTCGCCTGGATACCTGCTTCTGACCTGGCTGATCACCGGTTTGATGACGGTGATTGGAGCGCTCAGCTACGGTGAGCTTGCTGGTATGATGCCGCACGTCGGCGGTCTGTATGCGTATCTCAAAGAAGAGTACAGTCCGTTGTTCGGTTTTCTTTACGGCTGGACTTCTTTCCTCGTCATACAAACCGGAACAATTGCAGCGGTTGCGGTCGCGTTTGCGAAATTTACTTCCGTGCTTATCCATTCAGTCGGCGAGCAGAATATTCTTCTGACTGTCGCCGGATTGAAGATATCGGCGGCGCAGGTTCTGGCGATAGCCAGTATCGCCCTCCTCACATACATCAACACACGTGGAATTCGACAAGCGAAGCTGGTGCAGAACATATTCACGATCACCAAGACCGTCGCGCTCATCGGCCTGATCATCCTCGGAATTCTGATCGGCCGCAACCTGGCTGCAATCCACGCGAACTTCGCCGAGTTCTGGCAGGCCAGCTGGACTCACATCTCAAATGGAAAGATAGTGTTAATCCAGGCATTGTCGGGTCCGATGCTTCTGGCAGCAATTGGAGTTGCGACAGTCGGCTCGCTCTTTTCCAGCGATGCGTGGTACGATATCACCTTCGCGGCCGGTGAAGTGGTCAATCCGAAAAAGACAATTCCGCTGAGCTTGTTGTTCGGTACATTGACGGTGACGATACTTTATTTGCTTGCCAACGTCGCATATATCCTCACACTCCCTTTGGCAGGTTCACCTGCTGGTCATGGTGTCATGGCACAGGGAATCCAGTTTGCGGCGGACGACCGGGTGGGGACCGCGGCTGCGGCAATGATCTTCGGAGCACCGGCGGCAATCATCATGGCGCTTCTCATCATGGTATCGACTTTCGGCTGCAACAACGGATTAATCCTATCCGGCCCGCGCATCTACTACGCGATGGCCAAGGACAGACTATTCTTCAAGAGCATCGGGAAGTTGAACAAGAAATCGGTTCCTGGAGTTGCGCTCGTTGTGGAGGGTGTATGGGCGAGTTTGCTTTGTCTTTCAGGAACGTACAGCGACCTGCTCGACTATGTCATATTCGCCGTACTGATTTTCTTTATTCTCACCATTTTAGGGATCTTTGTTCTCCGCAAAAAACGTCCCGACGCAGAGCGACCTTATAAAGCCTTCGGCTACCCTGTACTGCCGGGGGTTTATATTCTCACCGCACTCGCGATAGCCATCGATCTTCTCATCTTTAAACCGGCATACACATGGCCTGGAGTCATCATCGTGCTGATTGGGGTCCCCGTGTACTTCATATGGAAGAAGGCTGGCAGGGGAACGGCGGAATAGTGGAATTTTGGACTGGGAAAATTCCGCAGCCCGGACCGAGATGCTTTCAGCCCGAGCCGCAATTGAGTCGATATAAAAGACGCTTATCTTACAAAGTTTGCTTTTCGAACGTGTAGAGAACCTTTGTAAAGTGGTAACCTGCCTTCACTTCAGAAAGAGCATCCTTTTGATCTGGACGAAACTGCCGGCGGTTAGTCGATATATATAGACACCGCTGGGAAGATTTTCAGCAGCCCATGTGACCGTATGATATCCTGCACCCATATCGTGGTTAGCAAGTACAGCGACTTCCCTGCCGAGGACATCGTAAACAACAAGCTTCACATGTGCTGGCTTGGACAAACCGAATCTGATTTGTGTGGTAGGATTGAATGGATTCGGGTAGTTCTGACTTAGTGAATTGGTCTTGGGTATTACCTGATCCACTCCGGTATCTGTACCATGATTGCTGGCGAGTGCGTTTCCGGCAGCTCCTATTTCGACAGAAATAACATTGGAGGTTACGTTGTTCCCCGTCGCATCACTGACCACACACTTTATTTCGAAGTTGTAGGTATCACTAGTGCTGACCGTCGGGCTGTTGGTCCCAATTTCAAACCACGTGTTGCCGGGAGGAATGTTAGGAGAGGCAGAGGGAGATGCTGGCGCAGCAGTAGTCTCTTCTAGCTTCCACCATTGGTAGGAGTATGGCGGTGCACCGCCCGTCGCTAGCGCAGAGTATCCTCCAGGTTGGTTCGCAGGAAGATAGGTGGGACCGTTAATTGTTGCTGCTAGAACCGCGCCGGAAAGATAGTTGATAAGGGCCTGACATTGTGGAGTTCCCCATCCCGTCGATAGATCATAACCGGTAACGGCAGGGAACCTTCCACCGCTCCCCGGCCACGCATTGTCTCCAGAGGTTACGTCGTGGAAATAGGCGTTATAATTGCCTCCCTCACCGATTGAGTAAAGGGCCGGGTTTAGGAAACCGGCGTAGGAATGACCAAGACTTGCAGCTTGCTGGTTTCCCATCGCAGTGAATCCTGCCCATAGTGGTGCGGCACAGCTTGTTCCGCCTTGATCATAGATTGGCTGGTTATCAACCCACTCATAAATGCTGTCAGCTGTTAACGCAACATCAGGAACATCGCGTGCGGTCGTCGAGCCGTCGTTGTTCGACATGTTCACGCCTTGCTGATAGCTCGGGATGGAGTAATAATAAGCAGCACCGCCGGAGCTTCCAACAAATGCCTCGCGGTTTGAATTGTAAGCGCCAGTGTTCCAGACCTTCTCTGAAACGTATGATCCTGCCGGGCCGGTTGTCGTCAAAGTAGTACCGCCTACCTGAGTTATGTATGGGTCCTCGCTAGGAAAGTCGAAAAATGAGTAAACATAATCGCTTCCGCCAGGGCCGCTATACTCACCATTGATTATAGCATCATCATCTCCTGACACATTGAAGAAAGATTGCCCCTGTGTTTGAAGTTGTAGGAAGGAATTATCAGCAGTCTGGTCGACTACGTTAGGGGTTAGCCCCCATGAACTGCTGATTTGTTTAACATAACTGTCGGACGTCATTTGGTTGAGGATATCTTCATAGTATCTTTGAGCGTTTCCAGTGTCAGGCGCTTCGTAAAGGACCACTTGTGAGAGTCCAGGTGCCATGGCGATCGCCATTTCAATATCCAAAGTGACTTCCGTCTCGAAATAATAGGGGGGCCCAGAAGGAAGACCGTTGGCCCGTCGACGAGCACAGTGCTTAGTGGCACATTTGGTAGTCCGGTCTGGCTTTCATAAGTCGTTATGTCGCTTTGCGTGAATCCACTGAATTGCAACAAGCCAACTGTCTGCCCTGACCCATTTAGTGAAACCCCCGGAGCGTAAGCAGCACGGAGATCCGCCGAGACGTAATATTGACCTGGACCAGAACCCGTACCAGTCGCCGGAACGGGTTTGACAGTTTGAGGTGAGATGATCTTTGTGTGGCTTACTGGTGTTATGTCGCTTCGAAGACCGCTTATATGCACGATGGGCACCGTCAAGTTAATGGTAGGATCCGAATCAGGCGCAAAGAAAGTTCCCGCGTTGTGTCGCCGATTATAGACCATCATGTCCAAATGAAAGGCTCTTTCGATGTCGCCAACTGTTCCACTCACATCAACTAACAATCGGTCCGGATAGGTCTTTACTATAGAAAAGCCATTCTGCTCGGCCCAAGTTATTACCGACTGGTAGTCTGTTTGTGATGGAGAGAACTGAGCGATGAATTGCAATGGCGTAAGCCAATGATGGAAGTCCGGACTCCCCGGATTGTAGAGTTGACTAAGGAGACTCGTGAGCCTCGTGGGATTATGCAAAGACAAACCGAGGCCCAGTGTCAACTGTTTGGTCGTATCGAGGCGGCCAACGGGGACCATGCTCAGCTGTCTCACATAATCGGGAACGCAACCATGGACTCTCTGTTGCGCTTTAACTGTCGCAGATGAGCCAATCCCAACCACGATGGAGCCGAGAACGGCAAGCAATTGCCTGAATGTTTGCGATTTCATTTTTGTTTCCTTTCGAGTCTTGAAAATGAATGGTTAGTTGGTTAATTGTTCTTAGCAAATAAGAAGACGCCTCTTCTTCATATTGAAGAGGTAGGGCTCGTAGCCCGATATTTGCTTACCGACCATGGGGGGCACGGCAACGTCCCCCATGATTATATGCATTTTCTCATGTCAACCTCCTTTCAATTTGAATGACTTTTCACTTTTTATGTTGAAGGTGAATCCTTGTATGGAGTCAAGTGGGTATCGCCATATGCCGCCGCCACTGTTGGCAAACAGATAATTGCCGTAGGCGTAGAGTGCACTTGCCCCGCCATTTCCAGCTTGTTCAGCCAGCCGGGTAGAAATTTCCGTCCAGCAGGCGCCCCCGTTGCTCGAAGCGAAGATGCTGGAATCAGTTGAGACGAAGAGATATGTACCGTCAGTACAAATGGAATTGACTCCATGGTCGGACAAGCCTGCATCCACATGTTCCCAGGTATTGCCGTTGTCCGTGGAGAGGAAGACACCGCCGGTCCACGGTTTTCCATAATCATTGAAAGCTGCTGCGAAAATGTTCGGACCGACCGTCGCAAGGCCCCCAAAGGAGTAATCTGATGTGTTAACTATTCTCCATGTCGCTCCATCGTTATCTGAACGGTAGATTCCGAATGCCCAGGTGCTGGCAAACAGACTGTTTCCCAACGCAGCGATAGCGCTTATAGGCGCATGATAAAAAGAAATTTTCGGGATGCCAATGTTAGCGGAACTCCACGTTGTCCCCTGATCCGTGGAGACGAACACCCCGTCATCCGTACCCGCAAAGATCTTCCCATGAAGAAGACAAAACGAATAAATATCCTCCCGGTCACTATCATCTG
>JAKASW010000175.1 GCA_021818875.1 Bacteroidota bacterium
ATGAAGGCTTAGCGTTGAGGCCGCAAACGCATGACATTTCGGCTGCCTACCATGAGGTGCCGGGTCGGTCGACAACCTTCTTGATCTTCTTCGAGTCCATCCAGACCTTTTCGTTTGATTGGAGATCGACAAGTTCCATATCCACCTGGTAGAATTTTACTTCCGTGCCGCCGGATCTATCGACGATGTCCTTGATACTTCCCTGGAGCATGTAGTCGGCGCCGGTCTCCGCGGCAAGCTTCTTTGCTGTCTCTTCAGAGGCGTTGCTTTGCTGGTCGAGCCGTTCTTCGCGGACTTCCTTTCGCTCACCTTTGCTTGCGACAAACGTGACTTTGCCGCTGTTAACAAGTTCTCTCGATGTCGCTAATGAAAAATCCGGTCTGGATGTTTTCAGAGCTCAGGTTCCGGATCGTGCCGACGATAACCGCAGGCTTCCGGGAATATTGTGAAGTGAAGTCATCGAGCCATGGTCGTGCCGTGAGGCTCGATACCATCTGTTCGGCGACAAGTCGCGAGTCGGTGTCGCTCCATCTTCCGCTCACATCGGTGACGGTATCGGTTGAGATGCGCGTTACCTGCCGTGAGGTTGAGCAGCCGGCAAGGACAACGACCGCCGCAATTAGTACGGTTGTGCATACTCGCATGATTAGCCCTTTCTATACTGACATACAAATTTATGTTGCGCAGGAATATGCCGCAAATTGCATTTGGTTGAAAGACTGGGCAAGGTCACGCGACCTCGTCCACTCAATGGTCACTTCAAAAGGACCATCTTGGTAATATGCCTGTAGCCTCCGGCATACAGGCGGCAGAAATAAACTCCTGACGCCATTCCCGTCCCATCAAGTGCAGTCTCATAGTAGCCCGGCTCCTGAACCTGATCCACTAACGCCTTAACCAACTGCCCGACGACATTATAGATTTCCAAAGTGACCTTAGTTTTCTTCGGGATTTCGTATCTTATGATCGTCACAGGATTGAACGGGTTAGGATAATTCTGGAATAACTCATAGCTCTTCGGCGCAAACACCGTCCTGATCGAGTCGATAAAGTTCCCATCGCAATCAGCAGTGTATAGCTCTTATACTTGTATCCTCCGCCAATCGAAATGCTGTCGGTTGTCTTCAGGTCACAAAAACTGTGCGTACCATTATCCACCAGATAGACATCATAATTCTCGAACCCAGCTTGAAGAATGGGCTTTACGGTAGCCGGTTCGTTCGTGAGATTCTTCACTTCGACATTGAATGCCTGACCGTTTCCGACCTCGCTCCTGAAATCCGAATAGAGCTTCTTCCAGTTGCCTCTCGCGCTCTGATCCACTACCTGAATTCTTAGCTCATCGAAATTGTCCGGCGGTGCAAAGATGTCAAATTTGTCAATCGTATCGGCAGCTTCAGGATTGAAGCCAATTATGGCAGGTAGACACTTCGCCGACCCGGCCGAGAGCGACAACTTGATAGTCCCTTCTGGTACAGAACTCACTTCGCCGTATTCGCTTATCTTCGTCATTTGGGGCAATGAGGTATAGACATACGGAACTTTCAAGGTTGTAAGATTCCGATCGTTATAAAAGTAACAGCCGATATAAGGATCGAACGAAGGCGGCTGATTATAACTCCCATCGAATGAGTAAATCGGCTGAAAAACGCCGTTGATTGATTGAACCACAGACCATGGCACACTCTTCTCAAACGGATCCGAAATCAGGTTCCAGCCGATGTGAAGAGTAATCGGATAGGTGTCGCTTGTGTCGAGAGAAACTGTGCCGGCATTCTGTGAGACAGCATAGCTGTTCCTGCTGAGTATCCAGAACGCATGACCCGGTGTAAAATCAAACGCGTAGGTCTCGTTGTACTCGACATCGAAGTCTTGGTCGGCACCATTGTCATCATAGGCAGTCCAATCGGTACCTTGCTTACCGGAGAGAACGTTTGACAAAGGAATATTAATAGCGCCCGGCATCCCGACAATTCTGTAGCTTGACTGATCCATGGTACCGGTAGGAGTGAATTGGTTTGATACTTGAATGGAGGATGGATAGGTGAAAGTGGTGAAACTATCGACAGGATTCCCAAGGTATTTCCCACCGACGCAGATCGAGATGTTCCAGTAATAAGTGGTTCCTTTAGACAAGCCACTAACCGTTAGAAAAGTGTCCGTGGAAGTATATGAATAGGTTGGAGCAATCGGATTATCGCCTATATTTAGAATGTAATTTGCAGCGCCCGGAGAGCTTCCCCACACAAATTCAGGACAGGTTGAAACACCCGTTGCCCCATTAGCTGGGTTTATGAGAGCTGGAAGAGAAGGGGCCCCAGTCATTGTCGTGAAGTTCCAAACCGTCGACCACTCGCTTGTGCCTGAGGAGTTAGTAGCATTCACTCGCCAGAAATATTTCGTCGAATAAGAAAGGCCATTGATGCTGTCCGATGTGGCTGTTAGACCTGAGGTATCACACTTCGACGTGGCAAATGTCGAGTCTGACGAGAGCTGCAGCCTGTAGGATATTGCTCCAGTAGAAACTTTCCATGATAGTCCTACAGTAAGCGGGACCCCTGTTGAGCTGCTGGCAGGACCTGCAGGTGTCGGGGCCGGAGGGGCAGATGGCGATCCCACCGTTGTGAAACCCCAAGTGCCTGACCATGCGCTCGTTCCGCTCACGTTACTCGCATTTACTCGCCAATAATAAGTGCTCCCCGCCGACAATCCATTTATCACTTGGGATCTTGAAGTCAGGCTCGGCCGATCAAAAGTAGTAGAAGCAAAACTGGAATCGGTTGACACCTGCAGTTCATAGCTTGTCGCACCGGCCGAAGCGTTCCATGACAGGGTGGGATTTGTCGATATTCCAGTCGATCCGTTTGGGGGCATCGCTAACAGTGGAGCCTCTGGTGAACCGGATGCCGGAACACTCTTGATCTCCACCTCTCCAATGAGAACATTGGCGGATGTGCCCCCATAATTATCATTTAGCTCGAATGCGGGAGACATTCCACCAGCCGAAGACGTGACGGTGCCCGACATGGCCTCCACGAATACTCCACCCTGGTCATCGTAGTTTCCAAGCATAGTCGTCTCAGTAAATGCCGTGTCCACTATACTTACGCGCGTAAAATACCATGCGTCATCGGAAATAGCAGTCGACCCGTTCCACGAATGATCGGTGGTCACATGCGCCATAATCGGTACGCTCATGGTCGAAGTTGAATCAACTACGAGACAAGGTCCCACTCCCATGTAACCGCCACCGTGGGCTTTCCATTTGAAATAGATTGCCCTGTTAGCAAGCTGATATTGTGCAGTCGTGTGGATTACGGCGCCCTGTCGGTAACCTGTTCCAAAAAATCTCAGACCATCTGTGTCTGCCTGGAAAACCCCGGGTGCCGCACTCTCATATGCCTGATTCGATATAGAATAGCATCGCCATTTGTCGAGACTCATCGGAATTTGGAGCAATTGTTCGCCCGCCGTAGTGAATGTCCATGTTGTCGACCACACTCCGGTTCCAGCTAAGTTGCTTGCATTCACTCGCCGGTAATAGGTCATGCCGCTGGAAAGGGTTGGAACGGTGAACGAAGTATCCGCTATCGAACTTGAATCAAGGACAATGGTGGTGAAATTAGAGTCGCTCGTCACTTGTAGTCTGAAGGAAGCTGCACCCCCATCCAGCGTGCTCCACGTCAGAGTCGGTTGAACCGAAACTGCACTAGATCCATTCGACGGTGAAACAAGCGTCGGCGCAGAAGGTGCTTCCGGCAAACTGCCGTCCCATGTTGTCTGTTGGTTGGTGCTCGTGTTCCACACAGTGATGGAGACTTGGTCACCGGCAGATACCCTTCCTCCTATGCTGCCGTACAATCCGGCGAAGCCGTCAGTTTCTATGTCGGACTCGCTCCATGATGTGTACTTTACGGTGACTCCGTTGACGGTGTTTTTCAGATCGGTGTAGCCAGCCTGGAATCCGGCGGTAATGTCCTTGAATGAGAAACACCACAGGACGCCTGTGTACGGCATCGGCATCGGAACAGGGCCGAATCCGCTTCCTAAGATGGATATTTTCAAGCCGGATCCGATGACGCCTGAAAAGACAACTTGGTTGATAGCGGGAGTTGCGGTTGTTGCAGTCGTGAAAGTCCAGATGTTCGACCACGGACTCGTTCCAGTAGTGTTAATCGCATTTACACGCCACATATAAGTTGTGCCAGGCGAAAGCCCGCTCATGGATTGAGATGTTGAAGTTATGCCGCTCTGGTCAAAGGCCATCCCGGTTGGCGTACCGGCGAAAGTAGTATCATGGAAGACTTGTAACTCATAGCTCGTTGCTCCGGCAGAGGTGTTCCATGATATGGTCGGGGATGTCGAAATTGCTATGGCTCCATTTGGCGGGGTCGCAAGTGTTGGAGACGGTGGTGCCGCAATTACCGTAGTGAAACTCCAAACATTTGACCATCCACCTGTTCCACCCGAGTTTGTTGCTTTGACTCGCCAGTAATATTTAGCACCATTTTGTAATCCGCTAACTGCCTGCGACGTGGAGGTGAGATTCGATTGATCAATGACCGTTGTGGCGAAAGCAGAATCGGTTGAAAGCTGTAACTCATAAGTCGTGGCGCCTGTGCAAGCGTTCCATGACAGAGTTGGATTTGTTGAGAGTCCAGAGTCGCCATTTGCTGGACTTAAGAGCGTCGGAGTAACTGGAGGAATTTCGGTGCTGGGAACAGTCGAACGGCATACTCCACCTCCATTGGTTCCAACGAAAACATAGTCCGAAGAATTAACAGCCATGGAAAGAATTTGAGTATTTCCTAAACCGCTATTTAGTTGGGTCCAATCTGTTCCACTATTTGTCGAGTAATAGAGTCCACTGTCATATGTGCCAGCGAAAATGTCTCCGGCTGAATTTGCGGCCAGCGATTGAACAAGACTGCCCGATAAACCTGTTTATGCCCAAGAAGAATTTACTGCGCCAAAAGTGGTACCGTCCTCTTGGGAACGATAAACTCCCCCCATGATGTTCCTGCAAACACCGAGCGAGAAGACGGGTCCCCAGACATAACCGCCAACAGCGATATAATGTGCGTTGATTGATTTGTGGTCAAACCCGAGTTAACTGGAACCCAGGAGGCTCCTGCATCCGTCGAGACATATATTCCGCCTCCCCATGTCCCAGCAAACACAACACCGTTCATAGGCCACCCTGACAGACAATTGACGAGGGTGTTTCCCATGCCATTATTGCTTTGAGTTGACCAAGATGATCCACCATCGCGTGAGAAATAAATTCCACTGCTATCAGTTTGCATACTCCCCGCATATATATATCCACCGTAGGAGCCAAATGGACTTATCGCCAGTGAGGTGATGTAACTACTCACCCACCACGGACTCATATGGGTCCAAGTCATTCCACTATCGCTGGACTCATACACCCTCCCCCTTGTGTTCCGGTGATAATGTCTCCCAAGCTATTAACTGCAAACGAGGTGATGCCGTAGGCCCCTGTCATGCTTGTTTTCCTCCAATTGTCTCCATTGTCTGTTGAGACGTAGATACCGTCCAAGCTCACAGCCGCAAAAAGCCGCCCAGAGGGACCAATCACCAGAGCACTCACAGCCTTCCCGGATAGACTAGTTTGATGCCAATAGTTCTGCGCTTGAACAGACGTTGTCCTTAGCTCGATAGTGAGAATGCCCCACACTAATAAATTTAGGTAACCTCCACTTATGGACACGAAGAAACGCCAAGTTATCTTCTTATGGCCCCACGGTTCCATTCTCTTACTTCTGCCTTTAATGCGCCGCCAGATCGTGTTCACGAAGTGTCCCCGCTTCCATTTTGCTCTCAATTCCATTTTACCTTCTTGAATCATGACCTCACCTGCTCGCTTTCTTCGATTGCTGCAGTTCGTTCCCACGCCAAACATCTCGACTACTCTCTTCCCTTCCCCAGTCATCACGTACGCGCCGAATTCCTGGCCTCCGCAGGAATGACCTGTAAGAGAAATCCACCATGCGTCATGCCCGAATGCCTCTGTCGGGCGTCCACGAAACAGGACGCCGGATTTCCTCCTGAGACATGCGAGAATGACGTGATGACAAACGCCTTCGTCAATCGCGAGCGATTCTATCGGGAATCCATGATGCGCGGCACTGGATTCCCGCCAGGAGCACGTGGGAACGACGATGAAAATGAGACATCCATCATAAGTCATCATACGAGTCTCTCCAATCGGGATTCGTCTTTTCTATCAATCGTATCTTCCATGCCCGATTCCATTTCTTCAATTGCTCTTCTTTAGCAATAGCGTCACGAATGTCCGAGTGCTCTTCATAATATACCAGCAGATGGACGCCGTGATTTTGCGTGAATCCTCCAAGTAGAAATTCTTTGTGTTGATATACTCGATGCCTTAGGTCATTTGTCACGCCGGTGTAAAGTGTTCCATGCTTCTTACTTGCCGTCATGTAAACATACGATCTCATTTTGCCTAATCTGGACTACAACCAAGAAAACAAAGACTATAACGCGTCATTCCCGAACGCTTTTGTCGGCAATCCACGGGTTAATAAAAACTGGATTCCCGCCAGCAACATGCAAGAATGGCGAAACGGGTTTATTTTGGGATTGACGTAGATCATGGTAGAGTTCTCCTTCATTCGGTTTAACTCCCAAGGCTTTCCGCACCATACTTCTCAGTCAAACTCTTTCCGTCCTCATTCAGCACATACGCGCCAGACTTCTGTCCTCCGCACAGATACACCCAATTCATTTTGCAGAGAATTCCATGACTGCAAGTCCCGTAGGAACGAACGTATGGCAACACGACGCAAAGATAGAACAAAAATTCCGTAGGGATGACAGTTTTATCAATCATAAAACTCAAACAAATACTTAGGTTCGTATGTGATTTCAAATTTCTCAAGCGCCTCCAGATATTCTTCGCGAAATGGTTTCTTCTTGTGATGCTGTTCCTGGTTCATGATATATTTTATTACGACATCTCGTTGGCTCCTGCTGTATGAGAAGGCACCATAGCCTTCCTGCCATTGAAATTTTCCCATGACAAAATTCTGCTCATTTATCCATTTGGATGAATTGGCTTTTACCTTTTGAAGTAGATCGGAGATGGACATGGTTGGCGGTAAACCAAAAAATATGTGGACATGGTCTCTCCATCCACCCACTGCTAATGAGGTTGCTTCTTTTCGAATAATGCCGGCAATATACTGGTGCAGGCCATCGCGCCACGGGTCGGCAATGATGTTTTCCCGTCCCCTTACTGCAAATACTGCCTGAATTGAGATCTGCGTGTAGGTGTTTGCCATTTTAATTCTCCAAAATGTCGTCCCTATCGGGACTATAATATTGTTTTGTCATTTTCAGCTACCATAATATCGTCCCTAACGGGACTGACATGCTGTGTTTTTCTCCTGCCCTATTGCCGTCACCGACGGGACTGACATGGCGTTTTCTTCCTCTACCACTACCACAATGCCGTCCCTAACGGGACTAACATACCGTTTCTTTCTCCTGCCTTATTGCCGTCACCGACGGGACTGACATGTCGTTTTCTTCCTCTACCACTCCATACTTTTCAATCACGCTCTTCCCTTCCTCAGTGAGCGTGTACGCACCAAACTTCTGACCTCCGCGCAAATATGCCCAGTTCATCTTTCGAAGAATCAGAAGAGTATGATCCATGGTGGAACGAGGGATGGACAAGGTTTTCCGCATCTCAAACACATGCACACCGTCATTCTCCGCAATCGCAAGGAAAACCTGTACCAGCCTCTCGGTAATCACTTTACCTTTCACGCGAATCTTTTTCACTTCGCTCGCCTTTGCTCTCACAAATTTTGCGAACTCTTCGTTCTTCCGAAGTTGCTCAAACCCCTTAAGCTGCGAGGGAGATCTATTCTCAAACTTGCTTGCTTCTTCGATCATCTTTCTTGCTTCATCGCTCGTGTTTACAGCTTCATAGCCTGACCTTGTTGCTCCATCGCGAATGTTTAATGCTTCTTGGTCGGAGTTCAATGCTTCTTTCCCAATTCGCTCCGCTCCATCACTAGATTTTAATGCTTCATGGCTGTGTCTTATTGCTTCACCGCTACCTTTTTGTGCTTCATTTCCTGATTTTATTACTTCATCGCTGCCTTTTATTGCTTCTTTGCCTGGACTCAATGCTTCATTGCTTGAGCTTAATACCTCACCATTTGGTTGTTTTGTTTCCTCGCTCCTCTTCAATGCTTCATAGTTCTTTCTTAATTCCTCGATGTCAGCTTCTAATGCTTCAATCCTTGCCACTATTTGCTGGATGCCCGCCGTCATTGCTTCGACTCGCGTCTTCAAGTCTTCAATTCTGCCTTCCAGTGTTACATCCGATGTCTGTCGAATTTCTTCCATTCGATACTCCAAACCCTAAGTTGCCGAAACAAGAGTTTCACAACATAGGCGTATAGAGAACATAGCATGATTAACTATGTGCCCTATGTGTCTATGTGTTTCATCTCTTCCCTTCATGAATAATCCAGTCGCTTCCGTAGAACGTCGGCGTCTGAGTCCTGCCGTTCAACCTGCGTGACCAATATGGTACACCGTTTACCTCGTCTGCCGTGAATTCATAAAGCTCCCTGGCGGTGATCGTATCACTTCGCTGGTAATCCGCACCGCCCTGCAGACCCTTCAGGAAGAAGTAAGTGAAAAGGCTCTGCTGCTTGTCGTTGTACCACCCGCTAACCTGGTCGCCGGTGGCACTCGTTATGATGGTCGCGTTCGGCGAGACCATGACGTCCTTATCGACGGTGATATACACCGGACTCACGTTGGCCAGAAGCGTGCCGTTTACAGCCGCACCCGAGAAACAGGCATCGAGGACGACCGTGACATGCTTCAGCTCCTTTTCCCGGTCGATTTTATCGAGGTTGGAATACAGCGTCTTAAGCGAATAGCCGTTCAACGCAACATGGTTCGGATCACAGTCGACGGGCACGAGATAGCCTTCCTTCGATCCCGGGTTCAGTGCACCATGGCCGCTGTAATAAACGAATACCTCGCTGAGACCCTTCCTCACGTAATCATACAACTGTCCTTTGTAATTCGTCTCATTAGA
>JAKASW010000176.1 GCA_021818875.1 Bacteroidota bacterium
GGATGCAATGACATCGAAGGTCGTGAAGGAAGTCATAAGTGCGCTTCCGAAGCTTCAGGGTGTTCCACCATCTGTGAAGGCAACCCTCGCGTTTGACCGGGTGATTTACCGTGCCGCGCACCGTGACTCCGCTGATCGAAACCGGATCGAAGGCATAAGTAAGATCACTGTGCCACGCGCCTCCGACAATTTGCTTCGGTTCGAGAATATTGCAGATGTAGTAATGACGAATACTCCTGTAGAAACAGATCGAAAGTACAAGCAGAGAATCATCGAGGTAACTGCCAATGTCACCGGAAGAGTTCTCGGCAGCGTCTCGGCCGACATTCAAAGCGGTCTTGACCAGATGAAGATACCAACAGGTTTCCACGTTATTCAAAGCGGCAATATCGAGCAACAGAGGAGCACTTTCAGTTCGCTTCCACTTGCTCTAATTCTGGCAATCGTAATGGTCAATATGGCCATGGCATCCCAATTTCAGTGACTGAAGGACGAATACCTCGTGGCTTGCAGTGAGGATGTTTATTTTCATCTAAGGCCGTGCTATTAGAAGCTCTGCTGTTCCGTTCTCCTGATGATCTCGTCCTGGAGCTCTTTGCCGAGGTCGCTGAAGTAATCGCTGTAGCCGGCCACGCGGACGATCAGATCGCGGTACTTCTCCGGATGCTTTTGTGCATCGCGCAGCGTTTCGGCTGTCACGACGTTGAATTGAATGTGATGGCCATCCAGCCTGAAGTAACTCCGGATCAAAGAGGTCAGGTTACTGATGCCCTCGTCGGAATCAAGCAGATGCGGGGAGAATTTCTGATTGAGCAGCGTTCCGCCGGTCTTGATATGGTCGATCTTCGACGCGGATCTGACAACTGCTGTCGGTCCTTTGGTATCTGCTCCCTGCACGGGCGAGATGCCCTCCGAGAGAGGCTCGTGCGCTTTTCTGCCGTCGGGAGCTGCCATCGTCACGCTGCCGAAATACACGTGCGAAGTCGTCGGAAGCATGTTGATCCTGTATACTCCGCCTTTCGTATTCGGTCTGCCGTTGACAGAGTCGTAGAAGATATCGAATATCCCAACGGCTTGCTCATCGGCATAGTCGTCGTCGTTTCCATATTTTGGTGTGTGGTAGACCAAATCCGCACGGAGTTTCTCATATCCCTGGAAGTTTGCGTCGAGTGCATTCATCAGCTCACGCATCGTGAGATTCTTCTTGTCGAAGACATTGTACTTGATGGAAGTGAGGATGTCCGTGAGACTGCCGAGCCCGACTCCCTGGATGTAGTTCGTGTTGTACCTTGCGCCGCCCGCATTGTAGTCGATTCCCTTCGTGATGCAATCATCGATGAGGATTGATAGGAATGGGACCGGGAGGTAATCGGCGTGAAGCCGCTCGATGATGTTGCTTCCTTTGACCTTTATGTCCGCAAAATAGTTTTCCTGCTTCTTGAATGCCTGAAGAAGCTGATCAAACTTAGTGAATGTTGTCGGATCACCCGTGCTAATTCCGATTTCCTTTCCGGTGCGGGGGTCCACACCGTTGTGCAGAGTAATTTCGAAAATCTTCACCAGGTTGAAATATCCCGTGAGTATATAACTCTCGGTGCCGAAGGCGCCGCTTTCGACGCAGCCGCTCGCCCCGCCGTTTCGGGCGTCTTCCAGTGATTTTCCCTGGCGCACAAGCTCCTGGACGATCTCATCGGTATTGAAGACAGACGGTTGGCCGAATCCTGTTCGAATGATTTTGGCGGCGCGTTTTATGAACCGGTCGGGATTTTTCTTGCTCACCTGTATCATCGAGCTCGGTTGAAGGATTCTCATCTCTTCGATGACGTCGAGTATGAGAAAGGTAAGATCGTTTACCGCGTCCGAGCCGTCAGCCTTGACGCCGCCGAGATTTATCAGGGCGAAATCCGTGTACGTGCCGCTTTCCGCCGCCGTGACTCCGACCTTCGGCGGTGCAGGATGATTGTTGAATTTTATCCAGAACGCCTGCAGAAGCTCTCTCGCCCATTCTTCAGTGAGCATCCCCGATTCGAGTCCATTCTTGTAGGAAGGATAAAGATGTTGATCGAGCCGTCCTGGGTTGAACGAGTCCCACGGATTCAGCTCCGTGATGACGCCGATATGTACGAACCAGTAATACTGCAGCGCCTCGTGGAAAGTGCGCGGTGAATGGGCCGGGATGTGGCGGCAGATTGCAGCCATCTCTTCCATCTCTCGCTTTCGTACACCGTCCTTTTCCTTCTTCGCAAGCTGATCGAGCGCGTCCGCATGACGCCCGGCAAACATGATAATTGCGTCTGCGACGATGTCCATCGCTTTCAGCTCTTCACGTTTCTCGTACGCGTGCGGATCGTTGAAGAAATCCAGCGCCTCGATCGAATGTCTGATGTCTTCTTTGAGATCAAGCATGCCCTTCCGGTAGATCTTGCCGCCGTTGGCGGTGTGCCCCGGCGCGCGCTGCTCCAAAAACTCTGTGAAGAGCCCTGATTCGTACGCGTCTATCCACTGACTATCGACCGATGAGAAAAGTTTCTCGCGGATTGTCTTTCCCTGCCAGTAAGGAATGACCAGGTCTTTGTAGATTCGCCTCGTCTCGTCATCGACTTTGAATGAGACCTTGGGACGTGAGTCGAGCGTATCGAGGTCTTCAAGTGAGTGGAGACATATTTCCGGGTAAGTCGGGGTAGCCTTCGGTGCTGGCCCGCGCTCGCCGACGATGATCTCTCCGTCATTGATGCAGATCTTTTTGTTGGCAAGGATGTATTGGAATGCCAATGCCCGCTTTACAGGAACCGAAACCGATTCCGCGATGTCACTCTTGTAAAACTCCGTGACGAGCACCGCACGCTCGGGTGATATTCTGTTTATAGCATTCAGACTTTGTTCTCGCAGACGCTGGATTCTTTCGTTCACACTTATCCTCCGATTTTCACGCTGAAGCCATTTTGCTCAAAATGCTCCTTCAATATGTTCATGCGCTCATCGGAAGGAGGCTGAGCATCTTTCATTTTGTTTTCCATCTCAAACTGCAGGTATTTATGATTTGCTATCGAGTGATACGGGAGAAGATCCACTTCATTTATTATAGATGACATCGAATGCAGAAGACCGATGAGTCCAGCGATATTCTCATCCGTATCGGTGATGCCGGGAATGATGGGAAACCTGACGATGATCTTTTTTCCATTTGCGGCGAGGCGGCGCAGATTCGCCAGGATGATTCGGTTCGACACCCCTGCATATTCCCGATGTCGCTCCTCATCGATCAGTTTTATGTCGAACAGGAACAGGTCGATAAGATCGGCGACGGAGTCGACTGTTTCCGGATTTGCATATCCGCAGGTGTCTAAAACGGTGTGGATATTGTTTCTGCGGCATTCGGCGGCGAGTGCCTTGAGGAACTCAGCCTGAAGGAGCGGTTCGCCTCCCGAAAAAGTGACGCCGCCTCCCGACTCATCGTAAAAAACCGTTTCCTTCAATACTTCTGCCATTACCTCATCTACCGTCATCAGACGGCCCACCGGCACATCCTCGTAGCAAGAATCTCCGTCGAGCTTTATTTCTCTCGTGATGATTTCTGTCTTTGTGGATTGGCTCTCGGGGTTGTGGCACCACCAGCAGCGTAGCGGACACCCTTTAAAGAAAACGGTTTGCCTGATACCGGGGCCATCATGGAGTGCATACCTCTTTATGTCGAATATCATACCCTTCAGCATCACGTGCAATTAACCTGGATTAATCTACCTATTTGACGCGAAGCTTTCAAACCAGGATCACGATACCTCCATGGGCAAAGTCCATCTCTCAATCCGGAATTCTTGTTGAAATGTACCGTTGACATTGGACACGATTGCGTAACTTCCCATGAACATGTTACATTGAAAGCGAGAAAAGTGTCAGTTCTGGCGGAATCGCCCAGGGGCTGACAATAAGAAGCGCCATGTGAAGAAATGAACTTGAAGTTTGGCAGGAGTTAAAAAATGTATCCATTGATAGGTTTAGTCGTTCTGGTAATCATCTATTTGCTCTACGAGTACCGACTCAGAAAGCCGGACCAAATCGCGCTCTTCGAGTCAAAAGCGGGCATCGCCATCAGGAAGGCGAGATTCTATCCGCGGCATTTCAGCCTTGTGTTACCGAGAGCCATCCATTCTGCTCAGATCAGCACCGATGCCACCGCAAAGGGGAACCTTGATATTAAGGTCCGGCTCACTATTTCCGTCACATTGTCCATGGATAACCTTGAAACTTTGATCAAAGTGGGCGGTTGGAGCAATTCAGCAGTTGAGAAGGCCGCAGATGAGTTGGAGACCATGGTACACGGTTTCGTGCGTGAGTTCACTGAGAGGCTCGGAATCGAAGACCTCTCGTCAGTAGAGATTTACAAATACCTGACCGAGAAGACGCGCATGAGCAAAGCGAACTTCGGATTAGAGGTGATCTCGCTTTCAATTCAGTCGATCGAGATCCTCGATACGAAAATTGCGGACGCGATCCGACAGCAGGAATCAGCACGAATTCTCGAACAGACGGAAACTCTGGATCAAAGGGGAAGATTGGCTGCAGCAAGGTCAAAGTTCGAAGCCGATGAACAGATAGCCTTGCTGGAGAATCGTTTGGAGTTGAAAAAATACGACCTGAAGAAAGCAGAGGTTGAAAAAGAAGCTGAGATCTCGAAGAAACGAGTGGAAGAAGAATTGAAGCGCAAGAATATGCAACTGGAGTATGAAAAGAATGAGCTTGAGCTTCTGAGAAACAATCCCGAGCTTCTGATTCTGACACCTCAAGCCGCACGACTCGCCGAGGCAAGCCAGGCTTTGAGAAACGCAAAGACAGTTGTTTCACTCTCCTCGAAAGACAATTCTCTCGGATCGGACCTCGCTAATGCCCTTCAAGGTCTTCTCCGGAATTATCTCGCATCCGGCTCCCGCAAGCCCAAAGAGAAATAAGCGACACAGTCAGGTACGAAGACACTTTGACAGACAAAGATCCTTTAGATTTTTTTGAGCTGAAACCTATTCGTGCAGCGAAGGTTTCGGAGATAAGCGAATCGACGGCCACATCACAGGTTGCACCTGAAGAAAGAGTCAATTTCCACATCGGCAACCCCGTCCAGGATGAGCGACTTTACTCCGCCTACTTCCGACTGGCGCTTGGTATTGATGTCTCCAACGAAAAGGTCGGTATTAACGACATAGATAAAGCCGTCGATGAACTTGGATTGTCCGCAGAAGACAAAACCAGGATTTCTCTCATCGCAGAGTTGGTAAAAAAGAGTGCTCCCTATTCGCCGCGGGGTGGTTTCCTGAAATCGAAACCGCATCCCGTGGTACAGCGCTTCGACGACTGGCTCTCGAGGAATCAGCAGGATCCACTTTCTTACGACATCGGTGATAAATCGGGAAAAAGGGAAATCATTCTTGCATCAGGCGGAATATTTGAAGCCCTCAGAGTGCTGTTCCATTCTCTCTCTGAATTCATGGCAACTCGGCCGGTGAGAATCTATGTCCATGGATTTGAGATCCCAACTTTTATGAGACATTTCCCCGACCTCTCGATCGTCGAGATGGATAATGATGAAACCACGATGGTGCACCGTTTGACTGAGCAGCTTGATTTACATCAGTCCTTCCCCGGCTTCCTATTGATGGGAAAACTGTTGTCGGAGGACACACGGCGCCAGTTAAGGCACATAAGTCTCGAATGCCCACTTATGTTCATAGAAGCAAACGATGCACCTAATAATCTTTCTTTGGCGCGCGAAGCGAAAATGATGAATAGGGTGATCCGGTTAATTACGCCGGGAGTTTTTGAATCGCGCCTGAAGAACCTGTCGGTAATTTTCATGGCGGGCAATTCAGATTTTCTCCGCGTCTTCGAGACCGTCCACTTCCAGCTCAAGGGCACGCCGTCATCGACCGAAATCGAACTCCTCGATTATTTACTAAGGAACACACACTCTGACGTCGCACAGCAAAGCACACTGAGTGTGGAAGCCGAGTACGAAGGGATGGCAGGGATTGCCGCGTACAAATCCGTCAACCGAATCGTGTCGCACGCGGAAGATCGTCTTGAGACGATCGTAAGCGATGGAAGCAAAATGGTAGAAGCCTTGGTTACGAATATTCAGGGCAGGGTCACTTCGAATTTGACAGATCGATTGCATCATGTTGAGCGCATTCACGTCGATAAATTTCAACTTGCTGATGCGGGCGAGCTTATCGACGAACTCGATAAAAACATTCACGACAAAGATTGGACAACTGAACTTGCGTCGAGCTACTTAGACGCGTTCATCAACCACCATCCTGAGTATAAACCGCAGAACGCGTTGGTGGCAAGCGGGTCATCCAGGACCGTCCTGAGTTTACTCGGCTTTCATTGTGGCATTGGAGAAGTCATCATCCCGGACTTAAGCTGGACTTATGAACACTGCTTCCCCCGGTCATTTTCCGTCGCACTGACCGATGATTTCCAGCTTGATGTTGAGGCAATCATAAATACGATCGAGACACGAATTCTAAACGACAGCAACTGGAGTAACTACGGGGCGGTTGTCATAAACAACCCGCATAATGCCACCGGACAGGTCTTCCACGAGGAAGACGTTACGAGATTGACAAGATGGCTGCTTGAAAGAAAGATTTTCATTATCGACGACCTGTCATACCAGAACGTTAAACCCTCAGACGAGCTGGAGCCGGTACCGACGATTCGTCAGATAGCAGACGAGCTGGTACACTCAGGTTATATTACCGAAGAAGAATCGGCACATGTCGTTACGGTTCATTCTATGTCTAAGACCGACTCATTTGCAGGTGCGCGGCTGTCTGTAGTAGAGATACGCGAGGAAAATCTTTTTAGGAAATTTCAGTCCATACTTTCATTCCTGGAACCTAATCTCGGAGCCATTACCCTGGCATATCTCTTTTACCGGAGCAGAGTTGAGAGTGTAAACGCATATCATCGTTTGAGAAACAGGATATTTAAATCAAGAAGCCAGGCTCTTCTCGATGCCGTTGAACTCTTGCCGAAAGATAGAAACCCTTTCGACATAAGGATTGACCCGCCGATCGGGAGCATGTACCCAAGGATGGTGGTCAATAACCTTCCGGCCGGACTTTCGCTCGACTGGCTTGCTTCGGGGCTTGCGAGGCAGGGCGTCGGACTCGTGCCCTTGTCAACTTTCGCCCACACCGAGCGCGGGTTCGACACCGGAAGAAAATCGTTCCGTCTGACTCTCGGAGGGACCGATGATGCGGAAACGCTCTTCAAGAAGACCCGGCGCGTCCTCATCGATCTGAACAGAATGATTGCAGAGGAAGCGGCGAACTACAACCGGAGAGAATTCAAATACAGAGAAGTAAATATCCGGAGGCAGCTCAACCTGGTCGACAAAACGGAACGCTGGAGGCAATTCGAGTCGTCCGTCTGCCTGAACGCGGGCAGTTCGTTGAAGACATTCCTTCGCAGCTTCAATCTGGAGGGAGAATATGAGCTTCATAGAAAAAGGATCGAAGAAGATTTTCTTCCGGCCAGACTTTCCATCTTCAGAACAAGGTTTGAGGAACGCCAGAGAATTCTGAACGAGACCGCAAATCTCTACCTTTTAGCCGGTCTCTCGATAAAAGAGATCGTTGAGAAGGAATTCTACAAAGACGATTTGTCAAGAAGAAAGGAGGTTTTCGGGAACAGACTTTTCGATCGCACCGTCCATCCGACTCAAATGTATTCAATTCAAACGGAGCTGAGATTTGAAAAGTTGATCAATTCAATCTTGCACGGGAAAGAGGCTGACGAGCGATTCTGTGAAAAACTGAAAACCGAGCTGCTCAGGGAATATTTTGGCCTGAATGTTCCGATAGTCTCCGCTCAGGAACCCGAAGAATTGCTCCTCGATTTGAATACTATGATCGCGGTAGAGAATTACCTGGAGCTCCACTCCGATGATCATTATGAAACATTTCTTTCATTCTGGGGAGACTGGGACGGAAGCAGCAGGCCTTCGGGACAAGGACACAGTCTTGTCGGTGCAGTCGTAATCGAGAACGTCAGCCAGCAGGCGGAGATAATCCGGCTCCTGCTTAGATCGGAACCAGGCATCATAACCGATCAGCACCTCCTGACTGAAATCGAAAAGCTGCCTGAGAGCAACAAGAAGTTCTCATCTCTCCTTTCGCGAATCACGCAGCTCACCCACCACCTCGAAAGAAGATATCGTGGTACACTTCCCGTAAATATCAGAGCCGGAGCTTTCAGGAAAGTGGGGATGAAGCTGCATCTCGCCAAAGATCCACTCACATCCGTATGGCAGCACAACGATCGGCTCGAGCGGGAGATGCTCGATCTTCGAAGGAGGCGGAGAGATACGCTTGAGTATTATTTCTCATTGAACAAGCAGTTGAGAAAGACAATTCATTCCCTGATTCCCAGGCTGATCGAAAATTTCTCAAACCGGGACCTTCTCCTGGCTGTGAGCGAATACCGTGACCTCCTGAAACGGTTTGCCATCACTCCTCGCATTCATCAAAAACTAATCACTGCTCAGGACCAATTCGCTATCGACACAACTGTGCATAATATCAACGAGATAAATGAGATATCAGGCAAGTATGGCAATCCGGGTTTGGTGCTCGCCCTGCAGGTCAGCATGACCACAAAACCGGAAGCCCTCATTTCTCTCGACCGCAAACTCCGCACAGATCGGGAACAAACCCTCCGGCAAAGAGGCGACAGGGAGATCCCGGGGGTACTGATCGTTCCGCTTTTCGAAGAAGTGGAATCAGTAAAGGGGATCAAGAATTACCTCAACAAGGTCTGGGAATACTCGTTCCAGAGCAGGAGGATGGATCAGGAGACCGGCGACAGGTTCACTGAAATTATCGGTGAGATATTTGTAGCAGGCTCGGATCTGAGTCAGCAAATTGGCCAGGCTATGGGAATGAGCCTTTACCTCGAGTCCAAATTTGATCTCCTCTCCTGGCTCAGCTCGCACGGGTTATCCGGAAAGGTAAGGATGAAACTCGGAAGCGGGGAGCCGATGCAGCGGCAAGGA
>JAKASW010000177.1 GCA_021818875.1 Bacteroidota bacterium
GTATTCGTGGCTGGTCTGGTCATGTTTCTGAGATCGACAAAGAAATTTGTAAAGAATAAAAGTGAGGAGGCGACCTAATGGCTAATCCGGCGATGGAGCCGGGAAACGGCGCTGGCGCTGAGGCCGTTCCGGTTCACAGTTTCCTGGAAAATACAGGCAAGCACAAAGGAATATTTGCGTGGATTCTTTCCACCGACCACAAGAGAATCGGGATTTTATACATGATCTCGATCTTCAGTTTCTTTGCAGTCGGTGTGTGCCTCGGATTCCTGATGAGGCTCGAGATGCTTGTTCCAGGCCCGACGGGAAAGATTTTCAACGCGCAGGAGTACAACGCACTCTTCACACTCCATGGCGTGATAATGATGTTCCTTTTTGTAATTCCCGGAATACCTGCTACACTTGGAAACTTCTTCCTGCCGATTCAGATCGGTGCAAAGGATGTCGCGTTCCCACGGATAAACCTTCTTTCGTGGTACCTATATATCACCGGTGCGATCATAATCCTGCTGTCTTTGTTCGGGAACGGCCTGCCTGATACAGGCTGGACATTCTACGTCCCGTACAGCATCCGGACCGGCACAGATGTCACGATGGCGGTCTTCGGTGTGTTTATACTGGGCTTCTCATCTATACTGACGGGACTAAACTTCCTCACAACTATTCATCGTTTGAGAGCTCCCGGCATGACTTGGTTCAGGATGCCGCTCTTCGTCTGGGCGCTTTACGCTACCGCGTGGATACAGGTAATAGCTACGCCGGTACTTGCCATCACTCTCCTTCTCATCATGGTCGAAAGGCTTTTCCACGTCGGCATCTTCAACCCGGTCCTGGGTGGCGACCCGGTCCTGTACCAGCATCTGTTCTGGATTTACTCTCATCCTGCGGTTTACATAATGATTCTTCCGCCGATGGGAGTCGTCTCCGAGATAGTCGCCACATTTTCGCACAGGACGGTCTTCGGCTACAAGATGATCGCAATGTCGAGCCTGGCAATCGCTTTCATCGGATATTTAGTCTGGGGACATCATATGTTCGTGGCCGGAGAAACTCAAACTGCCCAATTCTTCTTTTCGCTTCTGACGTTCCTTGTAGCTGTGCCGAGCGCCATCAAGGTGTTCAATTGGGTCGCGACGATGTACAAGGGATCCTTGGACCTGCAGCCTCCGTTCCTGTTCCTCCTGGCTTTTATCATGTTGTTTTGCATCGGCGGCATGTCGGGTCTCGTGCTCGGTTCACTTGCGACCGACGTTCACCTGACGGGGACATATTTCGTGGTGGCACATTTCCACTACATCATCTTCGGAGGAGCGATCTTCATATTCTTCGGTGCGCTTCACTACTGGCTGCCGAAAATGTTCGGAAGGATGTACAACAAGAAAGTCGCGGACTGGGCGCTGGGGATCTTGTTTGTCGGTTTCAACATGTTGTACTTCCCGATGTTCATCCTTGGCTATGAAGGGATGCCGAGACGATATTTTGCTTACCTGCCGAAGTACGAGACACTTCAACATATCTCGATGGTTGGATCGTGGGTGCTTATAACCGGACTCATTATTATGTTCTGGAACCTTCTTCACGGGATTTTCAAGGGAGAGAGGTGCGGTCCCAACCCGTGGGGCGGTACCACATTGGAATGGACTATTCCTTCACCCCCACCGACAGAAAATTTTGAAACAATACCGATCGTTACCCATGAGCCATACTATCACCCCGAAGCCGATCCGGAAATACAACGAGAGCCCGTCCCGGTGGCGAAGTAGAAGAAGGGGAACGATGGAATCCTGGAAAGATGGAATGATGGATTATCGGATCAACAAATTGTTATATCGAAAACGTACGGTGGTTCGCCAGGACCGCGCGTGTGAATCAAAAGAGCGGAGATAGAACATTGAGTGAAATTGCCGAGACAAATCCCGGAGCCGTGAGCGGCGAGCACGAATCGGAACACGTTCACCACAAGGATGTCGTTGGAGCGAAGATGGGAATGTGGCTGTTCCTGCTAACCGAGCTGCTGCTGTTCACGGGCCTTTTCCTTGTGTACGCAGTGTACCGGTACTACTACACCAAGGACTTTCAGCTCGCCGGTTACGACACCCATATTCTGTTCGGTACGGTCAACACCATGATCCTGATTACAAGCAGTCTAACCATGGTCCTGTCGATAGCGGCCATCCAGAGAGGGAAAAAGTGGCTTTGCGTAACCTTCCTCAGCTCGACGATCGGGCTCGCCCTTGCATTCCTGGTGGTAAAATACGTTGAATGGTCGACGGAGATACATGCTGGCATATATCCCGGTTCACCGACTCTCTTGAACAAGCCTGACGGTGTCGTACTTTTTTATGGACTTTACTACATGATGACAGGGTTGCACGCACTCCATGTCATTGCCGGAATGTCAATCCTGGTCGTCATGCTCATCTTTGTTCTCAGGGACAAGATCACTCAGGAAGATCACACGAAGCTGGAAAACGCCGGACTATACTGGCATTTGGTAGACATCATCTGGATTTTCTTGTTCCCGCTTTTCTATTTGATCAACTAAGGAACTCATCATGTCATTATCGGTATGGGAATCAGAGCACCAGGCGGAGACGCAGCATAAAGAGTATCACGAGGAACATGTCTCATACAGTCTGTACATCCTGATCTGGGCAGCGCTAATGGCGCTTACCGCAGCCACGGCAGTGATAGCGGGGATCAATCTCGCCGCTCTTACTCTTGTCGTTGCGCTGCTGATAGCGCTGACAAAAGCCTCGCTCGTAGTGAACTACTTCATGCACGTAAGGTTTGAGGATCGGATATTCAAAATATTCTTTGCAATTGCCGGGTTTACGATCTTCGTGATCTTCGTATTGACGTTCTCGGACGTGTACTTCAGAAGATGAGGAATCATAAGATATATGGGCTGGAGTCATGACACTTGCCGGGGTTATGGAAGAGAATAGAATTGATGAGGAATAAATGAGTTTGCTTGCTTCACTTCTCCCTTCAGTGCTGCACCACGCGGCGGCGACGGACGATGTCGCGCGGTTCATAATCGGCTGGGATATTTTCCTATTCGTCGCCATAGTGGGCACGATGTTTTTCTTCGTCTTCAAGTACAACAAGAAGAGGCACCCGCGCGCGGTCAATATTCACGGAAATGCCGTACTCGAGACTTTGTGGACAGTTTTCCCTGTGGCGCTTGTGCTGGTCATGTTCTATCTCGGCTGGTCGGCATATATCCAGACGCGGGTGGTTCCGAAGTCGGCGATGGATGTCAAAGTGATCGCGAGACAATGGGAATGGAGCTTTCAGTACATGAACGGGAAGACGGCCGATACGCTCTTTCTCCCCCAGGGGCGGCCTGTAAAATGTCTTCTCACGTCGGTCGATGTGATCCACGGGTTCTATATTCCTGCCTTCCGGGAGAAGAACGACGTCATCCCGGGACGAGTAAGATATCTCATGCTCTATCCCGAACATGTCGGCAACTATGAGATAACCTGCAGCCAATACTGCGGGCTGGACCATGCTCTCATGATGACAAGGTTGATCGTGTTGCCGAAGGAGAAGTTCGATCAGTGGCTGAAAAGTGGACTGACCGGCGAACAGATCAGCGATGCACTTACAGGGAGGGTGGGAACGTGAACTACCGGAACGATGTCCGCCTGAGGCGGATGGGGCTCTCGCGCAGAGTAATAAATTGATGGATTATCGGAATGACGGAATCCGCAAACGGGAAATTCAATGTTTAAGATGAGCCTATTCGACGAAGGTATCACGGTTATTGCTCGACTCTCCGCCTGTACCATGGCACCGAAGTGCTTCGGCGCAGAGGCGCGGCAGATGGCTCAGGCTGACGGCTTGCTTTATGGCTTTTCAGTCAGCTCATGATGGCAAATTTCGAAAAACGAAATCATATAAAGTGAAAGCAAAGAATTGAAGGATTTGAATTTAAGGCCGAAGACGATACGCACCGGAGAGGTCTCCGTGTCCCAATCGTCGGAAGCGGCTCTTCGCGGTGAGCGCCACAGGTTAGGTGCAATTGAGATTATTAATGCTGTTCTGGAGCTGGTCAAGGTTCGTATAACGTTCTTTGTCGGGATGTCGGCAATGTTCGGCTATATCCTTGCCAGCGGCGGTATCTCGATTAAAATGATAATGCCGGTACTCGGAATATTCCTGCTCTCATGTGCCTCTGCGGCCATGAACCATTACCAGGAAAAGTATACAGACTCGCTGATGCACCGTACCATGAAGCGCCCGTTGCCGTCAGGACTTATGAGTCCGCCGGTCGTATTGGCGATGGTGCTGGCACTCGCTACAGTCGGCTCGGTGACAATATATCTAACCGGAAACGTCACGGCACTTGTTCTTTCCTTGCTTGCGTTCTTCTCATATAATGTCGTTTACACGCCTCTTAAGAGGTCTACTCCATTTGCGGTAATACCGGGATCTTTCGTCGGCGCATTTCCCGTGATGGCAGGATGGGCAGCTGCCGGCGGATACATCCTCGATCCGCGTCTCATTGCAGTCGCCGTTTTCTTCTTCATCTGGCAAATACCGCACTTCTGGATATTGATGGAGCTGTACAGTGTGGACTATGAGCGCGCGGGCTTCCCGACACTTCGAATGTATTTCAACGAGAAAACCATTTCGATATGGATTTATGTCTGGACGGCAGCATTAGCCGTATCATCATTCTTATTTGTAACCGCACGCGTGATGAACAATCTCTTACCGGAAACAGCGGTTGTACTTCTTGGAATCTGGCTCGTTCTGTCGACCTTCTCCATTGTCAGGCGAGCGGTCGACAGCCACACGCTAAGGTCTGCATTCATGAAGATAAATATCTATGTGCTGGCCATTACCGCGGTTATAATGGTCGATAAGATAATTTAAGCTGCTATGGGCGGGATTTGTGTAATGAAAGAGAATTTGTCTCACTGGAGAGACGCAAAGGCGCAGAGGTAACAATGCTTGTGATATCCACGCGCCTCAGCGTCTCTGCCGTTCATCTTTTTGATTTCAGCTCAGTCGAGTTAGGAAAGGTCTACTTATGAATTTTCTCAACAGACTTGTATACCCGGAGCCGGCTGAACGATTGGAATTGCTCCGGATCCTTTTGGTCATTGTGACAATAATCTTCGTGACTTATGCGAGTATCGCTCTGATCGCGTCGACGGCGTCCGCGATAGCCAACCGGATAAGCAGGAAGAAGGGAGACAATCTGTTCGCAAGATTTGCGCATGACCTTGCCGATTTAGCCGCTCCAAGCAGGGGAACCATCTTAGCGGTCGGCGTGATCCCGATTATTACGGAAGTCCTCATATATGCGCAGCTTCTCCAGGGCGTAAGCGTCGGCGTGACAACCTATCTCACTATTTCGACCGTCTTCTTCTTCTTTGGCTTCTACTTTCTGTACACGTACAAGAAATCATGGCACCTTGAAACGATCTACACGACTTTTCAGGACCTCGCATCATCGCATGGTGGTACGCTCACGCGGGAAGTCACTTCAGATGTGGCTTCATTTGAAAGGTCCGCCAGTGCCACTAAGAGACGAGGCGGTCATCGGAGTGCGATCCTCCTCTGGATCGGGACATGGATATTCGTTGGCACGATGAGACTCGCATTCAGCCCGAGACATTGGGCGCACTCTACGTTCCTTTCGGTGCTATTCTCGGGCGCGACGATCTGGAGTCTGTTCACTTACGCCGTCACTGCCGCCGCGATTACCTCCGCAGCCGCGGTATTCTTCTTTTTCAAGTGGGCAGATCGCATCTCGATGATGGCCGAGCCATCTTACCGGGCTTTCGTCAAAAGGTACGCCTTGCCTGTCGGGGTTGCTGCGGCTGCTCTCGAGCCGCTGTTAATTTTCTTCGAGATACAAAATGTTCCTGAAGCAGGCGTCACCAATCTGACTTTCGTCCTGGCGGCAGTCGGCATTTTTATTGCGCTTCTCGTAATGCTCTTATTCTATTCGATGATGAAAGAATCGGGGATTAACCTGGGGGGCTATGCCTTCATCGGGGCCATCTTCCTTATTTTTGCATGGGCAGCAAAGAACGAGATTGCGTTCCATCATGCGACGGAAAACCAGGACCAGGTGCTGGCGACGAGGTATGAGACGATGCTGGCGTCGCTTGCACCCCCGAAGCCGCCCCCGGCCATGTCGGGAAAGGAAGTTTACGACAACATTTGCAGTGCGTGTCACATGTTCAACGCGAAGAAAGTGGGTCCGCCGTATTTCATGACGCTGCCGCACTTCGTGGATCACATGGACTCGCTCGAGAATTTTATTTCGAACCCCTATGTAGCTGTGCCAGGATATCCACCTATGCCCAAGCAGCCGCTCAAGCCGCAGGAAGTAAAGAACGTGGCACAGTACATAATGAGCGTATATCTTGCCGCGAAGAAGGCAGGGAAGGCACAGTACACGCAATAGGGGAGGAAGATCCACCCCGTGCGGGATGTCGACGCCCGTGCACCATCAGGTCCTTGCATAGCCCCGAACTCGTTCGAAAGCTCTTTCCTGACCGCGAACCCCGCCATGAACCGCAAAGATAATAAACGGTGAAAACTATGGCGTCTCCTTTCGCTCTTTGCAGTTCAATCCACGCTTTCTGAAACGAATCATCAAGGCGTGATGCCACCTGATATTTTTTTCACTTGATATATACCATGATGCTTTTTAAATTTCTGATGGCCACGCATCATGGCTGTGATAGATGCGCAGAACGGTCAAGCACCACGGATTTAGCGTAGAACCCTCAAACATCACCCTCCGAAGCACATTGCACCAGACCGGATATGTCCGGGTTTTTGTGTGAAACATGATGGAGAAAATAAGTCAAGCGCAGTGCCGCTTTACATAGCGGCACCTGCGGTGCATCAAACCATGCTACAGGAGGTTTAGTATGGGAATACCGAATCGAATCAGCGCAGTCTTTTCGCAAGAGGACTCAGATGCTTTCAAGACGGGGATGGATGCCCTGGTCGCGAAGCTGCCTCTCGTGGATTTGACTGAGAAGGAGCGGGACTCCTTGAACCATCTCAAGGAGAAGAACCGTGGTCTCGTCATGAGCTCGCTCCAGCTTGTGAAGCGGATCAGCGGTTTTCTTCCGAAGGATTTCGACGTCACCGAATTCGAGAAGGATGCAAATCTGTTCGACCAACTCTTCAGCGTCAGACAGGTCGTTGCCGGCCTTCTTCAGCGGATCGATGACACGACTAATCTTGCGGGAAATGAGGCGTACGCGGCCGCCCTCGCGGTTTATAACTATGCGAAGTTGGCCGGTGTTGGGACGGAAGGGATAGACCCCTATCTGGACGAGATGGCACGACGTTTTGCCAGGAAGTCAAAAGCGACCGTCCAGCCCCAACCCGCGAAGTAGTGAAAGGAATCCTGATTCCACCGTTGAGCGGGAGAAGACTCCCGCTTCAACGGCTTGTCATGCTATGAGACCGGGTTAGCTTTGCCATGTTGTCGGGTTTTAAACCCGATGTTGTGCCGTTAGCCGATCGAATGACTTGCCTCGCTCTGCAATCCTATGAGATCTGGAAGGAGAACAGTCTCGTCTGTGATTCCACCTGGGAATGCAGTGATGACTCCGGATCCACCTGAACGCCGTCGCATCGGGTAAGCGACCCCATCAGGTGGCATAGAGGGTTGAGCAATGGCTTTCGTGTCCCCATCTCTTTCAATCTGAACGTATCCGCTTACGTCCAAACCGGAACAGATCGGGTTTGAAACCTCATGACTCGGGGTTGAGCATGAGAGCGTTCAAGTTAGCGAGGAAGATGATTGGGTTGTCGTAGCGATCTATCAAGTTGGCAATGGGAAAGTTGTCCTCCCGGAAGTGCAGGAGGTACATACCGGAGATCAGGTCTGGATTCAGGAGGAAGCTCACTGCCTCATCAACATAACCCACTACACAGTGGAGAATCAATTTGACACTTAAAGGAGGGAGGATTAGATTTATGGCAGTCGGTGGACGCGAAAAGGTGAACGGAGCTTTGCAAATAGGAGGCGCAAGGAGCTACTCGAAGAAAACGCGAGGACTATTCGACGCCTTGTATGATGAGTTGAAACTCAGGAACTACTCCTACAAGACTTTTAAATCGTACCGAAGTCACATCAAGGACTTTGCGGAATATTTTGCTCCGAAGCATCCGAGGGAGCTTGAAGTTGGAGACGTTCGAAAGTATCTCATTCACTTGGTCCAGGACAAACGAATGTCGGCGGGGACGATCGGTCAGGCGATGAGCGCGCTTAAGTTCATGTACGCAGAGCTGTACAAACGTCCCTTCATGCTTGAGGGGATCCCACGACCTTTCAAGGAGTATAAACTTCCCGTGGTTCTTTCACTTGAAGAGGTGAAAGCTGTGTTTGATTCGCTGACGAATTTCAAGCACAAGATAATGTTGATGCTTGTGTATTCGGCGGGCTTAAGAGTGGGGGAGATGGTTCGATTAAGGCCGTCAGATGTTGATAGTGACCGAATGATGATTCATATTCGTGGTGCTAAGGGTAGAAAGGATCGGTACACGATTCTTTCGGAGGTTGTTCTGGCCGGGTTGCGGGACTACTGGAGGGCATACAGGCCGGAGAAGTGGCTTTTCGAGGGCCAGGAAAAGGGGAAGCCCTATTCGGTGAGGAGCGCGGAAAGAGTCTTTGAAGGGGCCGCCAGGAAAGCCGGAATTTCGAAGGACGTTTCAATTCATTCATTACGTCACGCATTCGCCACGCACTTGCTGGAACAGGGGACGGACATAAAGTTCATACAGAAATTACTTGGACATTCGAGGGTCAGCACGACAGAGATTTATACACACGTGAGTAGGAAGGATGTGGGGCTGATTCGGAGTCCCATCGAGTCGATCATGCAGCCAAAGGGCAAAAAAACGACATGAGCGTCGTGTTCTATACAAGACGTACGGAAAAAGCGGCATTCGGTTTTGAGGACGTTAAGCGCAATGCGCGCGGAAAGGAGTAAC
>JAKASW010000178.1 GCA_021818875.1 Bacteroidota bacterium
CCGAAACTAAGGGTTTGTCTCCCGCAATCGATACGTCATATCTGGGAAGAGGTAGGATCGCGGGGCCTCTCATAACCTTGCCGGTGATGGCAAATTCACTTCCATGACAGGCGCAGTGGAAGTAGTCGCCTTTAGGCCTGAACTGGACTGTGCAACCCAGATGGGTGCACTTTGCTGAAAGCGAGGTGTAGTTGCCTTCGGGCAGCCTGACAAGAACCGCCGGTGCATCAAGAAACTTAAAATACTTGGCAGTGTTCCGCTTCATCACACCTGTGTCTGACACAAATACTTTTGACTTCTCGCCAAGAGCCATCGCAGGTGGGCCGAGGTATTTAATGACCGGATAGAGAATGTATCCTGCTATAATCGCACCCGCTCCCCCCAACATGCGGTTCAGGAATTTTCGTCTAGTGTAATCCATACTACTATTGTAACGTCAAAGAACGGGGTTCTCGTTCCTGAACTTTACAGAAATCCGGTCAAACAGTAATTCTCAAGCTGCGAGGGATGACGCTGATATCGAGATCTGTAATCTTGTCTGCACCTATCTCACCGTCTCTGTGAACGGCAACCGGCAACTCAGAATGAATGCTCAATTTCGTGGTACGCTTCATTGTTACCTCAGGCTGCGCCAAATGATGCCCACGAATTACGGATGGAAGAAGCTTCAACACCCGTGCGACAGAAACGTCTCTTACAATACACGCATCCAGTTTTCCATCATCTAGGATCGCGTTCGGCGTCAAAAGAAAACCACCACCCGCGGAGATACCGTTCCCTATTGCAATAAGGAAGGTCTTTTGGTCCAACACATCGTCATCAAGCTGGATCCTGATCTGGCTTGCCTTATACTTCGAAAGAGTCTTTACAACTGAAACGAAATAGCGAGACAGTCCCTTCAGATGATTGAAATTTAGACTTTCCCTGGCGACTTCGGCATCGAAACCAATCCCTACACCGTTGACAAACAACAGGTCTTTCTTGTCCACACAAATAGTTCCCACGTCTATGGATTTGATCTTTCCTGCCACTACTCTGCTCAGGTAGTCATGCAAATCCTTCAGTCTCCCGATTGCCCTAACAAAGTCGTTGCCAGTCCCCGTCGGTATTATCCCCACGACCTTTTTTGACTTCCATGCACCTGCCGCGACCTCATTCACTGTACCATCACCGCCTACCGCCACTACAACGTCAAAATCGTCCGCTCCCTCTTTTGCCAATTCGGTTGCATGTTCCGGGGCTTCAGTGAGCTGGAGATCGAAATTGATCCCAAGCTTTTTCGCCACACAGATAAGTTTCGGCAAAATCCGTCTTGTCCTGCCGTTGCCGGAAACCGGGTTCACAATGAATTTTACCGCGCGATCACCGAATGGTCTTCCTTCCATTTTACCCTCGCTCTCTCTTTGCCGTCGCTAGTCTCAGCGTCTCGCTTACACCGAGTCTGAACTTGAACTCACTTTTGTGTCGTACCAGCTCGTATACGGTCAATACCCCGAAGACAATTGACGTGACCAACCGAGAGCTATTTCCGATAATGGGAAGCTTCGGTAAAAAGGTGAAATTAAAGGGGAACATGAACTGCGCAAGCCACAGCAGGAATAGTATTATTGCGTTGCTGCGGGTGAATCTCAGCTTTGCCAGAGCAGCACAACCGTAGAAAGTCATCATCATCGTAAGAAGAATTTCTTCTCGATGATGTGGACCCAACGGAATCGTCGAAATCCTTCCCATCGACAAAGAGTATACTATCGGTATCATTGAGACGAGAAGCGTCCATTGGTTTACTTTGCTGCTTATCATATTCAGGAGAGCCATCGGTGCAAGTCGCACCGACTTTGCCCAGTAGAAGGCAGTGACTTTCTCCGGGAACTCCGAAAGAAAGGGGGCAACCCATTGAATGAAGACGAAATCACTTATTCCCGCCCCTCCGGCGAGGGCGATCATACTTTTTAGGAACGGGTCGGCGACTGCCCACATCGTCAAGCCGCCTGCTAGAAACAGAGCCGCGAGCAAGATCCCTCTTTTTTTCTCATTCTTCAGATTGACAAGCGATCGGGGCATCGACAACAGCAATTCTTTTTTCTCTTCTTCCTCTTCGGGCAAAATTCTGAGGACATACATATAGCCGACAAAAATGGAACCGAGAAAAATAGCATCGTAGACCTGCAAATTCCTTTTCACAAGAACTATTACGAAATACAGCGAGGATATGAAAAGAGCCGCTACCTCGACAATATTCTCCGGTCTGAGCTCGATGAAGCGAATGCCTTTATTAGCCTTCATTCTCGAATAAATGTCCGCGGTCACGAAGATGAGGGGCCAGCCTACGCCCATCAATAACCTGTTCGAGCCGGTGAAGTTTGCCATCATGAGGTCAATGTCTTTCTTCCAGGCAATCACAGCCTCCACCATGAATTCCGGGACGACCTGGAGGAATGCCACGATAGCAACTGCGAGTCCCTGGCTGATACTAAACTCCGCCGCCTCCGCCGCCCAAGTTATAATAAGTGCCGACACGATTACGGCACTGAAACAGAGAAAAGCAATCCCACCCGCGCCGGGTAGCGGGTAAAGGTGCAGCCACGCCGACACCACAACGATGTAAAGGACCATCAACAGAAAGTACAACCCGTACCGTGATTTCATTCTACTCTTTCCGCCGTCCCCTTGCTAATCTCCGCTAATAACCATGTGCTCCACGATTCCTTCTATTCCCTTCCTCTGTTTCTACAATGCTCCCTTCTATCCGTGGAATGTACCATCCCTTACCCTATGTTGCCTAATTCAAATCTCGGGATCCTGATATTCGACATATCATGGTACCCCGGGGGCAAATCGAGGAAGGCACCAATCTGGTTCACGATCAACGCGACGCCGGCAATGTCCCCCATGACACCGTTATTGATGACAACATTTACCGGTGGCGTCCCATCAACGAAAATCGCATCGTATTCGATGGAGGCATCAATTCTCATGGTCAATCTAAGAGAAAGGAGTGTATTATCGCCCTTCTTCGCGGTTACCTCTTGTCGAACGCCGAGCACATGATCTTTTGCAACGAAAATATCCTCTCCATGATAATCATAATCGGCAGAGACAGGTTGCATTTCAAAACGCATGTCGTCGTACTGAATGTTCAAGTAGTGTGCAAGAAAGTTGGCCGAATCAACCAGCCCGGCATGACCAAATCTGTTTTCTGCCGCCGACTCCACAAACTCCTTTGTCGAAAGGCCAACTCCAAGTTTTCGTTGCAGGGCGAGTCTTCTTTGACTCAAGTTGACCATCCTTTCCGCCCGGATACTCTTAATCGAAAGACACGGGGCGGTAACCATAAGCACAAGACTGTCCATCACAAAACCGGGATTTACTCCGGTCGCCAGGACTCTCACGCCATTGCGCTTCGCGGCGCTGTCTAGCTTACGAAGAGTCTTCTGATCCCGTCCACCAAGGAAGAAAATCTCCTCTGCGGTCGTGACAACATTGTACCCACGATCCAACAGATATTTCACCTGATCCGCCGCCTCCGGCAAAAAAGAGACTGTCGATTGTACCACGACATCGGCTTTCTTCTTAATAGCGCCGATTGACTCGACAACCTTTAAATTGGTACGAGTGTTCAGCTCAAACAATTCGCCAATATCCTTGCCGACTTTCTCCGGCGAGAAATCGACACAGCCTATGAGTTCAAATTTATCCGGGTGTCCAAGAAGAGCCTTTGCTATTCCAGTACCAATTTGACCAAGGCCGAATTGAACTACTTTAATTCTTCTCTTCTTCATTCAGGCCCCTCGATTGAATTGCATGCACAAACATCTGAGTAATTACCGTGGGCCTGGTGATCGCCGCTCCGACGACCACCGCATAAGCGCCCAAATCGAGAGCGTGTGCCACTTCGGAGGGATGGAGGAACCTTCCCTCAGCAATCACCGGAACGACAAGAGAACTGGACAGCCGCCCAACCAGGTCGAAGTCCACTCCCTGCGCAGCTTTCTCTGCAGTGGCGGGCGTGTACCCGGAAAGGGTCGTTGAGACAAGGTCGGCACCCAACTCGGAGGCCTGAACTCCTTCTTCGAAATTGGACACGTCAGCCATAAGGAGAGTTGCAGGATGATTTACACGGATACGCTTTAAGAACTCGAATCCTGTCATTCCATTCGGACGGACTCGCTCGGTGACATCGAGCGTGACTATGTCTGCCCCTGCCTCCAATATATCCTCCACGTGTTTGATGTCCGGGGTAATAAGAACCGACCCGTCAGGATACGAAGATTGTGTAAGACCGATTAAAGGAAGCTTCAAGGAAGATTTAACCGCTTTAATGTTTTCCTTTCCTTCGATGCGAACTCCGGCTGCACCACCCAGTTGAGCTGACTGTGCAAACAATGCAATATATTCCGGCTTGTTGAAGGGATCGTCGGAATCAAATTGGCATGAGACAATCAGACCATGCTTGATGTTTGCCACCGAGTTCAGGTATTCCATACAAAGTCTCCTTTTGTGTTTTCATCCAGTTTCATTGAATCAAGCTCACGGCACTTCATCATGTTGTTCCTTTTCTTTTCCCATCCGAGCTTCTTGATGATGCTCCCGGCATCTTATCATGTATCAACAGGATTCATTCTCTATTTTGATTCGGCGTTGATGGCAGTCTCATTTTTCAAAAACTGCTTTGCCGTCTCCGTCGCTGCGACAGACGAAACCAGCATCACTCCGACGAGCACGGCAGCAATGATCCTCTTTGAAAATATCAGCTTGGCCAGACGAACGATGAGGCTCAACGCGGCTGCAGCGACCACAAGGTTCAGAAAAGCGAACATGTAGAACGGAGGCGCGTTGATGATCCATGGCGCCGGATTATTCGAAAGAAGGTACGGTCCATAGACTGCGATTTCCATCGGCAGCAGAATAACTGAACCCAGGGCAAGAGGGTGCAGGCCGTATACAACACCGGAAATAAAATTCCCTAACGGCACTCCCTTTCGAGACGCACGCATTAAAAGATAGCTCACGATTGAAGAAAGATAAATCATGGGAAGGAACAGTGCGACTCCGAAAAGTAGACCCGTGTCGAGCAACTTCGGCAACTGGATCGAATAAATGTCACCAGCCTTTATTTGAAACAGGCAAAAGAAGCTAAGAAAGATGGCTTCGAAGGTTGCCAGCACAAAAGTATAATTTCTATGTTCCGCCAAAACTACTTTTCGAATTGTATAATCGGGGTATTTCCAGAGACCGAAGACTGTCGAAAACAGGTTTAAAGCCTTTGCCCTTTCCTGGAGGTTGCTTCCACACGACTTGCACCTGGTTGTCAGGTCAGGATTGCTCGCCCCGCAAACCGCACACGTAGTCAAGACCTTTATGCCTCTTCATTCGATTGGTAACGACAAAATCGAACCATTTTTATAGAGATCCTTCCAATCTGGATTATGCTTCTCAATCTTCTTGATCTTCCAATCGCGATTCCACTTCTTCAACTGCTTCTCACACTTGAACGCAACAGATGGTTCAAGGAGAATCTCTTTATAGACTAAAGGTTTTACCAAATGGCGCCCCGTGAATCTTACTTAGCCACCTTCCTTGCGCTGAAAAGTTCCAACAGGGAGGTTGCTGGTGAACCCACTTCATGCGGCCCGCTGGCAAGCATGTAGACGCAACAGACTTCATTGGCAGCCACGATTTCTGGGATTTCACTTAGAAGCCAGTAACAATTGCGTCGGGATGGTCCGACGAAAGCCGCAAGAGTTATTCATGTGTATTCCCGCAAGTCTGCTGCGCAGCATCAAGAGCCAATCCTGTCACATGCCCGGAAAGATTCCCGGGAAGAGTGTTTGGGAAGGACGCTCTGTTATGCCGACATCTAACAGCCCTCATAGCCATTACGGAAATCCACTGCATCATAAGCACCGGTGCCCAGTGATCGTAATCTGCCCTGCCAGTGTGTCGTACCCGCGTGCTCCAGGCATGAATCCTAGCCTTCCAGGCAAAGGCGTTGTACGGAACATCTCAGCAACCACCAACGCCCCCTCGGTAACAGCCGAATATTTCGCTGTCATCCGGCTCATCAGCTCAGCACCGGTTCAAAATGCGCCGTGAAATGTCTGAGGTATGGTGGTTCGTAGGTTATCTTATATCCCGGAATGTTTTCACGTCGCTTAAAGACCTCGATAATCAGCTCTGCTGCAAAATCGATGTGACTCTGAGTGTACACACGCCGTGGGACAGCGAGGCGGACTAATTCAAGCTGCGCGGCTTGGAACTCACCACCCGCTTCCTTTCCAAACATGACCGAACCAATTTCGACACTCCTTATCCCTCCTTCGATATACAATTCTACCGCGATAGACTGTCCAGGATACGAGCTTGACGGAATATTCGGTAGGAATCTCCTCGCATCGAGGAAGACTGCGTGTCCGCCGGTCGGAACTAAGACCGGCACTCCTTCCTTCAGTAATTTCTCTCCAAAATACTCAATCGATCTTATTCTATATTTCAGGTAATCCTCGTCCAGGACTTCAACAAGACCCTGTGCCATGGCATCGAGGTCTCTTCCGGCAAGGCCACCGTATGTCGGAAATCCTTCGGTCATGATCAAAAGACTTCGTGCCTTCTCCGCCAATGCTTCGTCGTTAAGGGCAAGGAATCCCCCAATATTCACAAGCGCATCTTTCTTTGCGCTCATAGTACATCCGTCCGCGTAGCTGAACATCTCACGTGCAATTTCCCTGACCGATTTCTCTCTGTAACCGGGCTCCCTAAGCTTTATGAAGAAAGCGTTCTCAGCAAACCGGCACGCATCCAGTATCAATGGAATATCAAATTTATCAAGCAGTAATTTCGCTTCGCGGATGTTTTTCATGCTCACCGGTTGACCGCCGACCGAATTATTCGTTACCGTAATCATGCAAAAGGGAATCTTCTCTCTTCCGGTCCGCTTGACCAGATCCTCGAGCCGATTCAGATCCATGTCTCCCTTAAAGTCGGCAAAGGCATCCGTCTCCAATGCCACTTGTACAGGTAAGTCAACAGCGATACAACCCGAAAATTCTGCATTAGCTCGCGTCGTATCGAAGTGAGTGTTGTTAGGAATCACCTTTCCCTTGCCGCCCGCCACAGTGAAGAGAATTTTCTCCGCGGCCCTGCCCTGGTGTGTAGGGATTATGTGTCGAAGTCCCGTTAAGTCCTTGACGACTTTTTCAAATGTAAAAAAACTTCTGGAGCCTGCATAGGATTCATCTCCGTCCATGAGCGCTGCCCATTGTTTCGAGCTCATCGCAGCCGTGCCCGAGTCCGTCAGGAAGTCTATCAGAACATCTTCTGCTTTTAGAAGGAAGAGGTTGTAGTGAGCTTCCTTTAGAACCCGCCCACGATATTCCGGACTCGTGAATTTTATGGGCTCAACCGACTTAATCTTAAACGGTTCGATTATCGTTTTAGCCATCTGGTTGAACCTCACGTTTGCGCCCCGTTACTTGACCGAAATCTTAGTGGCTTCTGAAACGGTTTCTGAAAGCCTGGACATGAAAATATCTACGTGCTCTTTTTCGACAACCAAAGGAGGCAGCAGGCGAATTACATTTCCGCTGGTACAGTTGGCTATCACTCCGTTCGTTAGAAGCGCACTAACTGTTTCACCGCATTCCTTCCTACATTCCACCCCGAGCATCAGACCAATTCCTCGAACCTCCGCGACGAAATCCGGATGACTCTCTTTGAACTCGATCAAATTTCTTTTCAGATATCCGCCTATTTTCGTCACATGCTCGTCAAACTTTTTCTCCGTCAGCTCCGCCAGGGTAGCAAGCCCGGCTGCACAGGATAGAGGATTGCCGCCGAACGTTGTGCCGTGTGTGCCATAGCCAAGCACATCTTCGGCCGAAGAGTCGACAAGAATTCCGCCAAGCGGGAGGCCACCACCGATCGGCTTCGCTACTGTCACGATGTCCGGGCGAACGCCGAAATGTTCAAACGCGAACAACTTCCCAGTCCTATATATTCCGGATTGGATTTCATCTGCCACGACAAGAAAGTTGTATTTCTTCTTGAGGTTGTACAATTCTTCGATGAATTCACTCGACACCACATTGATGCCGCCCTCGCCTTGAATGAATTCTATAAATACGGCTGCCGTAGCGGCATCTACTTTCGTCTTGAGATCATTCAGATTGTTGAAGGCAATGTGATCCACCGAAGGGAGGAATGGATCGAAGTCCTGACGGTACTTCTCACGATCTGTAAGCGAAAGGGATCCCATTGTCCTACCATGGAATGAATTCGTCAAAGCAAACAGGTTTGCCTTGCCGTGCTTCTTCCCCCACTTCCTCGATATCTTGATGGCAGCTTCGACGGCCTCTGTGCCCGAATTTGTCAGGAACATTTTCGGGTAGCCCGACAATTTGCACAATGTCTCGGCAAGTTCTATCTGAACGTCCATGTAAAACGTGTTCGACATATGGAGATAACGATTAGCCTGGTTGACAATTGCAGCTTTTACTCTCGAATTGTTGTATCCCAATGCGTTAACTGCTATCCCACCAAAGAAATCGAGATACTTCTTCCCGTCTTTGCCATAGACATAAACCCCGTCAGCATGATCTACCTCTATAGGAAGACGCTTGTACGTGTGCAAAAGGAACTGGTTTTCTTTTTCGCGTAAGTTCATTTCAATCCCACTATTTATACATACTTTCTATAAGTTCTGAATATTTTTGTTCTACCACCCTTCTCTTCACTTTCAAAGTGGGAGTCAGGTCTCCGTTTTCCACCGTGAATGGAGAAGGCAACAATTTGAATCGTCTCACCTGCTCGTACTTAGCAAGGTCTTTCTGGACGACGTTGATATCCTTCCGTACTGCTTCGAGGATCTCCTCGTTGGAGATCAATTCTTCATTTGAGTCAAAGAGAATGTTTTTCCCTTTTGCAAATTCCTTCAGATAATCCATGTCCGGCACTATCAGAGCAGCGTTGTACC
>JAKASW010000179.1 GCA_021818875.1 Bacteroidota bacterium
GTGGAAGCGAGACCTCGACAAGTGATATTGCCGCTATGCCGGACGCAAGCGATAGTATAACAGCCTCAGCCATGAATCGAAGAACCAGATCCTTCCGTCCTGCACCAACCACTTTCCGCACACCGACCTCCTTCGCCCGGTCGGAAAATCGAGCGACGGACAGCGTTATGAAGTTGATCAGCGAAACAAGAAGGATGAATATGCCTACCGACAATACAATCATCACTGTCTGAATATTGCCGTTCGGTTCAATCTCGAGAAGTAGATGGGAGTGCAGGTGGATGTGGGTCAGCTTCTGTATCCCCAACTTCCACCCTTCTGCGTTCTGTTCACCCATACCCTGGCTGAGGATTCTTGGGAGTTGTGCCTCCACCGATGATACCGGTACTCCACGCCTGAGGAGAAAATATGTGTACCAGCTTAGCTGATACCATTCAGCAACGGAGTGACTCTTTGGCTCCGGCAGACTGATTCGTGAGATAATGACCGTCGGATGAAATTGAGAATTTCCAGGAAGAGGCGAAATTATTCCGGTGACTTTGTAATCATGGTTACTGTTGAATGTCCCGATGTTGATTGTCCGGTCGATGGGATTTTTTCCCGTAAACAGTTTTCTGGCAACCGGTTCTATCAACACGACTGAATAAGGATCCTTCAACGCTGCATCGGCGCTTCCCTCCAAAAAATGGAACGTGAAGATCTTGAACAAAGATGGGTCTGCATCAAATATGTCGCTCTCGTTGAATTCCCGCGTGCCGTTCCGAAGGACGACATCCCTTCCCTGGTCGTTCAATCGCACCACATCCTCAACTTGGGGAAGCTGCTTCAGTGTAGTTGCCAGCGGAGCCGGAGTCAGCGGGAGTGTTGTCGAGTTATCCCCGTGACTAAAATGCTCCGTAACTCTGTAGATACGATTTGCATTCGCATTGAAGGTGTCGTAGCTGATCTGGTAATGCACCCAGAGCCCAATAATCACCGCGGCGGTGAGTCCAAGCGACAAACCGACAATGTTTATGACAGAGAAAAGTTTAGCGCGGCGGATGGCGCGAAGGGCGGACTTAAGATAACTTCTAAGCATGATTCAACTCCAGCTCATTCAAAAGAATGGGACACGGAACAAGGAGAACGGAACACGCAGATCGGTGCAAAAGCTCTCTGTGTTCCGTGGTACGTTCTCCGTCCTCCGATTCCCGATCCTATGTTGATTTCCTTTTCCCTCGCATCTAAATTTCCTTTGGAGAACAAAGAAATGAAAGATAAGAACATGGGCATGTTCAAAATTTTACATAGCTACAAATACTTCGTGCCTACGGCACTCGTTATCACAATCACTCCACTCTCCTTTTCTACCTGTTCCATGTTCCCCGTTCCATTTCTATCCTCCCTTTCCGATCTTCTCATCTTCTTGACTTCTCCCCCTCTCCGTTTCGCCGATTCGCCCGCTCGCCGATTCTCATTTCCCTGAAGCCTACTACCTACGTCCTACAACCTACTCATACCTTAGTGCCTCAACCCCGCTTCGCGGGCTGTCGTCATTTCTATTCATATCGTAAACTCTCCACCGGGTTCGCCGCCGCTGCCTTCAGAGCCTGCAGACCGACGGTAAAAGCTGCCACGAAAAATGTTATCAAGCCTGCAAGCACAAAGGTCCACATCTGAATATGGATGTGGTACGCAAAACCCTCCAGCCATTTGGTCATGGCGTAGTAAGCAAGCGGCCACGCAATCGCATTGGAGATAATTGTCCATTTTGTAAGATCTTTCGTCAGCATAATGACGATCTCCGACACGTGCGCTCCTAGCACCTTGCGTATGCCGATCTCTTTGATGCGGCGCTCAGCAGTAAACATAGACACAGCGAACAGGCCGATACATGCAATAATGATTGCAATCGATGAGAATAGTCCCATAACTATCTTAAACTGGTTGTCAGCAACGTACTTTGCCGCAAAGCCTTCGTTTACAAATTCATAGTCGAACGGATACGCGGGGTTCACTTTACTCCACACTTTCTCGATATTGCCAAGTGTATTACGAAGGTCTCTGGTCCGTACCCTGATAAGGGCATTGGCAAACCATATCGGTTCGACAAACATAACCACCGGCTCTATCCGGTTATGAAGTGAAGTGAAATTGAAATTCTTCACTACTCCGACAATGGGTCCGTATTTGAAATCAATTCCATTGAGGCGGATTCCGATCGGTTCTCCGATTGCCTGGGCAGGCGTCTTGCACCCGATGGCTTTCATGGCAGCTTGATTGACAATGTATACCCTGTTTGTAGTCTCGAAGTATTTCTCGAAATCTTTTTGGCCATTGAACTGATGAGCATCAAAATCGACAGGAACAAATTTCCTGAACGAATTTCCGGCGATAAGTTTCATTCTCATTACGTTGATGAAGTCTCTGTCCACAGGCAGCACTTCACAGGAAGGCGGGTTTTCACTGTTCCACCCACCGCCGGTGAATACTTGACAGTTGTCGACGATCTTCTGTGATGGGACTTCGAGGGCAGAAGTCATCCCGACAACTCCAGTCTGGTCGGTTATTTCCTTTTTCAGCACCGCATATTTTTGCCTCGCCGAGAAAGGAATACTCGGCAGCGCAAGGAGTTGGTCAGAATCGTAACCCATATCGATGTTTGCCACGTACTCCATTTGCTCATAAACGATCATAACCGCGGAAATCAGAAGTATCGCCATCGAGAATTGTATGACGAGCAATACCTTCCGGGAAATCATCCCACGAAATCTGGGAACGGATAGTGTTGATGAGCTTTTGCTCGATCCAAGAATGGCTGCGGATGACACATTTCTCATGACAAATGCGGGATAGCCTCCCGAAATCAGACAGAGCATAGCGATCTCCCCGACAAACAAAGGCACAAGATATGGAATCGTCGAAGCAGGGATATCAATTCTCAAGCTCGAAAAGGTCCTTAGCGCAAGCATGCAAGGCTCGAACAGCAACAGCACCAGAGCCAGAGACAGGAAAATGTAAGTCGTTGACTCGACAATGTTCTGAGCGAATAGTTCACCCGTGCTTCCTCCCAGAACCCTTCTGACTCCGACATCTTTCAGTGAAGCGGTTTTCCGGGCGATTGCCAGGTTGACATAGTTGATACACGATATTGCGATGATCAAAAGCGCGACAATCAGAAGCGCATAAACTTGCGTCGCGCTGCCATTCACTTCCAATTCCTTCTGCAGATGAGAATAGAGGTGTATGCTTGTCAGCGGCTGCAGGCGTAGAGAGAAGTGAGAAGCTTCTTTCGGCGGCAGATGTGATGACACAAATTGTCCCAGTTTCGACTCCAATGTTTTCACACTCGCGTCCCGTTTGAGCAGCATGTAGTAATACCCAAGATTTTCTGCCGCATACTTGGTGGGCCACGATGCTATAAATTCAGGATGGAAATGGGAATTAGCAGGAACATTTTTCATCACACCCGTAACACGGTATTCGGAGGAAATGGACCATTGGTCGAGTACCTTCAACGTTCTACCTACGGGGTCCACACTGCCGAAATATCTCTGTGCGACGCTTTGGCTCAGCACAACGGACATTGGAGACTTCAGTGCATTGGTGCGCCTTCCCCGGATGAATTTGAATTTGAAGATATCGAAAAAGTTCGAATCCGTCGTATAGAAATTCTCTGGCCGAAACGTTTTCTGATTTGCAGTGACGGCAACGATTGCGGGATCGTTGAGCTTCACAAGCTGATCGACTTGAGGATAATCGGTCTTGATCTGACGGATCCAGTTGTAGTAGCATCGTGCGATTTGTTCGCTGGCGAAATTGTTTTGCATTCCATGGTAGTCGCTCGTTATCCGGTAGATTCGATTAGAATCCGGCAAGTAACGGTCATAACTAAACTGGTCGATGACATACGTAAGCAGGAGAAAACTGGAAAGGATTCCCAGCGCGAGCCCGAGAATGATCATACTTGAAAGCAGTTTCCGTTTTGCAAGGTTGCGTATTGCAGATTTCAGGTAACTTGTCACCATGAATCAACTCCAGTAAGATCGGGAGAAGAGAAAACGGAGTATGGCGAATTGTTTCCCACGTTTCACTAAATGACCCACTACTTTGGCTATCATGATTCAGATACTCAAAATGCAGGAAGCGCTATTTGCCCAAGAATTTTTCCAGAGTCCTTTTAAGCTGATCACCACGCAGTTGGTTGTCCATGGCTACTATCTTACCTGTCGGATCGATTAGAATGGGATGTGGAATACCAAAAGTTGCAAAGTCTTTGACCATCTTGTTGTTCCATCCACCTGGGGCAAAAGCCTGGAACCATGGCATGTGCCATTTGCCTTCCCGAAACTTCACGACGTCCTTCGGGGAACTATCGAGCGACACACTCAGCATTACAAAATTCTTATCTTTGAACCTTTCATAAGCCTCTTGCAGATATTCCATCTCTCCGACACAGGGCCCGCACCAGGTTGCCCAGAAATCGATCATATAGTATTTGCCCTTGAAGGTCTCGTTCGCGAATTCATTCGTGGAATCTGTCAGGGAAGGAATTTTGTAGATCGGAGCTTTTTTCCCTGGCGCAATCCTTCTGTTTGGAGAATATAGTGCTTTCGCCATCTTCCGTAAGGCGTGCTCGGATACCGATCAACAAGAATTGTAAAACACTCTGCCATCCTAATACTGTCAGTAACGCTTTTCGCATACATCATCTGGTTATATAAAACCCACGAGTTAGCGTAACTCACCGGGTCTTTATGCATATAAAATGGGAGTTCCAAGGACCGCATTGCAGACATAGAAGAATCAACTTCAAGAAAGTGTGCTACAATACTCGTGTCCACGTTGACGCCCATATAAGACATCATCAAATAGCGGAAGAGCAATTCCTGGCGCAATAACTTGTTTTTTTCTTGTTCGATATGCCTCTGCAAATTTGTGACAATCCCCGACCAATCGTATTTGAACTGCGACATACGTCCGCCAGATCTTTTAAAGTCATCAACAGAATCCCAGTATGCAGTTTCGGTCCGGTTCATCTCATCGTAAATTCGTGCAAACCTGGCACTGACCTCTTCGGAATCAGGAAACGATATTACGGCGGCCTTACTTGATCTATCTAGTTTGGCAGGATCGAATACGATTTTTGTCATGCCGTTGACTGGATACACTACAGATCCATAATCACCCTCCTTATCATAAAGGTAAGTGTCGGACTGAGTTCCATTGATGGTGCGGCCGAATTTCGCGAGTCCCATGAGTTCATAGATGAGAGTGTCAGCCTTCATCTTTATAGTCACGCTATAGGTACCACTGGGTTGTTTTTTCACCCCGACAGCAGTTCGAAAAACCCAATGATTAAAGTTCCCATTTATCCTGACATCCCTGAATGTGTCCAGATAGTCATAAGTCTTAAGTCGTACATTAAGCTTGATCATCCCGGACTTATTTACGTACAATGCGACAGTTTGATGGCTGTGACTTACGCCAGTAAAGGTAAGCATCCAAATTCCAAGGGAGTCTATGGTCAAGCTGTACTTACCGTCCTTCTCGGCTTCCACAATTTTAACCAAGCCTTGTCCCATGGGCTTTGCAACAGTCACATTTGCCATCGGCATCGGCTTGCCATCCTGATCGAGAAGCGTACCAGTGAGGGTTGTCTGTGCTGATAGGATTACAGGGAAAAGGAGCAGATAAGCAAAAAATGTAAGTACTCTTTTCATAGCATCACCCTCTGAATTTGTTGTGCGTCGCGATCGGTATTCCGATATTACAGGAGTCGTCCTTGGAATCTATGTGAAAGAGACAATTTCTACGACACCGCCAGACCCCGCTTGTTGGCTAATTTAGCCCGATACTCAGAGAATTTCAAAGATCCCTGTCACAGCATTTCTTGCACAAGCGACTTAATTCATGCCGCAGCGATTCAATGCCGCAAGCGGCATCTCGTCATTTCTATTCATATCTTAAGGACTCAACCGGGTTTGCCATCGCTGCATTCACCGCCTGGTAGCCTATCGTCAGAAGAACGATGAGCAGCCCCGCCAGGAGAGCAAGCAGGACGGAAACCAAGTTAATGTTGATATGATGAGCGTGTTGCCTAATTGACGAAAAGGGTAGCGTTGCAGATTGAAGGTGGATAAATTCATGATTGTAGAAAATTCGGGTTATTAATTCACCTTTGTGGTCACCCAATATCTTTTTTAACTGATAGGTTTTTCTCTTTATTGTGTGCCATGGTTCATATTCAGACTGCTGGGGACAGCTCGCCCTCTGGAACAAGCTTTGCCAACAACCTGAGGTTAAATGCGAATGCTTCAACAAATCCCTGAAAGAGCATTTTCAGACTCCCCTTGTACCGGGCAAATTTCGTTAGACGTGAAAAAGTGCTCTCGTATGGCATCCGCACTCTGGAACGCCACCTGTCCAAATCAAAGTCCTTCGTCTTGCGGTTGTTCTTCTGAATTATCCCCGAAGCACATCCCTTTGTCCGAAGAACATGTTTTACATCGTTCGTGTCATACAGCTTATCGGCAAACACCATGCCTCCGTCTGGACAAATACTCTTAACCACACAAGGATCGTTATCAGAGATCTTTGCAGTTGTCATGGTTACTTTATTTATGAATCCGTGTCTCATATCTACCGACACATGACGTTTATATCCATACCAAAATTTCTTCTTGCTCTTTGCGCCAAAACTGGCATCAGGATCACTTGCATGCTTGGCAACGTTCTGGTTGTTTAATGTATCTTCCCCCTTGGTAATCGCTTTATCCCGTTCTTTCCACAGATGTGTCTTACTTATTACACTGCTCGCATCCAGGAAAGTGAACGTTCCTGTTATGTACCCTTTTCCCTTTAACATCTCCTGAAAACAGTTGAATAGTGCCGCAATCCCTTTGGTCCTTATTCGCTTGCGCAGCTTCGTGAAATAAGTGAAATCCGGTGTCTCATCCTCTGGTGTAAATCCGCAGAACCACCGGAACGCCATGTTCTCCCGCATTCCTCGTTCCATTTCTCGGTCGCTTAAATCCTCCACAAATTGCAGAAGCAGCATCTTGATCGCACTTTCCACCGCATAACCAGTCGTCCCTATTCTGCTGTACCGCTTCTCTATTACTGCGCTCAGCCGCTTCATATCTAGACACTCCTGCATCCGGCGATACGGATGATTTAATGGTACACACCGATCATATATCTCCGAGTGGAACGTCAACTGCGAACTCTCGTGCGTTATCATGCCTTACTCCCTTCTTCCCTTATTTGACGTTCCGTCTACTATCATGGTTCACCATTCGGCAACACGCTCTGTAGTGAACTCTTTTGTTGAGATAATTCCAGGGCATGTTCATCTGAATAAAGTCGGAGAACTGATCAAAGAAGAAATAAGAAAAGCCGGGGGTGTTCCTTTCGAGTTCAACACGATCGGGGTCGATGATGGGATTGCCATGGGGCATGTTGGGATGAAGTACTCGCTTCCAAGCCGCGAGCTTATTGCCGACTCGGTTGAGACCATGGTACGAGCTCATCATTTCGATGGGATGGTTTGCATTCCTAACTGCGACAAGATCGTGCCCGGGATGTTGATGGCGGCAATGCGGGTTAACATCCCCACAATCTTTGTCAGTGGCGGGCCGATGGCAGCTGGACACACGAAAGACGGAAGGACAGTTGACCTCATATCGGTGTTCGAAGGCGTCGGGTCTTATAAGTCTGGAAAGATAAACGACGAGCAGCTCCTTGATCTCGAACGAAACGGTTGTCCAACCTGCGGCTCATGTAGTGGGATGTTCACGGCAAATTCGATGAACTGTCTTACCGAGGCGCTTGGTTTAGGTCTTCCGGGAAACGGAACTGTCCTTGCCGTGGATAAGAAGCGTGAGGAACTTTATCGCGCCGCTGCAAGGCAGATAATGAAGCTGATAGAACTAGACCTCAAGCCAAAGGACATTGTCACTGAACGATCGATCAGCAATGCATTAATTCTCGACATGGCAATGGGCGGAAGCACGAATACTGTCCTGCATACCCTTGCAATTGCACATGAGGCTGGGATCCAATTCGACTTGAGAAAGATAAATGAGCTTTCTCAAAAGACACCCAACATTTGCAAAGTAAGCCCATCATCTTCCTATCACGTTGAAGATGTCGACAAAGCTGGCGGCGTCAGCGCGATTTTGAAGGAGATTTCTAAAATTCCAGGGCTCCTCCAACTTGAAGCAAAAACCGTGACTGGCAAAACGCTCGGTGAAAACATAGCGAGTGCGACGATTACTGATCCACAATGCATCCGGTCTGTTGAAAGAGCATATTCAAAAGATGGCGGTCTCGCGATCTTGTTTGGAAGTCTGGCTCCTGATGGTGCGATAGTGAAAACAGCAGGAGTAAACAAAGAGATGTTAACCTTTGAAGGCGAGGCGATAGTCTTTGAATCTCAAGAAGAAGCAGTAGATGGAATACTTAACGGCAAGGTTAAACCAGGAAATGTGGTTGTCATCCGATATGAGGGACCAAAGGGCGGACCCGGCATGCAGGAAATGCTTGCGCCAACGTCGTACCTGATGGGAATGGGGCTCGGGGACAAAGTGGCGCTCATTACCGACGGCCGCTTTTCCGGAGGTACACGCGGCGCGTGTATTGGGCACGTGTCTCCTGAAGCAGCAAACAAAGGTCCAATTGCAGCCGTGAAAAATGGGGACAGAATTAGAATCGATATACCCGGAAGAAAGATTGAACTTCTAGTGGATAGTGGTACGATAGAGAAGCGGTCATCGGCAATTCCACCGTTCGAGCTGCGAATTAACTACGGTTATCTCAAGCGTTACGCGCAGAGCGTCACAAGTGCAAACACAGGGGCTGTACTGAAAGATTAATCCAAGCCGCACTATTGAGAGCGTCATAGATAGGTGCAGCTGACTCCAACAGCTGCACTTCTCGGATCTGTGCTCCACTCTCTAATCTTAATGCGTCGC
>JAKASW010000180.1 GCA_021818875.1 Bacteroidota bacterium
AGATCTGTTGGACATATATCCTTTTCAGAAGCCACCGGCTTTGCCGGTGGTAGTTCACAGTTTGTACCCTATCATTCGCAGGAAGTCATGGCGAGCATGTTTGTCCGACTCCGATTCCGTTCCCTTCGGTGAGACACCGTCGATTACGCCAAGTATTCCGCGCCCCTGTTCTGTTTCCGCTACGATGACCTGCGCCGCATTGGCCGTGGCGCAATACACACCGGCAACTTCAGGAACATTCTTGATAACATTTAGAATGTTTACCGGAAATCCGTCCCGGAGAAAGATGATGAAAGAATGCCCCGCTGAGATTTTCAAAGCGTTTAATTTAGCCAGGCCGATCAGGGATTCGTCGTTCCCTGAGAATCTGACAAGTGCCGGACCGGAGGATTCGCAAAATGCAATCCCGAATTTCATTTGAGGGACAGTCTGTACGATTGCCTCGTGCAAGTCCTCGACAGTCTTGATGAAATGAGATTGTCCGAGAATGAAATTGACTTCCTCCGGTTTTTCGATTGTTACAACTTTCAGTTCCATGATACTTATCCTGCTGTTATTGTCAATTGTTTTCCGGGGTTTCAAATGAGACATTTTTCCAGAGTGGACTCGCATACACCAGTTTCCCGCCTACGAGCGTCGCCAGGATATGGTCAGACAATACATCCCGTGGAGGAAGTTTCCGCAGGTCAGATGCAAGTATGGTGAAGTCCGCATCCTTCCAAACCGAAATGCTTCCCTTTTCCTTTTCCTGGAATGCGCCAAAGGCTGGCCATTTAGTGAAAGCCTTTATCGCTTCTTCCATATTCATCCTTTGAGCCGGGAAAAAACCACGGTCGAAATCGGAACTGTCTGCGAGAGCATCGGGGGACAAAGAGAAATATCTCCGTGCGTCTGCAAATGAGCCGGGCAACCCGTTTGCGTCTTCCCTCGTGACCGAAGCATAAATGCCGAGCCGCGGGTCAGGACTTTCATAAGGAAAATCGGAACCGCCAATAATAATCGTGCCGGTGTCGAGCAGCGATTTCCAAACGTCATAATTAGACACTCGCCTCGCACCGAGAAGTCGTTCGATCCAGAACATATCTGAAGTGAGACGGGCCGGCTGCATTGATGGGAGTACATTCAGGTCCTCGAATTTACCGATGTCACGCGGCAAGAGCACATCGGCGCCTTCAATCCTCAGGCGAGGATCACCAACTTTTGCGATCTTCAGCGCTCTTTGATATGCATTTAGCGCAACATTGACGGCGCGGTCTCCATGTGCCTCCGTGCATACCTGGAATCCGGACGAGAGAGATGCAATTGTGAGATTCTCGAGACTCTTCCCGCTCATGAGTGTCATGCCGTAGCTGGCAGGATCGTCGGAATAGGAGTGTACAAGTGCAGCTTGCCGCGAGTGAAGCGTTCCATCCATGTCGACACGGACGGAGCGCATAGTGAAGTAGCCGTCTCGACTACTGATCGGTCCCTTTTTCAGAATGTCGGGGAGAGTAGTATCGTTTCCGTCGTACATTGCATAGACACGAATCTTCAGTTTATGCTCACGATCGAGATTCTCATACGCCCGCAAAGTCCGCTCGCTGATCCCTGCGTCCTGGACTTCCGTCAAACCATAACGTGCACAGGTATCTGCGGCAACCATGATCGCATTCTCGATTTCATGTTCGCCTGGCGGCGGCATTTTTTCTGCCACCAGGTTTATTGCGCTGCCCACTAAAATGCCGGTTGGATTTCCCCTTTTGTCCCTAATGATCTTTCCACCTTTCGGCTCAGGTGTTGAGTTTGTAATCCCGGCAAGATCAAGGACTTTCGAGTTCACCCAGATCGCCTGACCATCTGAGCTGACAAGAAAAACATAGTCGCCCGGCGCCACGCTGTCTAGATTTTTGTCGGCGTGGAAATCGGGACCTGGCCAGATTGCAGGACTCCAGCCACTGCCGCGTATCCACGAGCCTGCCGGAAATTTCTTCGCGGCTTTTTGAACTAGCTCATCGACATCCTTGACTGATTTCGCGTGAATCAAATCAAGCGTGCTTAAACTAACTCCCAAAGCAACCATGTGTGCATGGCCGTCGATAAGCCCCGGTAGCACATAAGCACCCTTCAAGTCTATCGTTACACTTGCGGTAAAGTGTGCCAGTACAGCGGAGTTTGATCCCACGCCGACGACAACTCCTTTATTCACCGCAACGGCCTCGGCTACCGGTAGGCGACCGTCGAGTGTATCGAAGCGACCGTGGACCAGAACTAAATCCACTCTTGATTTAGTCGGAGAACAGGACGCCAACAAAAGAGACGAGAAAACGCCTGCGATTAAAATGGTTTTTCTCATAAGATCCTTAAGTAGTTGAAGGAATTTACTACATCATGGCTTGAGTGTCCAAACACCAGGTGGAGACTCAAAGGATATCGGAATAATGGAGAATCGGATTATTGGATTAACGGATTTATATTCTCTCGTGTATTTGAAGAACATCTCCCTAGCCCCGGCGCTGCAGGGCTTGCCGGCTATGTTCGCTCCACGCATACATTCCATCGGATCCAATAATTAATGAATTACAAAAGAGGAGATAAGCAATCATGGAACACTCGATGACGACGACCACCTTTGATTTGAATGGTTATAAGATTACCCGCCAGCTTGGAGTTGTTCGCGGTATCACGGTCCGATCAAGATCCGTCTTCGGGACGATTGGCGGATCGCTACAGACAATATTGGGCGGGAACATAACTTTGTTCACTCAACTTTGCGAGAAGTCACGGGAAGAGGCTTTCGATATGATGCTGGAACACGCCGAGGCGCTCGGAGCGAACGCAGTAGTGGGTGTCAGATATGATGCAACCGAGTTGATGAACGGAGTAACGGAAGTCCTGTGTTATGGGACAGCGGTTCAAGTTTCTCGCGATTGAGTTTCAGTAATTTATTCCGATAATATCTAATAGAATAACTTCTCTTCTGCGATTCGGTCGTCAAGTGTGGAAGGTCATTTTTCAATTCACAGGTTCAGGCTAAATTGGCTCATGAGAAAAGGGCGAATCGGCCGTTTTCCGCATACCATCTATCATAACTCTGAAATTCAAGAAACGGGGGAAGTATGTCAGCCTCGAATAAGAAACTGAGCTTCTTCGAAAATGTAAACCGCAATTTCGACAGAGCTACAGCATTCACGACTCACCCAAAAGGTCTGCTCGAACAAATCAAAGGTTGTAACAGCGTTTACTCATTTCAATTTCCTGTCAGGACGTCGAAGGGATTTGAGACCCTTCATGGTTGGCGGGTCGAACACAGCTACCATAAGCTTCCGGTGAAAGGAGGCATCAGGTACTCCGACACGGTCGATGAAGACGAAGTCAAGGCGCTCGCCGCTCTGATGACGTACAAGTGCGCGGTCGTCGATGTCCCCTTCGGCGGAGCAAAAGGTGCAATCAAATTCGACCCAAAGAATTATTCATCCTCGGATGTCGAGATCATAACAAGACGGTACACATCTGAACTCATCAGAAAGAATTACATCGGACCTGGAGTGGATGTGCCAGCTCCCGATTACGGCTCTGGTGCAAGAGAGATGGCCTGGGTCGCAGACACTTATGCGGCTTTTAACCCGGGTAAAATCGATGCGCTGGCATGCGTGACAGGGAAACCCGTTGCAGAAGGAGGAGTTCGCGGAAGGAATGAAGCCACAGGCAGAGGCATCTACTATGGTTTGAAGGAGGCCACTGACAATAGCGAAGACATGAAGGCTCTTGGTCTTTCAAGGGGTTTGTCCGGAAAACGAATCATCGTTCAAGGACTTGGAAACGTGGGATATCACGCCGCGAAGTTCTGTCAGGAAGGCGGAGGGGTCATAGTCGGACTAGCCGAATATGAAGGGGCTGTGTACAACAGCAAGGGCCTCGATGTAGATGCCGTGGTGCAACACAGGAAAGAGACCGGCTCTATTCTGAAATTCCCCGGTGCAACCGACATAGAGATCTCAGCGAAGGCATTGGAGATGGAATGCGATATACTTATACCTGCCGCACTCGAGGAACAAATAACAAGCGTGAACGCGCCAGGGATCAAAGCGAGAATAATTGCTGAAGGTGCGAACGGTCCCACCACCGCAGACGCGGAACAAGTCCTTCTCCAGAAGAACGTCATGGTGATCCCCGATATGTACCTGAATGCAGGAGGCGTTACTGTGTCGTACTTCGAATGGTTGAAGAATCTGTCGCATGTGAGATTTGGAAGGATGGATAAGCGATTTGAGCAGTCTGCGTTTGATCGGATCCTGCATGCTGTCGAAGATTCGACCGGAAAACCTTTCTCTGATTCTGAAAGGAGCAAAATCGCCAAGGGCCCCGATGAGATAGATATTGTCAACTCCGGTCTCGAAGAAACGATGACGAACGCCTACAATCAGATCAGGGATATTCAGAAGAGCAATAATGGAATACTTGATCTTCGGACCGCGGCATTCCTGAGTGCGATAAACAAAATCGCGACATCGTACATTGAGCTGGGGATTTTCCCTTGAACTGAGAGACTTGCCTGGAGTCATCGGCAGCACGCAGATCTTGCTACAGCTTCAATGCGGGAACGCTTGTCAATCCGGAAAATAGATCTTGACAAGCGTCGCCACCCCCGGAGACCTGCATGTCTGTGAGAACTTAAATCAAAACGGTCGGGCCACTAAAATTCCAAAATTCGGAGACGAAGCTATATCCGTTCTCCATGCAACGAAGATCCTGAAGTCACCGTTTCCGCTCCCGAGTCCTACTCCGAAATCGGATTTGAAATCATGAACAGTCATAAGATTCCATCCCGACATAAGACCGTCGGAAGAGTTTGCATCTCCGACCTGGCCCACGTCCCCGAACAGAATAAAGGAGAAAGTGTTCAATGGAAAAAAGTCCGAGTGCTTAAACAATTGAGGGCTGAATAGAAGTTCAGCATTTAGAAGAAGGAGCCTGTTACCATTGAATTCGTCAACTCGAAATGCGTTCAGAGTGTTCAACCCGCCAATCTCGTACGACCGCTGCAATGGCAGAACCCCGTTTGACGTCCCTGCCCTAAATCGCACATCGAACTGGAGGCCGGAAAACAAGGGCTGGTATCTGATTGCCTCAAGCGTCAACATGCTGAAATCGAAGTCTCCGCTGACTGTCTTCTCCAAACGCAAGTCGGCAATCCAGCCGGTCCTCTTTGTCTGACCCGTGTATTCACGGTGCTGAATGTCCACCACGACGCTACGCATCCAACCCGGTGCTATGGCCGGGTTGCTCCGGAAGACCTTGTGACCGCCGAAGATCGACCAGTTTGTATTTGTCGACAATGATGAGTATTTGTCGACATCATAGCTCAGGGTAATTCGCGAATTCATCTGATAGTACTGTGCCGCGTGAATGGAGAATCCGTCGCGGGAGAAATAATCGAGATAATCTTCCCTGGCAAGTATAGCATACAATGAGTTTTCCTTCGGCCCAAGTATCCAATAGTCTTTCGAGTCCGTGAGCGAGTGTCCTTCCAGTCCGACTTCAAACCTGTTTTCATTCCCCCACCATTTGTCCATCCCGATCTCATATCTCCACCGGTGAATCGCAAATCCATACCCGACAAAACCGTAAGGAGAAAAACTCATGCCCCCGTCCCAGAAATAGTCTTTGTCCTGTCCGAGTCCAAGGAACAATCCGTCAACCCTGTTGTAGTTTGCCGCGAGATGTTCAAAAATGAAATTCGGGGATTCCCAAATGTCCGGATGCTCGACCAATTTCAATTTCTGCAACAGCGTTTGTCTATGTTCAAATTCGCTCCCGCTGCGCTCTATCACCGCCCCTTTAATCTCAGCATCGCTGTCCACATGAGCCCTTCCATTTACAACCACCACATCTCCGTCAACTTTTCCGTCGTTCTTCACTATGGCATCACCGTTCACCACAATCAAACTTCCTTCTATAGTGCCATTGATAAACGCGTTTCCATTGAGAACCTTAACGCTTCGATCCTGCACCTCTCCTTTTCTCAGCTTGTAGTTCCCATTGTGAACCATAGCGTTCTCGACATCGTAGATAGAAGCCGCCTTGTCGGCGAGTTGAGTTGCACTCTCGTTCAACTCGCGAATTTGTTCACTCACTCGCTTGAGCGTCTCTGAAAGCTTTTCAATCTCCAGGCGATCTGCTTCCGTGAATTGACTCGTTGTGTCGGTGCGCGCCTTGAACGAGTTGTAGACGTCGCCTATTCGCTTCAGCTCCAACTTGAGTGAATCAAGAGTCACTTCTTGCGCGGAATAAGTCGAATCAGATTCTTGAGCCATTGCGGGAGGATATTCAAAGACCAACATGCTGGCAACAAAACACAGAAGCATGGACTTCATTTTCAAGACTCCTTTTCTCAGGGAATCTACGATTTCGGTAGGAATTGTTACAAAGAGTTAGTTCATCGAAGGAGGCTTAATTGCTTCTTCCTCCAGCGGATAGAAGTTCAGCGAAGGGAGATATTCCAGCGAACCATGATAGTATGCCAGTTCGAAGAATTGTCTCATGCCGGCAATCTCTTCTTCACCAAGATTGAATTGTATGTTCGTGGTGAGATAGGACTTAACAAGCTCGAAGTCCGTGGAATACTCTTCCGCCGCCAGTCTGCAGACCGTATCGATATTGTCCAGTCCAAGGACCTTCGAGGAAATTATTGCCTGGGTATCTTCCATTGAAATAGAACCTTCTTTACCAGCCCAAACTGCAAAGACAAAAGGCAGGCCGGTCATATCGTGCCACTCTTCCGCAAGATCGAGATACGTATTCTCGGCCACCGGTGTTTTGAAAAGAGCCGAGTCGCCGATAATCAAAGCGGCATCCGCAACAGAAAGCATTCTCCCGAGGTTTGGCTCCGTCGCTATGAATTCGGGTTTGATTTCCAATTTCTCTGCGAGAAGGATTTTTGTAAGAACAACGGATGTCATGGAGCTGATATCGACGGCCACTGAACGGATGCTTCGAAGGTTCCTGTTGAAATACAATCGAATGCTTCTTACGTCGTTATGAGCAATTATACCACACTCTGGAACAATTTTCAGATTAGGACTATTCTTCGCATAGGCAATGCTTGGGATGAGAGCGACGTCGAGTTTTCCTCCCATCAAGTCCACCGCAAGCGAAGAAGGAATCGCCTTGGTCATTTCAAAATTGTGAGGAAAGAGATTTCTATCTATTCCGTAAATAAGCGGTTTTGTATTCAGGAAACTTACCGCCCCGAGCCTCTTCTTCATGGGAACGTCCCGATCGTACGATATAGTGCGTCTCTCTCGATCGGAATCCTTCCGGCATCCTTAATAAGTTTGACAAGCTGGCGCTTTGTCAGCGCATTTTCCGTAGATGCGCCCGCCATGTGAAAGACTCTTTCGTCTCTCACAGTCCCATCGAGATCGTCTGCGCCGAATCCGAGTGTAATTTGCGCAACCTTCGGACCCATCGAAATCCAGTATGCCTTGATATGCGGAAAATTATCCAGCATCAATCTGCTCACCGCAATACTTTTCAAATTGTCGATCCCGGTTGCCCACTGTGTGGAGTCCTCGACATGCGGATGGTATGCGAGCGGAATGAATGCAAAGAACCCATTTGTTTCGTCCTGGAGTTCTCTGAGTCTGATTAGATGGTCAACTCGTTCCTCAATAGTCTCCATGTGTCCATAAAGCATGGTTGCATTCGAAGGAATGCCGATCCGGTGTGCTGTTCTGATCACGGAGATCCACTCGTCGGCGCCTATCTTATCGGCAAACATTTTCTGGCGGACTCGCTCGCTGAAAATTTCTGCGCCGCCTCCTGGCATTGCATCCAGGCCCGCTTCCTTAAGTTCAACAAGAATTCTTTCTACGGTCTTGCCATAGAGCCTTGCGAAGAATTCTATCTCGACCGCAGTAAAAGCCTTTATATGAATCCTCGAATTGATCTTCTTGATGCCGCGGAGCAGCTCGATGTAATAGTCATAAGGAAGAGCAGGGTTGAGGCCGCCGACCATGTGCATCTCGGTAATGTTGTCCTTATCGTCCGAGACAATCTTGAGTATATTGTCAAGCGACATCAGGAATGCCCCATCCTGTCCCTCTTTCCGATAAAATGAACAGAATTTACAGTCCAGCTCGCAAATGTTGGTGTAATTCAGATAATAGTTCCGCACAAAGTATGTCCTGAAGCCATTGAGTCTCTCGCGGACCATATTTGCGATGTAGCCAAGTGCAAGCAGATTGTCCGACTGGTACAGACGGATCCCCTCCTCTCTGTCGAGTCTTTCTCCTTGTACCACTTTATGACGAATGTCGATCAGGTCTCCGAAAAGGTCGGCTCTAAGAGATGGAGAAAGGTCGGCAGTGCTTTTTTCGATTTGGGACGTTTCAAACATTAACGGACTATTATCGGCCACGAAGTACTCAGGTAGTCTTCTGTCGAACTGCCTTGCTTGCAAGATTTCTCAAGTAGAAAAGCTTTGCTCGCCTCACTTTCCCTCCGCGAAGGACCTCAATGCGGGCAATACGTGGAGAGTGGACTGGGAAAATCCTCTCGACGCCGACGCCATTAGAAATCTTGCGGACAGTGAAGGTCTCTTTCAGTCCTGCGCCCCGCCGGCTGATTACGATTCCTTCGAAGTCCTGTATTCGTTCTTTGTCTCCTTCGACAACTTTAAAGTGTACATTGACGGTGTCGCCTGGAATGAACCTGGGCAAATCCGTCTTGAGGTGTGCCGCTTCTACCAATGCTATCTTGTTCATGTTTGTTCTCCAATGAATAACAGATTTTTTCCCGGTTGTCGGGAGATATTTTATACGTCGTCCTTAGATGAAAAACTTCTCTTGCCGATCAAATCTGGTCTGCGTTTCTCTGTCCTCGCAAGACTCATTTGCTCTCGCCATTTCTTCACTTCCTCATGGTCACCGCTCAGCAAAATGTCGGTTACGTTCATT
>JAKASW010000181.1 GCA_021818875.1 Bacteroidota bacterium
CTGAAAATTGCAAGCAGTGTCAACAGAGCGAGGTAAAAAGAGAAAAAGAGAAGTGGAATAAGCAAAACGATGTCGACCAGATCGAACAAAATTGTCATAAGTTATCGGTTATCCCTCGCTTCATCTTTTTAAGTTTCCATCCAATTCACATTACAAGGTCGTGAATTTTTGCGTTGTTAACAAAGGGTATAGGCGGCAGTAGGGTAACCGCTCAGTTGCAGTGCAAGGGAATAGCCGTGACCTTCAGGTCGTGGTACGGATTGCAACGAGGGTTTTGGCCACGTTTTTTAATTTGCTCGTCCCTCTTTGTCGTGTTGCCTTTTGGCTTTCATAGTGACGGATGCCGCCCGGACTTTGACCGCCGCAAGTTGCAGAAAGTCGGCAGTCAACTGAAACATGCCTTTCACGGAACCGGGATAAATCCTGTAAGTCCATGCGCTGTGCCATTCGTTTGCCCAAATATGAAGCCACGGCTCATCGGTCCCGCCGAATTCACACCCTTCGAGCCCTTTGTCGAAGCAATACTTGACCACGTAGTTCATCAAGAGAATTCCTGGCGAGCATTTCCACCATGCCTCATCATGTCCGATCTTGAATATCCACAACCTGTTGGCGTAGAGTGTGGTAAGCTCCACCGCGATTGGTTTGTTATCGACGTGTAAAAAGAATATTCTCAATTCATCGGATTCGGCCGCAAGGTGGGCGTAGGATTTGAAAAAGTCACCCAGCTTCCGGTTATACTTCATCGCAGTTCGCCTTCTCGCTTTCCAGTTTGATGCCTCGACCTCGAATGCAACGTCCAGATAACTATCCAAATTCTCGGGGCGGGGAATGACAGCTTCGAATGTCAGCTTGCCTTTTGATTCCGCTATTCGCTGCAGTCTCCGGAGGCTTGACCTTCGACTGGATGAGATTTGCTCCTTCTCAAAAGTTTTCCAGTCGGTTTTCACTGCGACCCACGGCAGTCTCTCCTCGCGCACAAGGCAGTGCAATCCTCTTGCACAAATCTCTCTCTCCCAGACTTCCGCTTCTTCGGAATGTATCCTTACGCGTCTGAGGAAAACCGGCATCTTCAGCTTGATGACTTCATCCACCATCTCCACAAGCACATCGGCGTTTGAATAGAGGAACGCGCTTTCTTCGGTGAGGATTGTCGTCCCGAGCACTTCGAGCCGCGGAATGAATCTGTGGAGAATTCCTACCGGGGCAACTCCGATGAGGTCGCCTTTGTTTTCCTTTATCCCAATTCTAAGATGCTAAGGAGGACAGAGTGCCGTCGCCCCCGCAAGAAACCACTCGTGACTGAGGACCGGAGAGCGAAAGTCCTCCTCCAATTTATTCCATCTCGCTGCCAGGTTCCTCATATCTTCAACGTTGTCAATAAATCTGATCATAAACTTTCCGCTCGGCTGAGCTTTCTGGCCGTGACTGGGCTTGCCTCCGCACCGAAGTGTTTCGCCAGCGGGAGAGCCGGTGCTATTTGATCATCCCGGCCGCCGATGCCGTCGAAGCTGCCTTGTGGATCGGCAGTCATCATCGTGACACGGCCTCGGCTGGTTGATGTGGCTCTCGTGCAGGCGTCATTCCTATCTCCCATGGCTTTCTTCTTCTTAAAGCGAAGTCCTGAATTACCCAACCGACAATGCCCGGTCGTGACACACTGAACCTGACGTTGTACGGAACATCCGGATATCCGTAGGCCACATACAAGCGATAGGCGCATCCTAGTTTCCCGGCCAACGTCCGGCAATTTAAAGGAAGACTGAAGAACTGTTCGATCTCGAAAGGGGATTGCGCCGAAGAAAGTATTGAGGTGGCAGCCTCTGCAAGCGGGTAGTCGTGAGTTGCCACTCCTACCCGGCATTTAGTGTTCACAAATTGCGATGCGATGTCGAGGTAGTTCTCGCGGCAATCCAGCCGGCGTGCAGTCGGATCAGACCATTGTCCCTTCACGATTCTCGCCGATATACCGAGGTCTGTGACTCTACGGACGTCGTCCAGGCTCCGCTTCCAGCGAGCGGGCAAAGTCGTACCGAGGTTCTGATATGAGGGAGCGGCCCTCTCGAGGAATTTGAAGCTCAGCGGCGCCGAGTCGGGATCCAACGAATCCAGATGGAGTCTGACATTACCGTCGCGAGCGATTCCAACCAATTCTTCGAAGATCTCGAATTCGTTGCCGATCGCATTGAGTTTGATGGCGACATATCCCGGAATGTTCTGATCGATTATCGTATTAATTGTCCGAAGGTATTGTTCCAGCATATCTTTCGGACGCGCACCGGGGGATCGCCAGGGAGACAGGATTACACGATAATCGCTGTTTCGCGCCCAGCGGCACACACGAAGTGCGTCATCCACTGTCGGGCCCGCAACATGTCTGGACGCAATGACACGGACTACTCTCTTTCTCAAACCGCTCGTACCGTCCGGCGCGTGGTCAGGCTCCCGGGCATTCATCGGCGGCTCCGGAGTGTTCATTCGATGACACTTTCCTGCTTCTGTTCGCGATTCTTCTAAAGAGATGCGACACGTACCCCGGAATGGCCGCAACTGTTCCGTTTTCACCGGCGATGGATATGAATATCGCAGACTCGCATGAGCCACGACTCATCACGGAATATTTTGCATTATGAACCATGTACATCGTATGGCGCCGCCTCTCCGAAATACGTCTGGATCTGATCGACAAATTGTAGTTTCTAGGTACTGTAGGTGTGAGGTCCAACTTGTACGGTTCGTCTCCGCGAAGCATGTCGAATACATAGCAGCCTTTATCTATCGACCGTTCAACTGCTGACACAAGCAAAGACACACCTGCACCTGAATAACGTCGAGAATCGGCTTCATTGGTATGTCGCTCCAGGCCGCTCAGGTAATCGTAGTCATGGTCGTTGAATCTGAACCCCATGCGTGCGGCGATTGGCTTCCCCTGGTGCCGCAGCAGCGAAATCCAGACCCGGCCTTTACCGCTTAATGATTTGACAAGATCATACTGCATCTCTGCGAACCGTTTGTCGGAGAAGAGTCCCGGGTATCCGCAGGTATGCGCCTGATGTTGTAGATATCGTCCTCGAATTTCGGCGGCCCGGAATAAGTTCCGCATCCGAAATTGTAGCCAGCTTTCCGTACCAACCCTTCCACGTCAGGAGTTGTGGAGCCGAACATGTATGCAAAAGCAATAACCTCTTCTCCGATGAATTCTTCTAGGTCTTCTTTCGACTTGGTGATCTCATTCCAGGCGTCATTGAGTGACAGCAGACTCAAGTCTTGATGCGTCAGCGAATGAGAACCTATCTCAAATCCTGCCCGGTGCAACTCAAGGATCTTCTCCCGGTCCATGAGTGGGGTCCCCCAGAGTGATAGATCCTCCCACGAGTTTGTTCTAATCGAAGGATCGCCAAGCACGAATATTGTTGCCCTGGCTTTGAATTCTTCGAGGACGGGGAAAGCATACTGGTACACTTCATCGTATCCATCATCGAAAGTCAGGACCACGGGCTTCATCGGAAGGTTCAGCTTTCCCTCCCTGCATAGGATATAGTCTTGAAAACTTATCCAGGTGTAACCCCATTTGTCAAGCATCTCAATTTGTTTCCGGAGCTGAGACTGTGAGACAGTCCAGGCGTATCCTGGCGTTCTATAACTGTCGCGTACCACCCTGTGATACATCAAAACCTTTATTGAATGACTTGAATCTGTCTGAAATGTCCTATCTGTAGAAGACATATCTACCCCCGTTAATTCCGGAATTTCCTTTATGCCCGTCGCACTAGCCTTGCTGTTCCTTTCAACGATTGAACGTAATGCCGTTTCCATCTGGTCTTCAACGACTTTCCAGTCGTACTGAGCCCTGACAAGTTCGTAGCCTTTCTCTCGAAGCGCCTTTGCATGTGTCCCGTCGCAGAAGATGTCTGTCACCTTCTCGGCAAATGTCGCCGGGTCATCGGCCAGCTGGACATGCACGCCATCCTGTACATCTATTCCCTCGCATCCGATGCTCGTTGTGACAATAGCTTTCTTCATGGCAAGTTCTTCGAGGATCTTTAATCGAGTTCCGCTTCCCATTCTGAGTGAGACTACGTACGCAGCGGCCCGGCGGGTATAAGGTCTCACGTCGGAGACAAAACCGGTAACGATGATATCTTTGGATGCCCGGTGTTTCAGACCCGGGGCAGGATTCTTGCCGACAATATAGAGCTTCGCCTGCGGTACCTTTCTCTTGATGAGCGGGAATATCGAATCGACGAAGTATTCCATTGCATCGTTGTTGGGGAAATAGTCCATCGTCCCGGTGAAAACCATTGAATAAGGTTCGACGCCTTCGCCGCAAGGCGCGAAATACCTCGTGTCCACCCCGTTAGGTATGATGTACTTAGGCTTATCAGGTATGTCCTTGTCGAGGAGTTTTGCGTCGCATTCGGAGGTGACGAAGATCGCATTCATCCTGCGACAGACTTCTATTTCGTCGTGCTGAAGTCTTCGAAATTCTCTGTAGTAGAACAGTTTCCTCAGCGGGGAGCGCGCTCCATGGTACATCCGCTCCAGGTTGCGAGATTCGATATTATGCTCGTCCGGAATGGTGATCACATTGTCGGGCATGTGGAACTGTGCCATAGCCGGGAATTCGGCGAGGACAAGGTCATACTTGTCTTTTCTGAAAAGTTTGTCGATGACTTCTTGTACGTCGTATATCACGCCGGATTGCAGCAACAAGCTTCTCCTGCCGATGACGGCTCCGGTCATCAGTCTCCATCGACGCAGAAATGGACTTCTTATCGACGGGATAACCTGGATATTTCCTACCGATTCACCGAAATCTATGGCGAGGGATCGCCGGTCGTCGTCGGTGCCAACAGTCAGGAAAGTAACTTCGTGGCGTCGTGCCAGACCCTCAAGAATATGGTACACGCGAAGTGCGCCGCCGAATATTTGGGGCACGGGCGAGTACGGGGAAATGTGAAGGATTTTCATGCATCTACTCCTCGTCTTTTGGCAAGCATCCGTCTGATATTTCTTGCCGAGACTGCACTGGTTATGTATTCAATTTCCGTTCTGTCGAGAGCGCGGAAGATGACAATGAGACCGCAGTAAGCCATGATTCCAACGGGGGCAAGGAGCGGCGATGGAATCTCTATTCGCTGTCCTTCAAATATGAGGAGCGCCATCGATCCACCAGCAATAACTCCCTTGGCAGTTACGGCGCCTAATCCGCCGCCGTAAATCCTTTTCGGCAGCTTCGATGCCGCACAGATCATCACGAATAGTTCGGTAAGGTCTGTGGCGATTGCAGCTCCCAGGCCGCCGTTCCCGTAATGGCTCTGGAAATGTTTGATAAGTATAAGGTTGAGTCCGATATTCACCAGCATTGCTCCAAATCCGACGAATGCCCACTTCTTTTCTTTATCCAGAGCGAGCACCGAGTTGCCGAGGACAAAATCCACGTAGGTCAATACCGTGCCGAAGGAGAGAAGTTGAAGGACCGGCACCGACGGTCCGAACGCGGGAAGTCCAAGCAAAAGCGCGATAATCGGCATGGCAAAGAAAATCATCCCGACGGCGATCGGGATACTTGTCAGGAAAAGAAACTCCAGACTCTTCCTCGTTGTCCTGATCATCGAATCCGGCTCGCGTGCGCTTAGCCTTGAAATGATCGGGTACAATGCCTGAGCAAACATCGATGGAAGAAACATCAGCACGTCGAAGAAACGAAACGCGGCGCCGTACCAGCCAACGACATTGTCGAGTGCCATCAGCGACAACATCACCGCGTTGATCCTGAAGTATATTATTCCGAATACGGCCCAGAAGAAATAAGGCAGGCCGGTGGTCGTCAGGCGCTTCAAAGTGTTCCACTGTATGGAGAATCTGAATTTGAACATGGTGCCCGAATATTTTGCAGAGATGGCAAAGCTGAGGAGTCCGCTCATCGCAATCAAAATCACAACGACCAGCTCATGTGCTCCGATTAGGAGTGCGATGACCACCGAGACCATCATGAAACCGCGTTCTGCTACAGCGCCGATGGATGGATACTTTATGTCCTCGAATCCGAGATAACAGTAACGGAAGAGGAGCATGGTGTTGATCCATACGTTAGCGAAGGCCAAAATCATAACGAGTGTAGTGACCTCCGGAGCGTAGTGTGCAATCAGGCAGACAACGTTTGCGAGCACAATTGAAAATGCCCAGAGGATGAACCTGAGGGTCATCGCGTGGCTCATGATCTCCGACGCGCCTTCCCGGTTGCGGGAGATATCTTTTGTAATCAGGTAGTTCCCGCCAAAGTCGATCACGCTGCTGAGTATCAGCTGGATAGATAGCGCAAGATACACTCTCCCGTAAGCAGCGCTGCCAAGTACCCGTGGTATGAAAATGAACGCCACAAGTCCGCACACCCATGTTACCAATTGGGTCGCCATCATAGTCGCGGTATTTCTGAAAAGTGATTTCGCGATCGAATACGTCATTATGAATTTCTCTATATCTTTCCGTCCACCGGGCTGCTTCCGTTGCTGTGCCCATGAATTCTATTCGACTCCTTGCTGGTCGACAAATTCCGGCTCTTCAAAGTGAAGACTGTCTTTACGACTGTTCTCTTTCTTTCGTGCTTTGCCTATCGCGCTAATTGTAGGGAGCAGACCGACCATCGTACCCAGGAATACCATGTTGCGATAGAAAGTCAATTGTAAGTCAAAGTATGAGACGACCATTTGATTGATCACCGCAACTATGACTGCGGCACATACAGCTTTCAGATACGGGTCGTCGATTTCCTGGAAGACCATTACTCCCCTGAATATCAAAAGGTCCATGAACAGCCAGAAGATGAAGAATCCCGCCGATCCCATCTTTAGCATGACCCAGAGAATCTCATTGTGTGGGATCCAGGCGCGCAACGGAAATGGGATGGGTGGAAGGTGTATCGGCTGGTCATACTTGACGCCGAAGCCGATTCCCTGTATAGGCTTGGTCCGTATGGTCTGGGCTATGTCGTATTCTTCCTCGAGCCGGTACAAATTCGAATCGTACCTCGCGCCGGATTCGCTTCTGCTATTCTCGAAGATTCCCGACTTTATCATCTGCACAGGCAGTCCGAGTCTGCCGCCTGCGTCATTCCAGAAAACAGCACAATAGATCGCGAACACACCGAGCAACGGCAGCAAAGGCTTGAGAAGCTTCCGTCGCTTGTCGCCCGGCAGCAGAATGAAAAGTGCGAACAGAGAAACGAAGAACCCCGCGAACGCAGCACGTCTTTGACCGGTCATGTATCCCATCACCATCGGCAGCATGAGCCATATCATGGTAGTCCTCTGGACGTTCATGAATACAGGATCCTCTTGGTTAGTGAGGCAGGTGTAATTCCCGAAGGTGAACCCAAGCGACGCATAGTTCTGAATTCCCTGAAGTGCCTTGATTGTCATTATGATGATAGCGATCCACACGATATTCTTGATTTGCTTCTTTGTTTGGATTATTTGTGGCACAAGGAAGAACAGGAACCCAAAATAGAAGAGTGCACGGATTTCCCACAATGCCCTCAGAAATATTCCGCCTTCGTGAAGACCGTACCCCAGCCAGCCTGCAACCGATAAAAGAAAAATAAGGGCAATCCCCCAGTTGAAGACATGCTGTAACCGGTTCTGTCTGCGGGTGCTGACCGAGAGTAGCCATGACATGAAAAGAAGCAAAAGTTGAAGCCCGAGTGGATTCATTACCCCTGCTGAGAAATGCGGCAGGTAAGGTAATTGCTTCAGGTTCCAGAAATAGTGAACCCTTGAAGTGATCGGATCAAGCTGAAAAGGATAGAACTGATCGAACAACAGCACCATCCCGAAGAATATGTAGAAGCCCCAGTCAACCCTATAAAGAGTTAGAAAGACAACAGCAAGCGCGACTACGAAAGCGCTTGTTGCGATCAGACTTTCAGACTTGATGAGAATAAAAGCAGTTGCCGCCGACACAAGTGTCACCAGAATGTACGCGCCAATTCTTTGACACTGAAAGTCGTTCACAACCGATAGGCGCTGTCTTAGTTCTGTATAACTCATTTCGTTTACATTAGTAGGGAAGTCGGTGAGCGGGCGCTTTGACGATAAACATGCCTATGAGCACGAGTGCAGTCTGTATCAAAGCTATGGCCACGACGACGGCGTATTTGACAGTCTTTCCGGTCCACGAGGCTTTCCCGAAGATTATAGTAACGATCATTAAGCTGATCAGGCTGAAGAGTGGTGCCATATTTTCAGACTTTCGAATTAAGAAAAATGGAAATCATAGTCGGCGAGGAAGAGAGCTCAAAGGGTGTGCCATGATGAAAAATCAAGATTAACATGTTCGGGAGTCTGTTTTGGGCGGGCTTGCCGATACGCGGCGTGGAAAAACCGTATTGGCTCTCTGTCAAGCGTATCTTTGGGGGACGGCAATTATCACAAAAGTGTTCCCAATAGGAACATTTTCAGAATCAATCAAGCGACTGAGTGAATGTGCGAAGGAAGTGTCTAAGGTGGTACGGATATATGTTTTCCTCGCGCATCGTCAGATATCGATCCATCAAGATATGAGCTCGTGATGCCGCAGTTTTCGGAGCCTTTTCCCGATGGTTTAGTCTCATATGGATTGAGACTTTTTGCGATTTTTGTTAAATTAGTCCGTGATAAAACGCTAAGTGGGGATAGAAAACTATGAAAATTGATGCTGCAAAATTCGTGACCAGCGCAGTGGATTATACACAGGTGCCCGACACGGACTTGCCCGAGGTGGCATTTATCGGGAGATCGAACGTTGGAAAATCTTCTCTTATAAACAAGATTTGCAACAAGAAGAACCTTGCCCAGGCAAGCTCAGCGCCGGGCAAGACCCGTTCTTTGAATTTTTTCCTGGTAAATGATGGGCATTATTTTGTCGACT
>JAKASW010000182.1 GCA_021818875.1 Bacteroidota bacterium
GCGCGCTGATTTCACTGCGAAGGTCAACCCACCTTGAGCCGTCGAAGTGTAGGACAGCACCATTTCCTACTGCAAAAATGTCGTTTGGTCCCGTTCCTCTGATGGCTTCCAAAAAGATTGAGGGCACATCCGTTATCCGCTGCCATGGCTGATTTAGATCTCTTGTCATGTACAATCCATCTCCGCAGACGTACCACTCTTTTCCGTTCGCGCTCCAGACACCGACGATGCTTGTGGTTGGGAGACCGGAAGTTTGCAGCAAGGTTGCTTGAGTTCCAGAAAGTTGCAGAACAGCTACTCCGTTGTTCGTGAACTCGTCCGATGCTACTGCAAGAATGTCCTGCTCTCCTGTCGTAGAGTCTGAGACTCCCCAGACGTCGCGAATGTCAAGAGTAGTTCCGCTTGAAAATGTTCGCCATGCTTGACCGTCGTATTGGGCCAGACCGCCTGCTCGGCCGACCGCGAAAACGTGGTTTGAATCGCTACCCCAGATCTTATAGATGTCGAACCCTGCCGGAGTCTCCACGCACATCGGAACCGATTGTGAAGTTCCGTTCCATCTCACTATCTCGCCGTTGGTAGCAATCCAAATATCATTTGGGTTCCAGAGAGAGATTGCGCTGCCATAAGAGGAATTCATAGCTGGCTGTCCGCAAAAGACGTATGATCGTACAGCATATACTGCCCACTGATTACCGTCCCATCCTACAAGGTTGTACACCGAATAACCATTTGCAGATGAATCCTTAAGTGGCACGTCTCCGACAGCCCATATGTCTGTATCGTTTATGATCGCAACGTCATTAAACACCGCGCTGCCCGCGTTGCCTCCGAAGGTGTATGTCTGCCACGTGAAGTTGTTGCTCGTTGTGTCAAGTGTGGTTACTTGGAGCGGCAGGCTCGTGTCCGATACTTGGCTGTTCGAGAGATAGAATGCTTTGTAAGTGTAAGTCCTTTCGGGCTGTGTCGTCGTATCAATAACTACTGTATCTGTGCCCGCGAGGGTACCTGTCAAAACTGTATCACCGTCTCTCGTAATCTTGAATTCACTGTTGCTGATTGCTGTCCGCTGACCGCTAAATGCTACCTTCAGCCACACTTCCGTGCATGTGACGTAGTCGGTGGACAGTTGAATGTTGCTGGTGATGTGTGGACCTGTCGGTGAGGTCCGGCAACTGAAGAACCCGAGCGCCAGCCCCGCCGCTATCGTTGCATTGAGAATTCTATTCCTTGGGTTTCCCATACCTTCATCCTCTTCTTGAGTCCAAAGCGGTTCGCTGTTCGCTTGAACTCTCCTTTCTGTTGTATCTTTCGTTATTGCGAAGTTCCTGCATCACTTACCTCCAAGGCCGTTCGCGCCTCTTGGCCTTAATGTCGAACCCGGAGTTTCTACCGTCGTATTTCACGCAAGAATGATGCCAACTTCAAAACCCCTTTGAAGCCCAAAAAGAGCAAATCAGGTGTTCGCTCTGTTCGGTTTTGATACAACGAGTGTTCGAATCCGGTCCACGGAGACAGTTCGATCTTTGCCTCACGAATCTTCCCTTGCTAAATTTCATTCATGTCTATCGAAAAACAAAAGACATCGTTCTTAGAGCGGTGAAATACCGCGACACGAGCGAGCTCGTTCTATTCGATCATCCCAAGTTCAATTTTATTCCTGGTCACGAGATTGAAAATACCCTGGATCAATAAAAGATATCTTCGGAAGAAAGCGGCAAAGATTACCACCGAGGATGTTAAGAAGGCCGTGGACAATTCGGACTCCATCAGAACGAAATTCGAGTCGGTCGGGCCGCTGGGAAGATATCTGAAGGATGTCAAGCTTCTCCTATCACTTGTCACAGATTACTGGACGGGACAATACCGCGCCATACCATGGTGGGCCATCGCGGCAGTCGTTTTCTCACTACTTTATGTTGTCAACCCTCTTGATCTGATCCCGGACTTTATTCCGGTCATCGGGTACGTCGATGATGCCGCCGTTATCTCAGCATGCCTTATGCTGGTGGAACAGGAGCTCGATAAATACCGGAAATGGAAAGAAACTCATCTCAGCTCGTAAGAGAGTTCAACGCTCACGCCGGTTATACCGGTCAAGTTCTTCGAGCTCGAACCGACCGAGAATTCCCTCTCGCCCTGAAAGATGTCCCTCGCTAATTTGATCCCGGCAGCGACACCTCCGATCACGCGTACGCTGCTTACAATCGTCAGTCTCATGCCATCGCCGTACAGGAGCGTAAACTCAGAAACGCCCGGAAGACCGCCTTCCGCCGCGTAGAAAGCGGATGCGTATGTTGCCGTTCTGTAGAAACAAATTCTCGAATTGATCGAAAACTGTTTAGAGCGCCATGCGTAATCGAACAAAAATAATTCCCCCGATTCACCGGTGGCAAGGAAATTTTTCTCAAGTCTGACTCGAACCGAGCATTCGCGAGACAACTTCGACCTTACGTCGATCCGGAAATTCTGTTTAGACTGGTAAGCAGTCGAAAGAGCGGTCGGAAATTCAAAGAGAGATAGATAGAAATCTTCTTTTGTCTTGAACTTATATCTCAAGTAGACCTCAGTCTCAGGTACATCGGGAACGCAATCTCTTGTTAACGTTAGAAAAGTCTCCGCGGATATCTCCTCGCCGTTTCTTTCCGGATCGGACGAAAGAGGGATCAACCTGAACCTGTCATAATAGAGGCCGAACCTGACGGGTTTCAGCGGACGCAGCGTGGCACCGAAATACAACCCCTGTTCCATCACAGATGGATAGCTCTCAGACAGCGGGCCGCCGTAGTTCGAGACCACTGATGATCTCAAATTCCGCATACCCACCACGAACTGTGCTTCATCGTAGTTCAGGAGGCCTGATGCAGAGTAAGAAAGCGATCTATCGAGAACTGCCTCTCCCGAAAAACCCGCAATCCCGGATTGTGCACGCGCATAAACGTTCCAAACCACGCCATGGTTGAGATACCTATTGGCAAATGTGCGGTCATAATTGAAATAGACCGAAGAGATCCCGAAGCCCCCCCACTTTGATTCGTAGCGCAAAATTCCGCCGGCAAGTTTCTCACCAAGACTCTTGTGGGAATCTGAATTTGCTGTGGGTAGATTGAGGCCGGTGTAATCGATTGACGTTACGTTGCCTGCACTGTCAACGTGTGAGTCAAAGCTTTTCACCGATCCGAATCCGGTAAACTCAATCCTCCCAAACGGGATGGAGAACGCACCTCCCCTCAAGAATCTGCTTTCATTCCTTGACCTGTAAGGCCTGAGCGAGTACGCGCTTCGACTAAATAAAGAATTGATCGGACCTGCACCCTTTGAGATCACGCTTGAGCTCGAAAAGAGAATGCCATTTCCCAGATTGACAGAGTAATTGCCAAGGATGAGCGTCGAGACGACGGGCATTCCTTTTATAGTCAGGCTCAGCGAATAGAAATCAAGAAAGTTATGTTCACCAGGATCTTTGTCGGTTACTGCATAGAGCTCAAAGTTGCGATAGACTGCGCTCAGTCGTTGGAAATTGATCGCTCCACTTTCGCCGTAAGCCTGCCGGTACAACGGAGCTCTCTCAAGCGAAATGGCGGTGTAAGAGTCCACCCGCACTGACAAATTGTTTCCTTCATCTATGAACGTCCGTTCGCCGACTAATTCAACTAGAGTGTCGCTCTCTCCATCGAGCTTCCGGAGTTCATCGAAACTGTGTATGAATCTAACCCTTCGGCGGTACTCGCAAATGGATGCGGCAAATTCGGAGTTCATCGTGGGAATCATTAATAGGTCCTCGGTAGTTGCCATGTTGAGATCAATCTTGTTCAAAAGCTCCGGAGCCTCTTCGCTGCCCGTAACGACAGACTCGAGGACGTTCTCGTCTTTCACTTCGTCTTTCAGAGATTGAGAAAAGAGCGATTCCGGATCGAGAAAAGAAACGAAAGTAAAAACTATCAATGCGAGATTTTGCAGCGACCATGAACAGCCTGAGTTTCTCGCGGCAAACGTGCAAGCCATATCTACTTCAACGACTCTCGGTAGCTCTCGATGCTCTCGAAATCACTTCTCGACTCACCTCCGATTCTGAAGGAAAGGCCGACCGAATGTGTCATTCCGAGAACCTGGTGGTATGCCATTCCGTAATCCAGTTCTAACGAAAAGACCTGTAAACCGACGCCCGCATGAATTGAACTCGTCCCGCTGGTAGTGCCGACGCGCATAATGAATTCTTTTGTCGGTGAGTACTCCGCTGCAACCCGGACAGCCGAAGGGAATCCAAGTTCCTTGAAATAATCAACTTCAACATTCACCTCCTCCGAGACAAAACCGATCCCAAAGGTAAAAGTCTGAGGAAGCCTGTCGTTGGAAACTGTCATCGAAGTGGAGCTCAGATTTGTGACGGCACCGGAGATTGCTACATGCTCCGCTAAGAAAATCTTTGTTCCGAGATCGAGGCTTTCACTCATGTCTGTTCCGTACCCCTTTATAAAAAGGTGATTGAGGTTTAAGTTGCATCCGAGAAAAACAAAATCTGCAAGCGGTCTTGAAATGTTCAAAGTGAAGACAGTCTCGCGGTATAGTTTGCAGCCGAACGACTGCACTCCTCCTCCGAGGCTGAAACCCAAGAGATCACTGCGAACGGCTAAACCGGTCGCCTTTAGCTCCGGGAGACCAAGAATGGCAGGAGAATAGAAAAGGTTAATCTCGCTGATATCTGCGGAGCGTGCTGGGTTGAAATAGAAGGACCAGCAGTCTTCACCGATCGTGCCCACAGCTCCCGCAGCCCCCAGCGCGCGGGCGCCGACGTAGCGCCGCTCGAAGCCCGCGTTTGCCTTTCGGGCCGACACTGTAACCGTGAGAACAAAAATAAGTACCCAAAATCGAAGACCGAGACTCCGCACGACTTAGACTCTCCTCCGATCCGGCGATCAAAGCCGGCCCGCGGATCAACTATTATGTTAAGCTATCTTTTAGTTGAGAAACTTTGCCCAGGTAGACTGGTGGGCCTGGTCTACTACCGACAGCCTCTGAAAGATCGACTTATCAGGATAGTTTTTCAGGGCGTCAGCTATCTCTATATACTTCGCGTTGAAAAACTCTCTTATCAGAACATTGCTGGAGCCCGACTGCAGTACGATATTCATGATGGTGTTCAATGAATTCACTATCGTTGCCTGGGCGGTATCTTGTTCGGTGCTCAGCAGATCTATCCCATTGTATTCGTATTCAAAGAAAGCTTGCCTAAACTTCGTGCCGGTTCCCGATAGAAGATCATTGACAAGGCCGTACCTAGAGTACGTCCCCAGTGTTCCACTTTGCCAGCCTTGTGAATTTCCGCTGTTCTGCCCCATCGTAACGATGTTCGAAGCCTTTTGATAGAAATTCGTGCCACTTTCCGGATCACTTGGCGGATAATATGAGTCGGCATCAAACCCGAGCACGATATACATATAATAATCAACAAAGCTAGTCAAAGAATTGAATTGATATTCATTATGAACCATCTGCTGACCCTTGGTGTAAGAGAACTGCCACGAATCATCCATAATGCGAACGATGGGTGAAGTGCTGGAGGATTCATATATTGGCCGCTGGCTTCCCACGAATGCTTGCGCGGTATATACTCCGTTTTGTGCCGACTGTAGATAGATGTTCATCGTTACCTGTATCTTGGGTCCTTTCCAGGTCGCCCCGGTCCAGCTATGACCGTTTATGTAGTCCTGGATGTCTTTCGCTAGGTCAACGACATTTTGACGGTCCGTCCCGTTAAGGGCATCGTAGTTTACGGTAATAGTACTGTTGATCTCTTGAGCCATCCCTGACGAGAATGCGGTGAGAACCATCAACGCTATAAGCCATTTCATGTTTTTTCCTCCGGCTTAATTTAGTTGAACTCTTTTTCTAAGGCAACTCAAAAAACTTTGCTAAAGCGAAAGTAATTAGGTAGATTATGCCGAAATTTACGGATTCTCGATACTTGACTAAGAACCATTTAACTGGAGGAGATTCAATGATACGAAGAAGTACAAAGACAATCGGATTTCTTATGATCGGGCTCATCATCGCCGGTTGCTCAAAAAGTAGCAGCCCAACGAGCTCATCATCAACGCCGCCACAATTAAATCACCCGACATTCACAGGCCCGGTCACGGCGTCGGACAGCCTGGGCGCGACCACGGCACAGGGCATTGCACTGGAGATCGGACTGGAGTCCAGTCTCGCTACGAGTTTCATGACTGGCCATCCTACTCAAAATGGCAATACCTGGTCATGGACGAGTTCGAGCAATGGGGTTACGGAAACCTGGACAGGAACGGTGGAGAGTGATGGAAGTTACCAGTGGGCGCTCACGTTCAACGGTAAAACCGATACCGCCAATTATTCAAACTGGGTTTGGATCAAAGGCACTACGAGTAAGAGCGGTTCCACCGGAAGCTTTTCGGTTAATAATACAAACACAACTAACCCGTACCTTGAATTCAGCTGGACGACTGCGAGCGACAGCACGGTCACGGCGACGGTACAAAATCTGGATTCAACCGGCACTGTTCAGAGCACGATCAATCTCATCAACAATCCTGATAAGAGCGGAGAGCTTGACGAATACGAAGGGACGAGCGTGCTGGTTTTCAAGGCAACATGGCAATCAAACGGTTCCGGCAATTGGCAGCAACTCGATCCTTCTACCGGAACATGGTACTACAGTTCGTGGAGTTGATGGGTCGGATTTCCAAATAGCTTGAGAAGAAAAAGCCCCGCCTTCACAACGGGGCTTTTTGTTGGCAATATAACTTGACCTACTTTGTGGGCTTGTTCCCTTGTCCGTCCCTGTTGCCAAGGAACGGAGCAAGCAAGTCGATAGGAATCGGGAAGAAAGTCGTCGAGTTGCTTTTCGAAGCGATCTCGGACATAGTTTGAAGAAATCTCAGTTGTACAGCTACGGGGAACTCGGCAATGACGTGTGCCGCGTCTGCAAGTCTTTGGGAAGCCTGAAATTCGCCTTCGGCATTTATTACCTTAGCGCGCCTGTTGCGTTCTGCCTCTGCCTGGCGTGCCATGGCACTTTGCATATCGGCGGGAAGGTCGATCTGTTTCACCTCGACATTGGAGACTTTGATTCCCCACGGCTCAGTGTGGTTGTCGATGACGCTCTGGAGCTCCTTGTTGATCTTATCCCTCTCGGACAGAAGCTCATCCAGCTCTGACTGTCCGATGATGCTCCGCAGGGTGGTCTGAGACATCTGGCTCGTCGCAAACATATAATCCTGCACCTCTATGACCGCCTTCTTCGGATCCATGACCCTGAAATAAATAACGGCGCTGACCTTGATGGAGACGTTGTCTTTCGTGATTATGTCCTGTGAAGGTACATCAAGAGCTATCGTCCGAAGGCTGATGCGTACCATCTTATCAATGATCGGGATAAGAATAATAAGGCCGGGGCCCTTCTCACCAATGACCCTCCCGAGCCTGAAAACCACAGCTCTCTCGTACTCACGCAAGATTCTAATCGCGCTCGAAAAGAAGAAGATCAAGAATAGAACAATGATAACTAAAGCAGCTTCCATATAACCTCCTATTGCTTGGGTTTCACTTTCAATATCCAATTTGAGAACGACTCGACAGTCACCTGATCGCCGATGCTAAGACGGGTGTCTGCGATCGCTTTCCAGATCTCACCATGAACAAGAACCTGGCCTTTGGCTCCCGGGAGTATATCGCTCATCACCGATCCAGTCTCCCCGACCATGGCGCGAATCCCGGTAGTCGGTTTCCGCTGCTGCGCTCGAAGACCGAGTCCGACAATCCAGAGGAAGAATGCCGATGTCACAATCACCGTGGTTATGATTATGGAGATTGAAACGCTGAAGTTTCCAAGTGGAGAACGGAATAGCATCATGGAGCCAAGGAACATTGCAATTATGCCGCCTATCGCCAGCGCACCGTGTGCCATGATCTTCACCTCCGCCACGAAAAGTATTATTGCAAGTATGATCAACGCTAATCCGGCAAAGTTCAGCGGCAAAGTCTGGAAAGCGTAGAGTGCCAATATCAGACAGATTCCACCGACCACCCCCGGCAGCACACCCCCCGGGTGAAACAACTCTATCCCAATTCCGAAAATGCCGGCAATAAAGAGCAGGTAAGTCACGTTCGGATCACTGAGAATGCTTAGAAGCTGCTCTCCCCAGCTCATCGGGATGAATTGTATTGATGCACCTTTCGTACGAAGCGTTACTTTGCCGCTGCTCGTTTCGACGACACTCCCGTTAATCTCGCTAAGCAATGAATCGAGATTAGGCGAGATCAGATTGATGACGTTTTCCTTCAACGCTTCCGAGTCGGGACTCGATATGCTGTATCTGACCGCACTCTCTGCCCACTTGACATTCCGATGCCTTTCCTCGGCGATCGCCTTCACGAATGCCACTGCATCGTTAATGATCTTCCGCGCTTCTACCGACGAGGTGTCGGTGCCGATTCCCCCACCGACCGGGTGAGCCGCGCCGATGTTGGTGCCGGGAGCCATAGCGGCGATGTTTGCAGCGAGGGTAACAAATACACCCGCCGAGCCGGCTCTCGATCCCCGTGGGAAAACATAAACCACAACCGGGACTCTGGAACTCAATTCACTCTGAACAATTTCCCGCATCGATGTCAGCAAGCCCCCCGGCGTGTTCATCTCGAGAACTATGGCAGCGGCATTTTCTTTCCCTGCTTTCGCAATCGCACTTGTGATATACTCCGCTGAAGCAGGATCGATCATCCCATCCAGACGTATGAGAACGACTTTTTCCGAAGCAACAACAGCTCCTGCCGCGAAAAACATGATTAGGAAAGCTAATCTGACTTTCACAGCCTTATCTTAACACACTCACTTCGAATTATCAATTACGGTTCGAGTCGCGGAAAGTAGA
>JAKASW010000183.1 GCA_021818875.1 Bacteroidota bacterium
GTCACTATTCCATCGTCTGCTTCGATTTCGATCCCGGCATCAGCAACGCCTTTCTTTGCCGCGTCGCATGCAATTAGACCTCTTACGTCAGTGCCCAACGCCAGGTCTTTCAGCAACTTCTGGGAGGCCGCCGTCGTCCTGTATTGCTCCATGTTTGCAATGTGGCACAGGATTTCACAGGCATCGGCAACACCAAGCTGATCGATGTTCACGACAATGTCATACAAAGAAGGATTGTTCCAGTCTTCGTGGTAAAGAAACCTGGTCCACTTATTTCGCTCCTCATCAACCTTCTCGATGTACTCCGCTGCATCTTTTCTGCTCATATGCTGGCCGCTCATCACAGAGCTTACCCGGAATTCTATACTGGCAATTACCCTCACCCTGACCAGGTGCGGCACTCCCTTCAGGAGCAAATGGCCGGCGTGCCCATGGTATACTACCTGTTCATCCCTGGCCAGGCTTACCAGCGAAGCCCTTAAGCACATCAGATAGTGGTACTTCTCTCTCGTAAGGTGTTCCAGGATCCCCGGCTTCTTAGTCAGAGAATTGTACAGCTACTGTTCAGGGACGTCATATCTCTTGACGGCCGCTCCCACGAGAACCTCCCTTGAAACGCAAGAGTAGCCGAGTCTTGACGCCGTACATTCGGCAAGACTCTTGCCGCCGCTGAACGATCCCCTTGATATGGTAATGATCGCCATCACCCGTCCCGGTTCTTGTTTTTTTTAAATCTCAGAGTGTCAAGTCTACAAACTGTTAATGTCGGAGAAAACTCCCTGCTATGACTGTCAGCACGAGCAATCCCGTCAACAGGTAGTCTGCGTTTCTCGTTGAAGCGACACAGGCGCAGACTCCGGCTAACGTGAGAACAAGAACAGATATCACGCAAACCATCCCCAGACTGATAAAAAGCAGCGTACCATGATGCGTGCTGTGGGATCGCACAATATTGCCGAGCTGCATAAGAAACGCTTGATGCTGTACCAACCAGCCTTTTCCCGTCATGACGTGTGATTCTGTTCTCGCATGGCGGATGAGGACGACTCCGATTACCAGGAGCGTCCAAAGGAAAAGTAGAATTGCCCCCAGCAAATACACGACGGCGACTTCAATTTCTTGTCTGCCGGAGATCATTGCGAACAACCATCTCATTCAGGAGATTATCCTCTTCCTCGTCTTCTGTGCGACAGTACAGTTCTGTTCCTACACTTTTATGCCGATATGACTACTTGATTCTGAATGACGGACTTTTGCGCGCCATCTTCTCTTGCCTTATTCTTAACGGAAGCCAAATAGATTGCGAGGGGGCGATACAACAAATGTCCCCACTTACCGAACGGTACCTCAACAACCAGCATAGGCACGACGATAGCCAAGTGGATCATATACATTACATAGGTCGCCATCGGCACGTCTGTCACCCTGAAAATGTGGAGCAAGATTCCCGTGGCCGCGGCGAGGAAAAGCAGGATCGGGAAAAGCCAATCGGAAAAGTGACTAAAGCGATGCATCTCAGTTCGCTTCCTGATTCGATCCACTATGATCCATGCTGTCGATCCAAGCAAAACTATGGTCGCGTAATAGCCCAGGAGACTGCTCCAATGCAGGCTACTATCATTTATCTGGAACCACGGGAGAAAAACCACGACGAGAGTGAACATGATCGCGTAGCCGGTTACGAGGAGCAAGTGTCGGATCCAGTTGAGTTTCGCTTCGGTGCTGGCGCACTCATTCCACCGTTTCTGCGTCAGACCCTGGATGACAAAGTGAGGAAGCTGGGTGAAATAGTAGCGCAGAGGCAAATTATCATCTCGGGTTAAACCCATGAACATCCGCGCTGCATTCGAAAGGAGCAGCAAGCCGAGCACACACGCCATAATGCGGTCGCCGAGATCGACAATACCGACGGGGGCAAACTTCTGAAGCATAACGGTGGATAATGGAGCTGGACCGGATCTACTCAACAACCCGAAACCGAAACTATGTGGCAATGTAAAAGCGAGCACTACCGCAGCCGCCACAACTGCAAGGATACCAATCTCCCAGAAGACCGAACTGTACATCAGCCGGGAAAGACCCGTCCAGTCGTATTGAGAAGTAAGATACCTTCGGGCAGCCATCATGGTCTCGCCGGGATCGGCTTTGCGAGGGCATCTCTTCGAGCAGTCTCCACAATAAAAACACAGCCATGGACCTGCATCCTCAAGGAGCTTGTCTTTCAATCCCCATTGCGCCATTAACATCTGCTTACGGGGAAAACCGTCTTGTTCCGTCGATAACGAACAGACGGCAGTGCAGGTCGCACACTGGAAGCACTTCTTAAAATCTTCTCCGCCGTTCTTCTTCATGTAGCTGATGAAGTTCGGGTCGGGCCTGACTAAGTTTCTGCCGTTCATCGGTCGCCGGTCGCAATCATAATTGCCCAGCTTGAGTCGAAACTGCGGCTTGACGCTGCGTCGGTACATCTGATTTTACCCGCATTGTCTTCTCACCAAACAAACAAAACTTCAGCCAATTCGTCCCGAACTTCAGCAGCTCTTCATCATCTTTCCTGATTTCGGCCACTGTTTCTTCGTCTACGTCAAAGCGTTTGAGGAAAGTACTTTCGAACACGAACTCTCTGAATCTGTCGATGTTGTAACAAACGGTATAAAACATCTCAAGCTTTGCAGGCGTCAACTGCTTCTTTTCCTTGAAATAGTCGTGCAGGGAGATTTCCTTAAACAATTCTCCCATCTCAGAATAGTGCTCCACACCTTGATCTTTCACCCACTGGTCCACCGTCCAGCGCTTTTTCTCAGCATAACCCTTGCAGACAGGCTCTTCGATCATGAAGTAGAATTCACTTGTTCCCTTCTGGCTATCCTCCTTCGGAGAAGCAACTCCGAGCGGGAACATCCTGCAAGCCCATGGCCGGTCCGAGTAAACCGTGCATCCTGCGGACCCAACAAACGGACAAGCTTTCTTCTCATCGTCCTCCATCTTCAGCATCACGACCGGATAATTTTGACTTTCGTCGATCGGGAGCAGTGTGTACCTGTCCAGAAATCCCTGTGAAGTCATCTTAAGACGATTCTTGAGTCGAACTATGTCATAGGGCGTAAGGAATATGTTCACATCACTGCAACACATATTGAAGCAGCTAACGTCCTTATGACACCGAAAATCGAACTCACTGCCCTTTCCCAGTTTTGGGTAGTCCTTAAGAATTGTCTCTTTCAGATTCTCGATCTCTTTCATAAACTCCCTAATCGATAATAGACTCTTTCAATGCATCTTTCGACCAGACCGGAAGAGGCCCCGCATCGTTCGTGACGGGATCGACTTTGTACCGATACGACACGTGCTGGTTGTACTTCGACCTCATCCATTCCCAGCCGCGAATGAAGTAGGGACATTCGTCGTTGAAACATACGAACAGGTACTCGACCCCCCATGAAGATTCTGGCGGACAAAGCCACTTCTTCATCGCCTGGTTACAGTGTGGACAGATCCTGGGTCCTTCGTCTTTCATACAACGCAGATCTCCGTAATGAGGAAGGGGGGAGCGAGCACACCCCCCTTTCAATGAGGCTCTTAATTGATTATGGATATCACAGGTTTCGAGAAGACTTCCCACTTGTTGTCATTGGGGATCCACTTCATGTTGACGAAAACTTTCCACTTGGTGTCATCCATGGAAGGTTTATCAGCACGGAAGTAGTAGCCTGGCCACCTGGTCTCTTCTCTGAAAAGTATCGCTCTTACGTGTGCCTCAGCCTGCCACATCCTGTGAACATTCTCCCAGCACCTCATCAACTCGTGCAGATCCGACGCAGCCAATTTCTGCGAGTCTTCTTTCAGGTATTGCAGGAGATCGAGTCCTTTCTCCAGCAGTGCCTTGCTCGTTTTAAACTGCGAGGACACTCCGCCTGCATACTCATCCATGATCTTCTGAAGTCTGAACATGAACATTTTCGGTTTGACGTAATTTGGATTCACTTCTGGATCCGTTGATGCCTTACCGAATTGCTGGTAGACGTCAAGTGGCTTTAGAATTTCCGCCTTCAACGCATCGATCTGAGCCTGATCGTACTTTCGAGAATCGGGATGGTCCATTATGTAATCGATCGCGGACTTTGCTGCTATCCTTCCCTCAGCATGTGAGCCTGACGAGAACTTGTGGCTTGATGCACCGGAAGCGTCACCTGCGCAGAAGATTCCAGGTACGGTGGACATGTTTGCGTATCCCCAGAAATACTCATTCGGCGCAAGGTCTTTCGGACCGCTCACCCACGCACCGGATGCGCCCGAGTGTGACCCGATGAAGTATGGCTCTGCTGCGGCAATCTCGGAGGGCTTTTCTTCGGGAGCAGTGTTGGTGCCTGCCCATAGAATTGCCTGCGAAATAGTCATATCAAGAAAGTCTTCCCAGGCTTCGGCTTCCAGTTCCTTTATCTTTTTCTTCGCGGCCTTCTCGTCACCTGACTCCGATGCTATCTTGTTGATTGCTTCTTCGGTCCGCATGTACATTGGACCCTTGCCGTCCATGACATCGAGCATCATTAGCCAGTTGCGCAGGTTAGCCGGAAGAGGCTTCACCTTTCCGTACGGCACCCATTTCTCAAGCTCGTCTCTTCTCTCTGCCATATAGTCGCCGCCAATCCCGTTCGTAGCTCTCGACTTGAAGAGCAGGAACCATGCGCCGACTGGTCCGTATGCGTCTTTGAAGCGAACAGGGATAAATCGCACTTCCTGACATGTCATTTCCGCGCCGGCCTTCAAAGTGAAGTATGCGCTCGAGCCGGAGTTCCATGGTGGGTACCATGCACGTCCCAGGCCTTCACCTGACGACCTCGGTTTGAAGACATGTACGGCACCGCCCATCGCAACGAGGACAGCCTTTGACTTAAACACGTAGAACTTCTCTTCCCGAACGCTGAATCCAACAGCACCAACACATACGTCCCCATCCATCAGCGGTCCAACGATGAATACCCTTTCGTAGATGTTCTCCGCCCCGATTGCATTTTTTGCCGCTTCGGCGACGATAACCTTGTACGATTCACCGTTGATCATCAATTGCCATCTTCCTTCGTGAACGTAGTTCCCTTCCGCATCTTTCCAGATTGGAAGTCCCCACTTCTCGAACAGGTGAACTGTTGAATCGACATGTCGTGCGATATTGGCAACCAGATCCTCGCGCGTAATTCCCATCAGATCACTTCGCACATACTTGATATAATCTTCGAGAGTGTTCTTTCCGTCCTTGATTCCCACGTACTGGTTGATAGCAGAAAGTCCCATTGCCACCGCGCCGCTTCTATCAACGGCTGCTTTATCTACCAGAGTGACTCTTAAGCCGTGCTGTTTCGCCCAGTAAGCAGCTTCTACTGCTGCACCACAAGCGGCCATGCCGCCGCCGACGATCAATAGATCAGTCTCCACTATTTCTGTTTTCATATTTGCCATAAGTGTTTTACCTTCCTAATGCTTTATTGTAACTACTTGTGGAAGTCCGAGTGAATCAGGCTCGGTGAAGAGTGTCGGACTCTTGATGTCACCATCTTTTGTTTTCCATCCGCCATCCGGTGCCGCCTTGCCCTCTTCGGTCGTGCGAATCGGGAACTTGAACCGCTTGAGTGTTCCGTTTCGAAATTTGACCGTCCACATTATGGAGTCCGTACTCCGCATCGGAGTGACTGTCGCTCCAAGCGGAACAAAGTCGGCATACCCGCGGACTTCGATCGCTTGATTCGGACATATCTTCACACAGTTGTAGCATTCCCAGCACATCTCCGGCTCGCGGTTGTACGCCTTCATGATGTCTTTATTCAACGCCATCAAATCATTGGGACAGATATACTGACACGCGGTCTTATCGAGCGCCTTACACCCGTCACATTTATCAGGGTTCACATAACTCGGCATGAACTTCCTCCTTTGTTATTTCTTTAATTTGTCTGAACCTTCACCAGTAGCAAACTGGTGCATCTTAATTTCGACTTTTTCGTCTAGCTTGGAATAGTAGTCGCGGAGAATCGCAAGCACCTCGGGGCGGCTGAACTCGGCAGGAATCGGAGCACCTTCCGACAAACCTTTTCGAAGCGCTGTACCACTTAAAAACAACCTGTCTTCCTTCTTGTGCGGGCACGTCTTCATGGATGCCATCCCGCCGCACTTGAAGCACCAGAACGTCCAGTCAATTGGAAGGGGCTTGAGGAGCAAAGCATCCTGCGGAATCTCATAGAATATCTTCTGCGCATCGAAGGGCCCATAGTAATTCCCGACTCCCGCGTGGTCGCGTCCGACAATCAGATGAGTACATCCGAAGTTCTGTCTGAAAACGCCGTGAAGGAGCGCTTCCCTCGGACCGGCGTATCTCATATCCAGCGGGTAGCCTCCACAAACTACAGTATCTTTGACAAAGTAATTCTCCACCAAGACGTCGATACATTTAGCCCTGACATCGGCCGGAATGTCGCCGGGTTTCAACTTACCGACCAGCTGGTGAATATAGAGCCCATCGCTGACCTCAAGAGCGATCTTCGCTAAAAACTCATGGGAACGGTGCATCGGGTTGCGAAGCTGCAACGCCGCAATAGTCCTCCACCCTTTGTCAGCAAACAACTTCCGACTTTCCGCTGGCCTCTGATACAAGCCTGCAAACTCGGTTGGGAAGTAACTTTCGGACAATACATTCACAGTACCGCCGATGTTCCATGGCTTCTGCTGCATCACCATCTTCACACCCGGATGCTCCGGGTCGTCAGTCTTGAACACTTGCTTGCATTCAAAATTCCTATCGATCTGGTACTTGTCGGTGACCTTCATGGTCCCCATGACTTCATTTGTTTCGTCACTGACAAGCGTGATCTCCTGACCCACTTTAAGTGCCTTTCCGTCTTCATCGGAGACAGATAGCGTGATGGGTATGGGCCAAAAAAGGCCGGTCGACATTTTCATGTCGACACTCACGCTTTGCCAATCGTCGTGATTCATAAAACCATTCAACGGAGTAAATCCGCCGATCCCGAGCATTATCAGATCACCAGTCTCGCGACTCGTCATGCAAATCTTCTTAAGACCGGCAGCTTTTTTCAACTCTTCATCCTTCTGTTTTCCGCTCAAGAGAAGGACATTAAGTTCGTCGCTCCCGTGTGGCCGAATCAAAGTAGATGCTGGCATAATTTCCCTTTCAGTTAAGACTATTGTGTCTCGTGTTTCCCATTTCTGAAATCGTCGATGCAGATCGCATTGCTAACGTGAAAAACATATCGGAGCAGCGATGGAGAATCAACGAGCACGAGGAGTTCTGTATTCGCTATGTTGGGATTTGAAATCTGATTATCAATGCAATGCCTGATGATATGAATCGAGATCAGAAAAATTTGGTAAAGACTGTGGAGACTGACAAAATTGAGAACATCGAAATGGTGACGGAAGTGAGAAAGAAAATCTCCGCCGCTGAGTACTGCAAGCTGCCGGAAGGACCACCATAGCAATCAATAGATGGAGAAATAATGATGTCACCCGCGCCGTCGCTAAGGCATCAAGTTTCGATGATGAGGATACTGGAGATCCTTGACCGGTATAAGCAACATGGGATTGCGATACCTTCACCGGTAGATGTTGTCCTCGATGATTCGAACGTCTTCCAACCTGATATCGTTTGCGCCTCCAACGAGCGGAATGAAATCATAAAAGATGAAATCGTGGGCGTCCCCCATCTGGTGATCAAGGTCCTTTCCCGTTCGAATGCTTACAACGATCTGACTCGGAAGAAGGATGTCTGTGAGGAGTCGCGCGTTGGGGAGTTTTGGGTTGTCGATCGCAAAAGAAAAAGGACGTGGAACTCTGTGAAAGCATGACGAACCGTTTTGTGATATTCTCGAAGGCGAGAAAGTCGGGCGCGGCTGAATCGAGAATCTTACGTGGGCTGAAAGTTGAAACAGAAAAGCTGTTTGAGACGATTTGATTATGAAAAGGCCGAACGATAATATTCAAAGCGATAACAGAAAACCGGAGTCGGAAGTGGAATCTGTTGATGATTTGGCACCTAAGGCACCCCGGCTTAATCCTATTGAGAGGATAAGATTAGTCGAGGCTGTCTTGCATAGCACAGACAAACCGGATGATGAAATAGAAAATAGCCGGATCAGGGAGGCTGAGGAACGCTACGAAGCTTTCAAAGATGGGAAGCTGCCGGCGGACGAATGGGGCAAAATGAAAAAGAAATATGACCGTTGACCATACGGATATTACCTGTTGCCTCGATTGAATTGGATGACGCTGTAAGCTACTACGACCATGAGCTACCGGGTTTAGGGTTTCGCTTTTACCAGGAGGTTTCGTCCTCTAGCGATAGAATTCAATTGATAGCTGATGCTTGGACAAAAGTTGGACCGCATACTAGACGATGCTTTCTCAAATGATTCACGTTTGCGATCTACTATGTCGCGGAAGAAGATCTCGTTTTGATGACGGCAATCGCGCACTTATATCGAAATCCGGAAAGCTTCAGAGGCAGGAGTGGCATCTGAAAAGGAAAATAAGATGGAACAGGTGAATCAGAACAACTGCAGTATGATCATCAGAGCTGCTCGAGAAAACGAAGCGCCAAGAATATTGGAGCTCATCAGGCGACTTGCAGATTATGAACGGCTTGCACACGAAGTCACCGCCACGGAAGAACTGATCGTCAAGAATGTATTTCGTGATAAGAAGGCAGAAGTAATATTCGCGGAGTTCGAGGGACAGATCGTCGGTTTTGCCTTATTCTTTCACAATTTCTCGACTTTTCTAAGCAAACCGGGTATTTATTTGGAGGATTTGTTCGTGATGCCGGAACATAGAAACAAAGGAATCGGTAAGAGATTATTGGTTTATCTTGCAAGCCTTGCCAAGGAAAGAGACTAGAT
>JAKASW010000184.1 GCA_021818875.1 Bacteroidota bacterium
TTGAATACTGGTACGGCCATCCCAGGCTGATTGCACTCAGGTGGGGAATTTACAAGGAGAGTCCTAGCTGCGGCGGTCGTAACTTCATGACGTTCGGCGCTGGCATTCGCTACAGCATCTATGCATTCGACTTCAGCTATATCTCCACTTTTAGCGCCAACAATCCGCTTTCGAATCAACTGAGTTTTTCTTTGGGTCTAAATTTCGGCGGACCTTCTGAGTTCTAATCATTCGCCTCGTAGAATCCTGTGGATGCTTGTCATCATTGTGGCAATCGCATCCCCAGGATTCAATTCCGCAAGAGGGGAGAATGGAGAGCTTCTAACCTCGACTGACGGAGCTTCAGGGAACGGTCGCATCAGCTTGCGGCTCGATCATCCATTGGCTTCTTCTCAAGCCTTCCGCCCGGATGTGTACCCGGCAACGGGGACTTTCAACGTCCTGGCCATCATGGTACAGTTCCAGCCTGAGACCGACAGCCTCATAAGCGGCAACGGCCAGTTCGATATGACTCCGGACAGCGGTCTCGATGCAGCACCTCACAACAAGACTTACTTCGAAAACCATCTCCTGTTCTTGAAGAATTATTTCTATAGAGTGTCCGACGGTCGCGTGAACATCAATTACACCGTACTCGATTCCGTTATCACTCTCCCGCATGAGATGAAGTACTACTCGCCTCCGTCAACCGACACCACCAGTGCGGATAATATGGGCCTGTTGTTCAATGATTCGTGGCATGCCGCAGATTCGATATATAAGAATTTCAACTTCAGCCAATACCAATGCTTCGTAATTTTCCATGCGGGATCGGGTCGGGACATCGACTTCACTTCGAGCCTCGGATACAACCCGTTGCCTTATGATATTCCTTCCGTCTACCTGAATCTTGCCAGCCTCCGGAAAATGTTCGGATCCGGTTACGACGGCGAACCTGTCGATGGCGGTAACTTCCGAATAACCAACTCGATAATCATGCCGGAGTGGGAGGATTTCCCGATCGTCAGTCTTAGGCTTGGAACGAACGGACTTCTCGCCGCGAGCTTCGGCAGCTTCCTCGGTTTGCCGGACCTATTTGATACGAAGACGGGCGTGACCGGGATAGGAAGATTCGGACTCGAAGATGGTCAGGCGATTTTTGCTTACGGTGGATTATTTCCCCCGGAACCTTGCGCATGGGAAAAAGCATATTTGGGCTGGGTGACACCCGAGGTAGCGACGCCTTCCACCACTACCCCCTATCAGCTCTATGCGGATGGAACGGGTAAATATTCGATCTTGAAAGTCCCGATCAGCGGAACGGAATATTTCCTTCTGGAGAATCGTGAAAGGGATCCTCTTCGTACCGGTCAGGATCTGACGACGTTTTTCGACGGGAGATACGATTCAATCAGGTACAATTTTATCCAGGACACCACTTACTTCGACGGACAGCAAGTTCACAATATCAACGGCGTCGTCACAGATGCTGCACTCTACGATTGGGCGCTCCCCGGCGACACAGGCTCTACAGCAAGTGTGCAGTATGAGGGAGGAATCCTTATCTGGCACATCGACCAGAATGTCATCGACCAGAACCTAACGACGAACACTATCAACGCAAACCCTAATCATAGAGGTGTAGAACTCGAAGAAGCGATCGGGACAAACGAGATCGGAGCTTCTATCCAGACTATTCTCGGTTCTTATTACTACGACGGCTCCGCGTTCGACTTCTGGTTCCAGGGGAATCCTATACCTTCATACTCAAACGAATTCTCACCAACCTCGCTCCCAAACTCAGACAGCTACAGCGGCGCGAATTCGCACGTGTATATCACTGACTTCGGTAATGCAGACAGCGTGATGACGTTCGACATCCGAGTCGGGGATTCGAACGTACAACCCACGGCAGGATTTCCAAAGAACATCCACGATGCCACCACGAATTCATCGCCGGCTTTCGGGTACCTGAGCAGTGATGGAAAGCTCCAGGTAGTCGCGAACAACGGCGATTCATTGTACGCGTTCAACATGGACGGCAGCTCGGCAGTGTCCGATACGACCGGATTATTGTCCCGAAGCGGCGGAGAGTTCCAACCGATCTTGAGTTCGAACCTTCCCGCATCTAACCTCATCTACACCATGAACGACTCTGTCTTGTATGGCTACCAGATTGCTGCTCGGAATGTAGATACGGCTTTTGTGACAGTTGCGAGCAATGCACCATCGGGCATTGACCGGCCCCTTCTGGAAATGGGTAGCAAGCTGATTGCTTTCCAGAAACCATTCGGCAGTTTTTCGGTATTCTACACGAACGGGAGTTACGTCGGTACTTTCTCCACGCCTCAAACTCTCTCAGATCCTGTCTTCTATCCCTCGCCTGTTCTGGCTGATGTTGCCGCGTCAGACACAAACAGCTTCTACTTTACGGCAGTGTCGTCCTTGGTCCCGTTCTACAAGGTCACCGTGGATGTTGGACAACCTTCATCCACCGGCATAAAGTACGAGATGGTTGGCTCAGCGGGTCCACTTGCTTTAGGATACGCGGAGTTGTCTCAATCGGAAGGACCCGACCTGATTACTTTGGAGCCGCAGTCGGGGATACTGAATTTCAGTAAATTAGGGACTTCTTCGCTCAATACTTTTTCAATTTCATCTTCCGATACAATCATATCAGGTCCCATCGTTGCCGACCTTAATGGTGATGGCAACCGTGATTTGATTTTCGCTACCCAGACAAAAGTGTACGCGGTCAATTATGCTGGAGCAGTACTAAATGGTTTTCCTATCTCGACGGTCGGGAGTGAGTCGCTTCCTTCTGGTGCAAACAGAATTGTGGGCTCAATCGCGGTTGCCGACCTTAATGGAGATGGAAAGCCTGAGATAATATTCGGAACTGAAGGCGGGGAGATATATGCATATACAGGTTCTACCGCTCGACTCTATCCGGGATTCCCTTTGAGTATTGGCGGACCCCTTGCAGGCAGTCCCGCGGTCGCTTATGATTCGCAAACCGGGAACCTCTATCTCGCTGCAATCGGGCTCGATGGTTACTTGTATTGCTGGACATTCAAAGGAACATCGCCAAGCCAGGTCGTCTGGGGAAACTTGCTGGGCAATAATTATCATACCAATTCGGTCACGTCGCCGCTCGCTGTTCAGCCGCCACCTGCTAGTCAAACTCTCATGCCCACCTCTGAAGTCTACAACTGGCCAAATCCCGTGACAAACGGTTTAACGAAAATTCATTTCTATTTGCGGGACAACGCGAGAGTCTCGATCACCATCTACAGCTTTGCAGGCGACAAGGTCGCCGACCTGGATGCAAACGGAGTTGGTGGAATCGCCAACGAGGTTGCGTGGAATGCCGAAGGTGTGCAGAGCGGTGTCTACTTCGCGCGAGTACAGGCTATTTCTTCAAACACCAAGGCCGTCGCGATAATCAAGATTGCAGTCGTTAAGTAAATCTCGCATAGCGCCTGCCTACCGAACGGACAGGTATAGGGCATGGCGCAAAGCGGCAAAATGAGAATCTGTCAACCCATGAATCCATTGTACCAACTATCCGATATACTCAAAATAAATCTTCCGAAAGGACGCCTTCGGACCTTCCGGAGGGGACGGCATAGCTCCAGTGTTCCATCATTCGCTTATTCCTCTGTACCCCGATGGTTCCTGCTTCCTATCCTTCTTGTCTTTCTTTCGGGCTATGCTCACTCCCAGGTTATCGACTATGGCCACCCGGAACTCAAGTGGCGCACGATCGAGACAAAACACTTCTATGTGGATTATACCCCGGATGAGAAGCGCACTGCTGAATTGGTTGCAAAGATTGCAGAGGAAGCTTACGGTCCGATCACCACGTTGTACGGCCACAAGCCGACACAGAAAGTGTCGCTTATCCTTTGGGATACCGATGATTACTCAAACGGCGAGACGTACTTCTACGACAACAAGATTAACATCTGGGCTTCCAGTTTGGATTTTGAGCTTCGTGGTACGCACGACTGGCTGAGAAATGTCGTGACACATGAATTCACGCATGACGTCGAGATGCAGACTGCGATGAAGTTTGGAAGACGTATCCCCGCGATCTACCTCCAGTGGCTTGGCTACCAGGCGGAGCGGAGGCCGGATGTACTGTACGGCGCCCCCAACGTCATGGTGAGCTATCCGATAAGTGGAATAAACATACCTGCATGGTTCGCCGAAGGCACCGCGCAGTATAACGACCCCGGCCTCAAGTACAACCATGATACATGGGACACCCATCGCGACATGATCCTGCGCGAGTACGTTCTGAATAATAAGATGCTAACGCCTCAGGAAATGGGCGGCTTCGGCAAGACAAGTCTCGGAAATGAATCGACTTACAACGCAGGATTGGCACTCGTCAGATATCTCGCCGCGAAATATGGACCGGATGTCCTGAAAAAGCTCTCGTACGCAATGAGGTCAGTTGAAGCAGTCAATATTAATTATGCGTTTGAGAAGGTATTGGGAAAGTCGGAGCGGCAGGTCTATGACGAATGGAGAAGCTTCCTGCGAGGTATTTACACCGAGCGGACGGCGAAGATCATGGAGACACGCCATACGGGGATAATCATCCGCAACGTTGGATTTGCAAATTTCTATCCGGTTTTCTCCCCCGACGGGAAACAGATTGCCTATTGCTCAAACAAGCACCGTGATTTCTTCGGGACTTCTTCTATCTATGTCTACAACCTCGCCGATAGTTCCGAAAAGGATATAGTGGACGGGGTTGCGAGCGAACTTTCCTGGTCTCCCAATGGAACATATCTTGTCTACGACAAAACCACTCCGTACAACAAACACTGGGATGACCTGGACGACATCTTCTCCTATAATCTCAAGACGAACTCCGAGCATAGACTGACCCATGGTCTGCGGGCAAGATATCCTTCTCTTTCGAATGACGGGAAGATGATTGTATACGCTGCAGGCAGCGACGGCACGTTGAATTTGTTCGCCGCGCAAGTTGACTTGCAGCACAATAAGATATCAGACATAACGGAGCTGACGCATTATGTGAATGGCGAGCAAATATACACTCCGCGTTGGTCCGAGAATGGAAACAGAATCACTTTCAGTTATTCCTTGAGATCGTCGAGACTGATCGGCGTATATAGTTTTGCCGACAGCTCGGTAAAGTTTATCACCCCAGATGGTCAAGACTCACGAGATCCTGTGTTTGTGGACCACGATAGTTGTATTGTTTATTCGTCTGATCGCAGCGGCATATTCAACCTTTACCGACAAAATCTTTACACAGATTCAACAGTCGCGCTGACCAATGTCCTGGGTGGAGCTTTTATGCCTACCGTGTCTGCCAGTGGTGTGATCGTCTACTCATCATATCAATGGAGCGGCTACAAAATAGCTCGTCTGGACGATTCCGGTCCTGTCCCGAACCCTCCGAAATACGAGGTTGACGTGGATCCGCCGCCTTCCGTCGCTTATACTAACGTACCTGTTGCGGACACGGTGAATAACTACAATGATTTGGTTGTGCCTGATTTCAAATCCACTCCTTATCAAAGTACTCTGACCAGCATGTCCTTCTTCCCTGTCATTCTGTATGATGACTACAATCTTCATCCTGGTTTTCTGAATCAGCTGAAACTAGGTACATACTTCTCATCATCGGATGTTTTGGATAAGTACGACATCTTCGGTGGAGTGACTATTAACAAACTGTTGGAGCGTGACATATTTTTCCAATTCGATTACAACGACAAGATCCCGATTCTGTCATCACTGGGAATATACCCGGACTTCACACTGCAGGCATACAACGTAACGCGTCAGACTAGCACGCCTATCGGAATTGCTCAGGATACAATTTCGACGCCACTGACATTCGATCTCACGGAAGTCAGCCTGGCGTTCGGAGGACCGATATTTGATCCTTCATTGAATCTCTCTTTGGGATTCACGTTTGATATGTTCGGTGCCAAAGTCAACGGTTTCATTTATCCGGTAACCGGTGCATATTTTGGATCTGTCGGATACAACTATTTCCTGGGCCGCACATTTTTCGGGAGATTCGATTTCGATGCCATCGAGCCTACAAGGAATTCCTGGGTCAATCCTCTAGGTGTACGCTCCTGGTTGAGTGTGTCCGCCGCGCTGGACAAACTGAGCAATGGACTGGAACAGAATACGAGTCTGATTATTCCGATCTATGAGAACTTTAACTTTGTCCAGACAGAGTTTTTCAGTTACCTCGCATTTCCGCTCTTCAGGCGTGACGATGCGCTCGCAGCGAAGCTGCACGTCGGTTACACATTCGGCCCCCAGATCAACGACTTCTTTGACTTTTATGCGGGCGGCATAACAGGAATGAAAGGCTATTCATACTATTCTTTGGGCGGGAACAAGATGGGCTACTTCAATTTGACTTACAGATATCCGCTGTTCAGGGACATCAACAAGCAATTCTTCCAATTCTATTTGAGCGACGTATATCTTTCGGCATACGGGGACATCGGTGATGCATGGAGCGCCAACGTTGCAGATACACATTTCAAAAAGGATCTTGGTGCAGAGTTGCGCATAAGTGGATACTCATTCTACAGCTATCCGACTGCGATCTTCTTCGATGCCGCCTACAGTTTCACCAGGTTCTCAACGCAGTTCCAGCAGACTACCGCAAGTAATGTCGCGCCGTTGATGCTTACTTACGGCCATGATTGGAAATTCTACTTCGGTTTGACTTTTTCGTTCGACATCGTAGACTTCGAGAGGCATTTATGAGAAAGCTGGTCGCTCTATTGCTTTTGCTGTCGTCGGGTGCATTGGCTCAACCGGGTCGAATGCATCCGAAACTTACAGGTGTGCTTTCGAACGATTTGTTTGCATACAAGCCGCAGCCGACGCATCAGGACACCCTCTCAATGATGGAGACAACTTCAGCTCTGAAAGCGGGAGTATTTTCTCTGCTGATTCCCGGCTCCGGTCAAATATACAATGGTGGTACGGCCAATTATATTAAAGGTGCTGGTTTCCTGGCACTGGAGGCTGCTGCGATTGCGGTCGATATCATCTGGACCAACAAAGGGAATAACCAGACTACTTCCTTCCAGAACTATGCCGATGCAAACTACAGTCCCTTGCGCTATGCTCAATGGGTAAAGCTTAACATCAATACCTGGGATCCGAATGCCGCTACCGATGGAGCGCTGAATCTGGTCGGCAAAATGTTCGTAAATGGAGGGCAGCAAGTCGATATCGCAACGCTCAATCAGGTAGAATCAATTCTCGGTCAGACTTCGGCAGGTCAGTTTTTCTCCCATCAGCTTGCCGCGCGGGGAACCCAGCAGTATTATGAGGTGATTGGAAAATATCCTCAGTTCAGAGAAGGATGGAATCCGAATGCGGAGACGGACAACGTCAACGTGACTGAAGAGCAGCTTGCTACTAACGTCCCGGCAATGCAGGAGAAGGACTATAGCTACATGAGCCAGCGACACCTGGCGAACGACTACTTTGCAGTTTCCACTACGGCACTTGGTGTTGTCATAGCCAATCATTTTGTTTCCGCATTGGAAGCAGCAATATGGGCGCACGGGAACGAAAAGAAAGTCGAAACGAATGTCGGCCTTTCATCGCTGCCGAATGGTCTTGGTTACCAGACCCAGGTCCAAGTGTCGGTACACTTCTAAATCACTCCGCAACAAAAACAGTCCAGGCCGTCGACATACAATTGCGGGGATGAATTTCAAGCACCCATAGCAATCAACGAGAGACCCAAGTCATCAGTCTTCGTTTACGGCAACATGGTGCGGCTGGTTAATCTTTCGGCTGCTCACCAGTTTTGTGCTTATCTCGATACCACCGATACTGTCAATCGAGACCTCGTTGAACCGAACCGTCCCTGGTATCATGACTAATTCATCATTTGGAAGTTTCCGCCGGCTGGCGATAGGGGTAAGTGCCGTACTCGAAAACTGTATTCCCGACCGGCGGTAGCACTCTTCGATGTGGGTGTGACCGTGCAAGATTGCGGAGACTCCATGCACTTGCAAAAATTTTTCGAGCCGCTTTTTCCGGTACTGTTTTAAAGAGAATGCCTCGATCATGTATCCGAAGCTTCCGGATAAACTCTCAGCGTTTGGTTCGTATGGACCGAAATGATGATGTATGAGTACAACCTTCTGCACTGCTCTCATCAACGGATGCTCGAGTATTCTTCTAGTGGACTCGATTTGCGCTGCCGAAACCAGGCCGTTCGAACCGACCGGATTCAATATCGGGTGAAATTCGGCGACTGAGTTCAGACCAATTAACGCGACAGGTCCGACGATCTTTACAAAGGGGAAGAGGCTCTCGGTGGCGAACGCTTTCTTCGGAAAAGTCTCCCTGAAGGCACTTTCGAACTGATCAAGCTTCGTGTGGTACGATGTGCTTTTGCAGCGTCTCTTGAATGAGAAAACGTCTTCAATTTTATGGACACCGCCGAAGATGTCATGGTTCCCGATGGTCACAGTTAACTTATCGTAATTGAGCAGCCCAAAATACTTTAGAATCCGTCTGATGGATCTGAAATCGCGTGATTCTCCATGCCCCGTTATGTCTCCCGTGATGACGACATGGTTGTACCCCGAGTCCACCACATAACTGAGGAGCTTTCTGAGTTTGGTGATGTTGTGCCTATTATATTCCGGGCTTACGTGGGTATCTGAGAGGTGGGCAATTCGGAAAATCGGAGATGTCATTTTTTCGCTCTAGTGGTTCTTGGATTCATGCATTAAAATATGAGAGCAACGTTAACATTGCGTTGCTGGAACTTTGCGATATGGTTAAGAATTAAGAGGAGTTTACAGCATTACAGCGACGGAGGGGTGATATCCGAGAT
>JAKASW010000185.1 GCA_021818875.1 Bacteroidota bacterium
CCGATCTGTGTCGTCATCGAGATTGATCCAAAGATGTCGTTCGGAACAGGCCATCATGAAACAACGCGCATGATGGTACAGATGCTCAGCCGTTACATCAAAGGGAATGAACGTGTGTTAGACGTCGGCACCGGCACAGGCGTGCTGGCGATTGCAGCAGTGAAATTAGGAGCAAGGGCTTGCATCGCAATTGACAGGGACGATTGGTCAATCGACAACGCTCGTGAGAACATCACGACGAACAATGCAGCCGAGAAAATCCAGATTGTCCGCGGCGAAATGAGTTCTGTCACCGAAACCGGCTTCGATCTCGTCTCGGCTAATCTCAACCGGAATACCCTTATTTATATCGGCAGAGATTTGTATGAAAGATGCAGAAGTGGTGGAATACTCCTCGTCACCGGGATACTGACGCTGGACGAGAAGGACGTGGTCGATTCATTCGGGAAGATCGGCTTCAGGCTTGTCAACACGCTGCACGAGGGAGAGTGGTCGGCCCTCGCCTTTTCTAAATGAATACGGAATCGAAGAATACCTGACCGGCAGGGCGGATAATTGCTTTGGCGGTGGAAGACTACTGAATGAGATACGCCTCAATCGACATCGGCACCAACACGATCCTGATGCTGCTCGCCGACATCGAGGATACCCGGATCAAGAGAATTGAAGATTTCTATGAGGTGCCGCGCATCGGCAAAAACGTGTCCACATCAAAGGTGCTCGACCGGGATTCAATCGAACGCGCCATGGTCGTCCTGGAAAGATATGTTCGGATCGCACGCGACCATCACGTCGACCGGATAATCGCTTCGGCTACAAGCGCAGTCAGAGAGGCTTCCAACCGCGACGAATTCATAGTACCAGTTAGAGACAGTCTTGGAATTGATGTTGAGGTCATCGATGGTCCAACTGAGGCCAGGATCACTTTCATGGGAGCTATCAGCGACAATCAAAGCACGCACATCCCGGCTATGGTGATCGATATAGGCGGCGGAAGCACGGAAATTAGCTACGGTGCCGAAGCGCCTGAACTGGCAAGAAGCATCGACATCGGCGCCGTCCGAATCACAGAGACTTACTTCAGACATAATCCCCCGCACGATGACGAGCTCACGGCGGGGTCGATGTTCGTCGATAAAGCTCTCAGCGCTCTCCCTTTTTCACAAATCAGTACAGAAAAGGTATTCGCGGTAGCAGGCACTGCAACGACTCTCGCACTCATCGCACAGGGCAGATACGATTTCGATCCTGACGCGGTTAACAATTACGAGATGCCGTTTGATTTATTGAAGACGATATTCTCCAGACTTCGGACGATGGGACCCGGGGACATTCAGAAGCTTACCTCAGCCGCAAAAGGAAGAGAAGACGTGCTTCTGGCCGGATGCCTCATACTTGTCAAGACGCTGGAGGCTGCAGGAGCAAAATCATTCTTTACTACCGACCGCGGCTTGCGATACGGGTACCTGCTTTACAAACACCAGCAATGAATCCCTCCTCTCTTGCCGGCCACGTAGTCGAACTGGTTGATAAGATCGCAAAATCCGAATTACCGGCCGACAGAATAGTCGCAGATTTTTTCAAAGGGCGGCGTTACATCGGTTCTCATGACAGGAAGTGGATCAACGAAAAGACATACGGCATCGTAAGAAACTTCCTGCTTCTCAAGGACATCGTGGAACATTGTGAAGTGAAGGCAGGCGCTCTCACGATGTTTCTTGCAAATGAATTCCGGCTCCAAAAAACCCCCGAGGAAGTGAATCTCGAATATTCCCAAATGCTGGAGTCATACAAAATTTCAGGAGCTGCCGCTGATGCGCACACACTATTCAAGTGCGCAGAGCAAAGGTTGGGTGAAGTACGGAATGACCCTCGCCTTTTTCCTTTGCTCTACTCATTCCCCGATTTCTTTTCAAGCTTGCTTCCTCGGAATCATCAGTGCGAGTCTGCAGCCCTGATGGAAGCTTTAAACCATGAAGCGAGTGTATGTCTGCGTGTCAACTCTGAGAAGATCGGAAGAGATGAAGCTGTCGAAAGACTTAAACGAGAGGGCATCGAAGCTGCATCTACCCGGTATAGCCCGATGGGGATACAGCTTTCGAAGCGGGTCGCGCTCGGAAGTATGGGTCTATACAAAAATGGATTCGTGGAAGTCCAGGACGAAGCGAGCCAGCTTGTAGGTTTGGTAATGAACCCGCAGGCCGGTGAGACGATCGTGGATGCGTGTGCAGGAGCAGGAGGAAAAAGTTTAGAGATCGCATCACTCTCGAAGACAAAGTCCAAGATCTTTTCCCTTGACATAAATCAAGAACCTATCGACAATCTTATCTTTCGGGCGCGGAAATCACATTGCGACAACATCAATGCGATCAAGGTCAGACCTGACGGTCTCCAGGGAATAGAAGGACTCATTTCTTCTGCCGATAAGGTTCTGGTTGACGCCCCATGTTCAGGGAGTGGGACAATCCGGCGAAACCCGGACAAGAAATTCCGATTGACCGCCAAATTTATAGAAGAGTATTCTGCCCGACAAAAGATTCTGCTCGACCATTATTCGAAGCTTGTAAGACCGGGAGGACTATTGTTCTACGCGACGTGCAGTCTGTTTGAAATTGAGAACAATTCCGTGGTTGAATGGTTTCTCGGATCAAATTCAAAATATGAGAAAGTGGACTTGTCGGCATCCGAGCTCGGCAAGCAATTCCCTGAGCTGATCGAAGACGGCAATTTAGCGATCTACCCGCACAAGCATAACATGGACGGGTTTTTCGTGGCGGCGATGAAGAGAGAAATGAATCCTGACCATTGATGCTCATTGCTGGTGATCCGAGATCGTTCCTTAGAGGCGTTGCTGAAAAGCCTCATGCAAGAGATACTGCACAAAGTTTCACAAAACACGCACCATGTAAACAGCCGTTGCGAGACTTTGCGCACACCTGGTAAGACATTGTGATGCTTTTCGGCGGGATCTCTAGCCTGATCCTGATAACTTACTGGCTACTCATAACTATACATACTGCTTGAATCTATCCGCGATGTTCTATAGCTTGTCGGTGTACCAGGACATGTGCCTTGTACCACCGCAGCACGAGCCTTAACCAGGCCACCATTCTTTCCGATCTTCACGAAGAGAGATTCAGACAAAGTCCACGATGATATTGCATCGCTATATAGATTTGATGAATCACGCTTGTCGATTGATCCATGAAGCATCTGTGTTTTTGCGTTGCGACTCAACACAACCGCATCATCCCCCAATCTCGTCACTTCGCGTGCTATGCTCATTGCGCCGTGTTTCGATAAGACTGCATGATGCTCCGATGTCATTGTACCGTCCTTCGGATTCATTGCACCGTGTTTCAAAGCCATGGCAGCCTGCATTGAGCTTGTCGCATCGTGCCTCAATGCGATCACATTGCGCTTCAATGGCGATGCGTTGGGCTTCTATGACATTACATCGTACACCGAGACCGTTGGAGCGTGCGTCGATACCGTTGCAGCGTGTTTTGCGCAAAAATAGGAAGATTTCAAAGGAAATCACAGTGATACCTGGATTTTCGCAAGATTTCAACGAAAGAAAGGAGGTGAAAACATGGCAAAACATCCGCCAAACGGAATCCCGGCGAAGCTCAGTCGTGCCGAGACACTGATCACGAATTCGCTTTCGGACACCACTATTCAGAGTTACGTCGGCAAATACGGGTACACCGCCGACAGACTGAATGAGGGGAAGGCGCTTCTTGACGCCGCGACGGGAGTTAAGGACACCCACGTCGCTGCTTCGGGCGCAAAGAAAGTGGCAACTGCAGCCGAAGGAGGTCTACGTAAAGCTGCGGAAGACGCCTACCAGTCATACTCGACGATCGCAAAAGGAGTGTTTCAGAAGGACAAGGAGAGTCTGGCAAAATTGGGCCTCGACAAGCCGATGCCTCGTACAGAGGCAGGGTTTATCGCGGCCGGAAAGACTCTCTTCGACAATGCATCGTCCGACGAAAAGATCAAGGCGGCAATGGCGAACGACGGCTACGATGATGCTAAACTTGCCGACGAGAAGGCAAAGATACTTGCATACGAAGCCGCTGTCGACGCTCAGGCTGCAGCAAACGGGGCTTCGCAGGACTCGACCCAGGAACAGACCAAGGCGGTTAAGGCTCTGGCCGACTGGGTATCGGGTTATATGCGAGTCGCCAGGGTCGCGCTGAAAGAGAAGCCGCAGCTTCTGGAGAAGTTAGGTATCCTGGTACGCAACACCCGCACGAAACCGCAGAAGCAGGCACCACAGAAAGCCGCCGCAACGAGAGCGGCGAAGAAGAACGCATCACAGAAACAGTAGACCAGCACCTAGCGGGATAGCACCATGGGCAACCATGGTGCTATCACCTAAGCCCGGGGACCTTGTCAAGGTCAGGGATAGAAACCTTGCGAAGGTTTCTATCCCTGAACCTGGCTACCTTCGCAAGGTCGCAGGGCTGATATAGAGATCACTTCACCATTAGCATCTTCTTCACCATCACACGCCCGGCCGCGTCGAGTCTGTAGAAGTAAACCCCGCTGGCGAGATTCGAGCCGTTGAAAGTGGCAGTGTATCTCCCGATTGTCTGGTCTTGGTTCACCAACGTCTCGACTTCCCTTCCCAATACATCGTACACCTTCAAAGTTACCATCCCATCTTTCGCAACGGTGTAGCTTATCGTGGTCGTCGGGTTGAAAGGATTAGGATAGTTCTGACTCAAGGAGTAATTCTTTATCAAGTTTACCCTCTGCAGTGCCAGACTATTGACGGCAGTACTATCTGAACTGCTTCCGCATTGGTAGATATTCACAAGAGCAACTTCTGGAGAATCGATGTTTGTCGTTACGGTAATCCGTAGTCTCGCCATTTTCGCTCCAACTCCGTTGGTGTTCAGCAAGTAGGGTATCGAAGCATATGGATGAGAGGAGGTAGAACTATAATTATCATCTCCAATTGTACCGATGACTGCACCCGTAGAATTATCAACGAGTTGCGCAACGCAGCGGACGTAACCCGTATCACCGAGAATTGCAATCGCCGCTGTCGAGTCAAGGAATCCCGAATTTTGATCAAAGAGGAACTTTGAGCTGCTGGTAACTTGGAATGGCTGCGACTCAAGTACCGTATTCAAACTGTCGAGCGTCCAATGCTTTACAGAATCCGGCACACTTACAAAGTTTATGCTGTTACCATCTACCGTAAGGTCTCCGATTGAATACCGGAATTTCAGTGCGCCTTTGGATAGTGTTAACCCTCTTCCATAAGTGACCTGAGTTGAGTTGACTCCAAGTTCCACATCGTGTGGAGTCTGAGCCAGCATGGTCTTTTGCAGATTTCCCATGTTACCAGATGTCACAAAATAGTACGGTGAGCTTGATGTGTAGTACGAGGAGACATACATATCGCTTTTTGTGTCTGCGTTACAAATTTGAACAGCACTTCCGGTCGTGCTGAGCGTGATAGTGTATGTGCCATCACTCGCCCTGTTGTAATTAGGCACGCTCCAGGCAAAGACTCCGTTCCCGTCGGTGGTTGAATTCATCGACACGGAGGTTGGACCGGTATCAAACGTGCCATAAGTCGATGGGTTGTTCGAGTTCCAGTATGCAACGTTGATGAACTGCGGCTGAGGCTGTCCACCCTGATCGGTGATCCACGCTACTCGCACGCTGTTATCCGCCATTTGCGTGATTGACGGGTTATAGTCATCGCCGTTGCCCAGATTGGCTGAAATATCCTGGACAGCTGACTGGCTGAAAGTCCATGTGCCTCCGCTGTAATTGAACTTCACGAAGGCGAGCTTTATGTCGCTCGAATTGGATCCGCTGTTTTGCTGCCAGGCAATAGCCGGGTCAAAGTTTGATACGCTATCGCTTTTATCGCTGCAGTAAACTGTAGCATTGACAGAACTTGAGGTAGTGCCAGAGATTTGCTGGACTGGTGAGCTTACGGTGATGTTACCATCGCCGTCGAGATCGGCGCCCATCCAGTTTATCCCAGGAGAACCACCACTTGAACTTTTACGCTCAAATGTAATGACAGCTCCCCCGGCTCCGATCATGACATTTGGATTCGCGTTTGTCGAATAGGGATCGGCTGTCTCGGTGTAAACTTTGCGTGGATAATAATAGTCGTAATTTCCGGTGACACTATCGTACCAGAGGTTCAAGTAATCGATTGTGTAATAGCCGTCGCTGGTTGGCTCCTCGAAAACGACGATAACGTAATTGTCTCCGCTGGAAGAGTGGTAAAAGTAATCAATGGATGGACATTTGCTGCCGGGAGAGCCGGACCCATTTACGCCGTTTGTATAATAGTCTAAAGGGTTACCTCCGTATTGGAGCGTCCAGTCCTGGCCGTTGTCAGTGGATGATTCGAGCCAGGCGTGGCCTCCGTCGGTGTAAGTCTCGAATTCAATGCCTGTAGGAATCCTCACGAATTTCCGTTGACTATTGTTTGAGAACGCTGATGCATTCATTGAGTGCTGCAGCTCTTTAAAGTCACCGAAGAAACTTTCATTGTCGCCGGGGGTAATCGTTCGTGGGTTGTTGTTGGCACCGTCGCCGTCGCTCCATCCAACAAAGGGCCAATCGGAGTTTCCTGGTACACTTTGCAGAGTAACTGAGGTGCCGAGATCGACTTGAATTTGGTTGCTCTGACTTCCGTTTATGAGATAGTACGCGCCGGTTCCGCCGCTCTCATAATAATAAATAAGGCGCTGCCATGGTCACGGTGGGCCGCTGGTTGTAGTTGGCCTCGTAAATATCTTCATTGCCTGACCTGAAATCGGTCCAGAGGGCGTGGACTTCACCACTATTGTCGGAAGTCACGCCGATATAGTCGGAAGCCCAATGGCCATCATTCGGGTTGCTGCTCACAGATGTCAGCTTTACGTCTTCACCTGTACCGTTTTGGCCGACAAACGACTGGCCGTCATACGATTGCGCAGAGTAGACGTCGACATTGCCGTTTGACTCCTCTTGGTAATACACCAAGGATATGTCGCCAGTTGAATTAATGGCGAGCCACAGAAAGAATTGATCGTTAGTTGTCGTCTGGGTAGCTATTTGAGGCGTAGTCCAGCTGGTTATTTCTCTTGGCCCAGTCGAGTGCGTAAAGTAAATATTCATATCGCCGTTGTTATCATTCTGAGTCCACGCTAAGTACACCAAATCAGTTTTAGGGTCAACTGTAATCGTCGGAAAGGACGAGACCCGTAAGGCTCCAACATCTTGTTTGTAGAAGCCTGTAAAGCTGTGAACAGCGATTTCAGTGAAATTATGTCCGCTGTTTGTCGACATGGCAACACATATATAAGATGTAGAACCCGTCGCATTGGAGTCGTATGCTACGTACAGTGTGCCATTCGGTCCAACAGTCGGAACTGCACCCGTGATTGTCGTATTACTGCTCGCGCTCAAGTTTCTGAAGATCCAGGAAGATGATAGATCGGCTTGGTTACTCGGATATGTTAGGTATACGCTACTTCCTGTTTTGTTGGTGTTCCAGTCCGTCGCAGCGACGTAGGTCCTTCCATGCGTTGAATCACCACTGTTGTCCACAGCTAAGTAAGGCTTATCTTCCCATGTACCTCCGAAGAAAAAAGGCCCGCTCCATGTGCTACCGTTATCATTAGTGTATTCTATTGTGACCTGACCAACATCTCCGTTATTTAAATACGCACTATGCGTACTATCCAAGTTTACAAACACATAGTATTCCCCGCCTGATTTACTTATCGCGCAGGAAGGATCGAACCCACCTTTAAGAACATCGTTACTTAGGTTATTAAGTCCTTGACTTAGGATTCCTTCATTGATCCATGTTTCGCCACTGTCTACGGAGAAAGCGTACCCTGGCTGGGAGTAGCTTCCATTACTTAAGTCATTCCATGTTGCCATTAAAGTATCAGGCCCGCTAGGGGCCACCGCAATCGATGTCTCGCTCTGGTCGCCGGAGTTGCCATCGACCACTATGTTATTGAAGGATTGCGCGTAGCTTTGCGTTGAAAACAAAACAAGAGCACAGGCTATTGCCAACCAGTTGTATGATGAACTCAATATATTTCTCCTTTCTCTTCATCTATTTTTTGAAGACCAATTCTATTCAGTCCGTCTCGGTCACCAAGCCATAGCGATAGCTTTCACTCCCTTTTGATTCCCTCTGATCCGGCACTTCCTTCTCCTTGATGATTGATTTTCTTGAGGAATCGCGGGACCAAAAATAAAGCAGGTTTCGATTTCTGGCTGTGTATTGACTAATACACTGAACTTAACACCTCGTTCTCTCTTCAAGTTTAATGCAATCACATTGGCCCTTTTTGAGTCATGTTTCGCTTACAAGACTTTTCTCCATTTCCGAACAATCTATTCAAATCCATCTCATAGTTTCTCACTTAATTCTGCTCGGCAGGCCATGAGCTCTTCTGTTATCTTTCTAACGGAGCATTGAAAAGGAATTTCATCTGACTATCACAGTGAAACTCTCGAACGGTTCTCCTTTGAACCCAATGCCGCCTATATTGCCGTTACCAACAACCTCGCCTTGTGCCCTACTATAGTCGAAACGAAGGCCAAAATGGTCCACCATAAACCTCAAGAAGTCCGAATTTCTATCGAGAACACGGAAGATAACAAGCGTCTTCACGAATCCGTTGAGTCTCACTCCCCATCCGAACGTTCCGTAAGTTGTAACTTCAGGGCCCGTTGCTGACCCTCCTCGCAGATATACAAACTGTCCAAGTTAGATCG
>JAKASW010000186.1 GCA_021818875.1 Bacteroidota bacterium
AATTTATGTTGTTCGGCAAATCCTTTGAGAGCATCCCAGTTGGGAAATATCAGGGCAGAGGCAAACTTGCGCCGATCACCTATGACAATTGCCTTATCGACGTAGAGGCTCCTTGCAAGGAGGGTTTCTATTTCCTGAGGCGCGATGAATTTCCCACCGCTCGTCTTGAGTAGGTCCTTCTTACGGTCCGTCACGAATAAGAAACCGTCTTTGTCCATGTACCCGATATCTCCGGTCTTGAACCATGATCCATCAAACGCCTCAGCGGTCGCTTTGTCGTTTCCATAATAGCCCATCATCACGTTTGGACCATCGACGAGAATTTCTCCATCGCTCGCTATCTTCGCGGTAACATCCGGTATTAGAGGCCCCACTGAGCCTATTCTGTTCCTGTCTATCCTGTTTACCGAGATGACAGGTGAAGTCTCCGTCAGACCATAACCCTGGAGCACTTTAAGACCGGCCGCCGTAAAAATCCGGGCAAGTTGAGGATCGAGAGGAGCACCTCCACTTATTATGAATCTAAATCGTCCTCCAAAAGCTCTGCGGAGATTTTTGTAAACGAGAGCGTCAGCGATGCGATGTCTTACGCGATAGCCGAATGGAATCGATTTTTCGGGATCATATTCCCTGGCAAGATGGATAGCCCACTTGAAAAGGGAACGCTTGTACGCCGGCAGGCTCTCGGAAAAAGTCTCCGCTTTCTCGAAGGCCTTTTCCAGCATTCGAGGAACGGTTGTCATCATGTTCGGCCTCACCTCAAGCAGATTGTGCGGCAAGGCGTCGACCGATTCTGCGTAATGTATCTGTACTCCGACATGGATATAATGGTACAAGATCATCCGTTCAAATACATGGCTTGGAGGAAGGTAACTTAAGGCAACGTCTTTCATGGGATTGAAATGAAATATGCTGGCACAGTCAACGGCATTCGACACAAGATTCCAGTGCGAGAGCATCACTCCTTTGGGCTCGCCGGTCGTACCGCTCGTGTAGATTATCGTGGCAAGGTCGGAATCCTTCGATGAGCCGCGTAATCGATCGAAGATACCTGTTTCTTCCTTCTCTAAATTCTTGCCTGCATCGATGAGTTCTTTCCAATTGACCGTACCTCCACCAAGTTCCTCACCGGGAAATCCGACGACCGTTTTACAGTCAGACCGACCGATCACATCCCTTGCCCGTTCGTAAAGCTTCTTCGAACCGACCATGATACACTTTGACGAAGAATTCTTGAGGATGTACTCGATATCAGGCAGTGCCTGCGTAACATATACCGGGACATCAACACCCCCGGCGTGGATAATACCGAGATCGGAGATGGTCCAGTAAGATGAGCTTTCAGCATACAGCGCCACCCGCTCTCCCGGTGCAATCCCGAGGGAATGCAGCCCAAGAGCCACATATTTTACGTCCCGATAAACTTGGTCGGACGTTAACGATTCCCACTTGCCCCCGACCTTCCGGTTGAGCATCTTTGGATTATGGTACGACTCAACCGACTTCTCCAGCAACTCGCATAGTGTTCGTGGCATGTTCATGCGACCCTCCACTTCTGCTTGCAAGATCAATTACTCGAAATGTTAATGCCTCTCACAACTAATAGCAATACCTGCGACCACGCTTACAGCACTACTCAAGGAAATCCGCGAACCAATGATGGACATGGACCATCGTTGGGCCATGGCAGATGGCGTTATTTCCGTAACGAGTTACAGGTATTAAGCTGTTATCTCTTTCTTCCAACTCACCGTTTTCCGTGACACGTATCTTTTGTCTACGTTGGTATTTGAGGCGGGCGATGTACCGCCGTGTAAGAGATGCGACGACTGAGGATCCATCCCACAGCACAAGCGGTTACAATTGATGTCTCATAGTCGTTGACAATTACTTCCGCCATCCGCTAAATTAAATGCATCCCGATATGCAAAATATGTCGATTCACTATTGCGAATTCTGCGTCGCGCCGGCTTTGGTCCCGGTAATCATTCCAGCTCCGGCTGTTTTGAAGATTGATTGATAATTGTGCACATGGAAAAGACCTCGTTATCGCGAGCCCTTTCAAAGCTTGGCTATTGTTCCCGGACAAGTGCTGCGTCGCTCATAAGGACCGGAGAGGTTTCGGTAAACGGGAAGAAAATCAAGTCTCCTTCATATCGCGTTGACTTGCGGAAAGATAGAATTGAGGTTAACGATTCCTGCCTGACCAAACGGACACCCTTAGTCATCATGCTTCATAAACCTGCCGGGTATATCACCACATCGAGCGACGAGCTTTCCCGGAGGACAGTTATGGATCTCGTACCCAGAGAGACTCATGTTTTTGCGGTCGGCAGGCTGGATTGTGACACCACCGGCTTGCTGATTCTGACCAACGACGGCGAATTGGCAAACGAAATAACCTCGCCGGGCAGGAAAATCATGAAAACATACGAGGTAACGGTGAACGGAAAAGTCAGTGAGGGTCATTTAAAGAAGTTGCTCGGAGGTGTTGAAATTACGGACGGCGTATCGGTACACGCTGACAAGTGCGTGATAGACTTCGCCGATTCATTGAAGACGAAACTCACGGTGACGATACACGAGGGAAAAAACAGACAGATCAAAAGGATGTTTGACGCCATCGGGAAGAAAGTATTCAATCTCCACCGGAGTGCAATTGGTAACCTCAAACTTGACCTTCCCGAGGGAACGTGGAGAGAACTGTCTCAAGAGGAAGTGAGGTTAATTCTGGAATAATGCCGCGGATTGATTTCAAACTAGTCGAGGTCGTCGTATTCAGAATCAGAACCAACCCTGAGTTCCTGGTGCTGCGCCGGTCTGACGATGATGAAATTTATCCGGGTCTCTGGCAACTGGTGAGCGGGGGAATAGAGAAGGATGAGAAAGCGTTCGAAGCTGCACATCGAGAAGTGATCGAGGAGACCGGAATCGAGCCGGATTCTATGTACAACACTCCACTAACGAATGTTTTCTATTTCTACACGAGCGATACAGTAAACGTCAGTCCCGTTTTTGCTGCATTGGCTGGCAAGGACGCTCAAGTGAAACTCTCGCAAGAGCACTCGGAATACAAGTGGCTAAATTTGGATGAAGCGATCTCACTCCTCGTCTGGCCGGGACAAAGAGACGCCGTGCAAAAGGTCTACGACTACATAGTCTTGAAGAATCCAGCGCAGTCTTTTATGGAAATCATGTCCATGAGAAAATCTGAAAAACCTATCTAGAACTCTGATGATTTTATATTTAGGACAGGATTGTTCGTTCATAGTTCTGCAAGATGCAAAAAGATAGCGCGCAGGTTTACACGAAAGTGCGGGATGTCCACGAGGAGGAATAAATCTCGGAGAAATCCGTGATAGCCGCGCGCAATCTTTTGACTCGCCAAGCTAGTGTTGACTCCAGGACAGCTTCATAATCACATATTCTGAACGACTGTCTTCGCGAATTCAGAAGTTTTTACTTCCCTTGCGCCTTCCATCAATCGTGCAAAGTCATAGGTCACAACTTTTTGCTTTATCGTGGCTTCCATTCCTTTGACGATTAAATCGGCGGCATCTTTCCACCCAAGGTACTCAAGCATCAGCACTCCGCTGAGTATGACTGATCCTGGATTGACTTTGTCCTGGTTGGCATATTTAGGAGCGGTACCGTGAGTCGCTTCAAAAATTGCGTACCCGTTCGTGTAGTTGATATTCGCTCCGGGCGCGATTCCAATGCCACCAACCTGTGCCGCAAGCGCATCCGAAATATAGTCACCGTTGAGATTCAATGTGGCGATAACATCGTACTCGGCCGGCCTCGTCAGAATTTGCTGCAGGAAATTGTCCGCGATTGCGTCTTTGATAAGAAGCTTTCCGTCAGCCGAAGCACCCTGCTGGACCTCTTCCCAGGTAACCACCTTATCTCGGAATTCATTTTTCGCAAGCTCATATCCCCAATCGCGGAAACTACCTTCCGTGTATTTCATGATGTTGCCCTTATGGACAAAGGTCAAATTCTTCCGATTGTTCGCGAGGGCATAATTGATCGCAGCCCGGATCAAACGCTTCGAGCCCTCTTCAGATACAGGCTTGATCCCGATGCTGGACGATTCCGGGAATCGGATTTTCTTAACCCCCATTTCTGAAATCAACCACTTCACAATCTTTTGAGCTTCGGCAGTTCCCGCACGCCACTCGATGCCGGCATAGATGTCTTCAGTGTTCTCACGGAATATCACCATGTTTATCAATTCCGGCCTTTTAACCGGAGATGGAACACCTTCGAAGTACCTCACCGGGCGGAGACAGACATATAAATCCAGCATTTGTCTCAGTGCAACATTAAGAGATCTGATTCCGCCGCCGACCGGGGTTGTCAGCGGCCCCTTGATAGCCACGATATATTCGGTTATCGCTTTCAACGTGTCATCAGGAAGCCACACTTCCCTGCCGTAAACTTTGTTCGCTTTTTCACCGGCAAATACCTCGAACCACTCGATATTCTTTTTTCCACCGTAAGCCTTTTGCACGGCAGCGTCGATCACCAATTTGCTCGCACGCCAGATGTCGGGGCCGGTGCCGTCTCCTTCTATGAATGGGATGATAGGATTATTCGTTACTACAAGTTTGCCGTCTAAGTACTTGATCTTTTCGCCCTTACCTGGCGCAGACAGTCTTTCGTAGGAATTCATTCTTATTCTCCTGATTTTACTTTCAGATTTATTTCATTACGAATCTGGTTTGCATATTCTGCCATTTGCTCAGGGGACTCATAAACTCTTACATGCGGTCTAATTATAAGTCCGTCATGTTTGTACCGCGGCGCGACGTGAAAATGAAAATGGAATACCGACTGACCGGCGGCAGCGCCGTTGTTGTTGAATATGTTGAAGCCCGCAGGATGAAAGGCATCTACAATTGCGCGAGCTACTATTCGCAAAGTTTCAGTCAGGTCTTCGACTGTGCTATCGGGAAGTTCAAGGAAATCGCTGTAATGTTCCTTCGAAACCACCAGGGCATGGCCGAAATTAATCGGCTTCACATCGAGGAATGCGAGGCTCCGTTCACTCTCATAGAGTACCTCCGCGGCAGCTTTCTTTTCAATGATGTCACAGAAAACACATGACATTAGCTGCAACTCCCTGACCGATCCTTAACAAAACGATCAAATTGTCTCCCCCGCAACCAGTATCTCGCGCACCAAAAGCATGAGAGAGGATGTAGCGACTCAAACAATTCGATAGCAATCTCGAACGACTATCTTTTTTCTATCGGCTGGAAATGCACGTCGAGCGGCCCAGAATATTCTGCAACCGGCCGTATTAACCGGTTGTCGGAGTACTGTTCCATCACGTGTGCCGTCCAGCCGGCAACTCTGCTCATCGCAAATATCGGAGTAAAAAGGTCTATAGGAATACCGAGGTAATGGTAGGTCGAAGCGGAGTAGAAGTCGACATTCGGCTCGAGTCCTTTTTCCCGCTTCACGTACTCTTCAATCTTTTCGGATATTTCGAACCATTTCAGGTTCCCGATCGTTTCGCCGAGTTGTTTTGAAAACTTCCTCAGATGTTTCGCCCGCGGATCCTCGACCTTATAGACACGATGGCCAAATCCCGGGACTTTCTTCTTGGCTGCAAACAGCTTCTGAAGGTAAGGCTCCACGTTGTCGACAGTTTTTATCTCCAGAAGCATCTTCATAACGTTTTCGTTCGCTCCGCCGTGGAGTGACCCTTTAAGCGTCCCCACTGCAGAGGTGACAGCCGAATACATGTCTGAAAGCGTGGCAGCAGTCACGCGCGCTGAAAAAGTCGATGCATTGAACTCGTGATCGGCGTGAAGCACAAGCGCACAATCGAAAGTTCTCGTAGCCATCTCACCCGGCTCGACGCCGTTCAGCATGTAAAGGAAATTAGCCGAATGACCCAGCTTCGGGTCGGGCTTGAGGCAATCTCCGTTCTGCCTTGCTGTGTGAAAGTTTGCAACCATGGTTGGCAGTTGAGCGACTAGACGGAGGGATTTTCGCCAGTTAGCGTCTGTCGTAGTGTCATTTTGATCTTCGTCGTAAAGTCCAGCAAGAGACACCGCAGTACGGAGGACATCCATCGGACTTGCTTTCTTAGGAACGGATTTCAGGAACGAAACAACCTTCTCATGGAGCGGTCGGTTGGCGGCAAGATCCTTTTGAAGGCGGGCAAACTCTTCCTTTCTTGGAAGCTTGCCATGCCACAGTAGATAAACGACTTCTTCGAAAGTTGCACTCGCGGCCAACTCGTCAACGTTAATTCCTCGATAAACAAGCTCGCCTTTCTTGCCGTCTATATAGCAAATCGATGATTTACCTGCTACTATTCCGTCAAGCCCTTTAGAAAACGATGCTGGTGCTTCGGCAGCTTTGACAGACTCGGACATCTAGAATCTTTCCTCAATTAGTGAAAAAAAAGTTAAAAGAAGGCTGAAGGATAATCAATGCGTAAAGCCCAGCATTTGGTCGTACAGACTTTGATTCTTGATTATCGATTCGGCAACCCCTACCTGATTATCATATTTCAGCGACGCTTTTGTCTGCGCGGAATTTCCACGGAATCTTCCGATGATCTCGGTTGTCAGCAGCTCGGAAATTTCCTTCGCGTTCTTCTCGTATAGACCCACGTCGTCTTTCCTTATCTTGTCGGAAACTGCAACGATCTCCCTGTCGATGGCTGAGCTGTAGTTAGACTGCTCGGCAAGATTGTGGGCATCGCCGATGATCTCTGCAAGTCGAGAAATGTAGGTGAAGTCATGTTTCCGAAGGTAATCACGGAATTCCTGCAGCACCGCTTTTCCTGCGCTGAACGATGCCGGAATCGAGTCGTGGTCAGCTCTGAAATCTGTGGCGAAGTTGAAAAAGTAGCCGCCCCTCAGAAGTTGAAGGACGTAGTTCGACGGCACCTGTTCGAGCACTGTTGAATCAGGAGTGATTCCACCCGAAGCGTATACAGGCCTTCCGTCCAGCGTGTGAAATTCTTTTCTGAGGCTATCAGGCAGGATTGGATTTTCTCCGTCCCTCTCCATGCCGTAGTGTATCTTCTGAATGCACCTTCCACTTGGGGTATAGTATTTTGCCGTAGTTATTTTCAACTGAGCGTCATAGCCGAGCGGTAGTATCGTCTGCACCAGCCCTTTTCCAAAGGAAGTGTCCCCGACAACGACGGCCCTGTCCAAATCCTGAAGGCAACCGGTCACAATCTCGCTCGCGCTTGCGCTGTTCCCGTTAACCAGAACCGCCATTGGTACATTCGGAGCCAACGGATCCTTGTCAGATATGTATTTTCTATCCGACGACGGATCTCGCCCTTTTGTCATAACGATGAGGCTTCCCTTCGGGACAAAGAGTTCGGCGATATTTACAGCATCTTCAAGGAGACCACCGGGGTTGTTCCGGAGGTCGAGGATAATCCCCTTGATACTCGTTCGTGACATCAAATCGGTTAATGCATTTCTCACTTCTTCATCCGAGCCGCGCGAAAACTCGTCGAGTTTTATGACGGCGATATTCGAGTCGACTATCCCGTAGTAAGAGACTGCATTGAGCCTAACCTCCGAGCGTACCAGGACCACCTTGAATGGCTTTTCCTCGCCTTTACGCTTGATTGTCAAAGTCACCTCAGTCCCGGCCTCACCGCGAATCATGTTGCTGACATCGTCAATTTTGAGGCTGCTGACATTTACCGTGTCGATCTTCAAAATCTGATCACCAATCCTCAAGCCTTGTCTCTGAGCACTGTAGCCGTCAAATATCCCGGTAATGATAACCTTTCCCTCGGTAGCGGCTATAGACACTCCGATTCCGCCGTATTTGCCCGTAGTAAGCAGGTTGATTTCACCGCTGTTGGCCTTATCCATGTACACCGTGTACGGGTCAAGCGAAGCGAGCATAGCATCGATGCCTTTCCTCATCATTTGATTTGGAGAAACCGGGTCAACATAATCTGCAATTACGTCCTTATACACGGCACCGAACAGATCTATGCTTCTTCTTACCTGGAAAAAACTATCGCTGTCCCGAACTATAACAAAACCAATACTTGTTGTGATCAACAAGATTGTCAATAAGATTACGACATTACGTCGTCGCATTTTTCTCCTCCGTTACCTTTCTAATTCTTTTCATTACATGGTTGAATATCTTCTCGGATACCTTGTCAACCAGATCATCTCCTTCAACGATTACGAAGCGGCTAGGTTCCTTCTTTGCACAATACAAAAAGCCTTCGATTACTCTCTGGAAAAATCTAAGTTCGGCGTCCTCCATCCGATCCGACGAGCGTCTTCCAAGTCTCATCCGTTTCGTTGCCGTCTCGATATCTAGCTGTATCAGGAAAACGATGTCTGGGGCAAGACCCTGTGTCGCAAATCGGCTTATGCTCTCCACTTCCGGGACCGGTAATCCTCTTCCAAAACCCTGATAGGCAATCGAGGAATAGAAATATCTGTCCAGTATAACAATTTTCTTCGAATTCAAAGCAAGAGCAATTTTCTCCCGGACGAGCTGGGCTCTGCTGGCACTGAAAAGAAGAAATTCAGTGACAGGATCGATTTTGATTTCCAGTTTGTGAAGGAGCAAGTCTCTAACGCCTTCGCCCACTCCCGTTCCGCCCGGCTCTCTGAAGACTTCATTCGAGAAACCTTCGGCCGCCAGGCGCTTTGACAATAACTCCGCCTGAGTCGTTTTTCCGGTACCATCGATTCCTTCAAAGACAATTAACACCCTT
>JAKASW010000187.1 GCA_021818875.1 Bacteroidota bacterium
TGTTTCGGGCTATAATTGGTTTAAGAACTTGACAGATCGCCGTCCCATTTTTCTGTCGATATCATTTCTGATAATATGTATCCTATTTCTAATAATTGACGGCCGGAAATATATCGGCAATCAGAGCTACGATCTTCGCTCATTCTACTCTGCTGCAAAAGTGGTGTTCGACCACGGCCAGTCGCCGTATAATCTGGCGCAGATGGCAAAAGTGCTCGGCCCGCATGTTGACTTCAATCCGTTTCTCTATCCGCCTTCGACCATGTTCATATTTTTCCCGCTTGCCGGTATGAGTTATGCTCAAGCCTGTAATGCAGTACTCATCATCAATGACCTGCTCTATCTTTCGCTGATGTGGATCATACCGGTCTATCTACTCGGCTTCCAGCCGAGGAAACGGCCAGCCGCTTTCCTCGTCAGTGCTATCATTATGCTGTACTTCAATCCGACACGATGGGTGATTAACCTGGGCGAGGTCGACATCTTGGCCTTTGCAGCAATAGCAGTATTTTGGATCCTCTCAAGATCGCAAAAGGAATCATTTGCCGGTTTCTTCCTGGCTCTTGCGATCATAGTGAAGACCTACCCGATTGTCCTGATCCCATTTCTGTTACTCAGCGGACGGTGGCGAGAAATTTTTCACACTTTTATCTGGCTCGTCGTGACCACAGTTTTTGCTTATATCGTTCTGCCCCAGTTCATTTGGCACGACTGGCTTATTAAGGTGGTTCCATCAGGAGGATACCTGAACACTCCCGCCGGACTTTTTCCCCCTTCCTCACCCTGGAACCAGGGATTGAATGGGTTTTTCGCCCGGATATTTATCCATGGGCAAAATCTTACTGGCCTTCCGACAGTGTATCCTGCCGAAAAAGTCGTTGTGTACATCGCAGCGATGTTCGTCATGATTCTCACGGCTATCGCAGTATGGCACAGCCGAAAACTCAGGGACAGTCTTGACCGCTGCATGATTGTCACTCTTCCTGCGATCTTCCTGATCGCACCATTCTCATACTTGCAGCACCTGGTCTATCTCATTCCTACAATCATTTTTCTGATTTTCTCCCGTTCGCTGCTGGACAAGTACGGCAAGGATATATTCTATTCCTTGCTGGCAATATCTGCCCTCGTAATTGCCTCCCCTAAGACGTTGCCTTTGGAATTCTATGCGGTTGCGATTCTTTGGGGGCTGACGACTTTCGCTTTGATCAGCGGCAAGTTTGAATTGGAAGGCGACAAGACGGTGACGCCCAAGGCATCAGGAGAAATGGCCGGAGATTTGTCCATTGTCCGATGATGATTCCACTTTAATGAGATTCGCGTTTTCCCCTCCAAAGAAACCGCGATAGGAAATATCTGCCGTCCTTCAGGAGGTCCAGGATCCTCCGGCCGGAATAAGTCAGGACCGATACAACCGATGGATTTTTATCCATTGAGTATCTCCGCATGTCCTGGTACTCCCGCACCAGCCGTTTAGTCCCTCTCCCAAGCAACTCGTAGAGAATAAACAAATGAAACTTAAGCTGCTTAAGCTTTCCTTCAGGGACAGCGCGGATCTGCCAATTCCCTACCGGTACACATTTGAAATCATTCGTTTTGTAAATTTCATCACCCCGCAGCATGTCGTAGGTTTTCATTCCTTCGGCGATTCCTTCTTCTATCGCCGCGCACCTGAGCAGAAACCCGGGACTATATTTCATCACCTCTTCAGAGCCGTTGGCGTTTCCCTGGTAGAAGTATATTCGGTCGTGGAAGTTAAAGTCGAAATTTACGGCCACCCGGCTCCTGCCGACCTTCAGGAAAAACATGCGCAACCACCCTCGCCTGGCAAACATCTGCGCCACCTCAACATGGAAGGCAAGATGATTCGCATCCTTGAAGGCATTCTTATACCCGAGACCTTCCCACCGTGCACCATGGATGGATGCAAACTCCCTGACAGCGTTCTCCACGGCATCGTCACCGTCTTTTATTAATTCGAGCTCAACAGGGAAGGCTTTTTTCAATCTGTCGGATTTCTTCTTCAACTGATACCGGACGTTGCCACTGATATGCAGCAGGAAATTCTCCCACGTCGCCGGAAGCTGGACCTCAGGGCAGACATTGCCTTTGTACGTAAACACCTTCAACCCGGCTTCCTCCAGGTATCGCCGCAATAAATCTCGCGTCTGGTAACGTTCACTGACATCACGCATTTCGAAAAAATCCCAGGTCTTCTCAGTAGACTTGATATACTCCACAAGGTATTTGAGAATTTCGGGAAGATCATCCGGCTCCGCAATGACGTCGATATAATCTGAAATATCGGAGCCGGCAAACTTCAGAGCCGACATTATCTTGATTCCAAAGAATCCGACACGCTCACGTATCATCGGGGCAATCCCGATTACGCGGCCCTCTCTTTCAATGACAATAATATTGAGTCGCCTCCCCTTCCCAAAGTATTTCCACCAGGCGCGTTGCCATTCGAAAGTCTGGAAGATGGTACAACCGGATCTCTCAACCAATGCAGTCCACGCATCCTGAAGCCGGTCAAATTCATCTTCCGTTTTCAAGATCGACAAATTTACGGGCGGCGCCGGTTGTTCTGAAGTCTTATAGGCAGGTAAAGTCAGTAGATTTTCCAGATGGCCTCGCTCACTCTTTAGTGAATACGCCCGTATATATCCAACCGGAATATGATAGGAATGGAATCTTATGTTTAAGAATCATGCGCTCCAAAGAAAGTTCGATATCATCAAGCCAGCGCGTAGGAATCAATTTCAACTTGCGGAGTCTCCGGAATTCAAATCCATAGGTAATTGCGTGACGAAATTGGAAACCTGCCTTCGTCATAAGTCGTTCATACTTCCCCAACTTGTAAGCTTTGTAAGAGTATTGCCTCTCTTTAGCAATCCACTCTGCCGGAAATGCGTAATCCGGACAAGCACTCTGATGGGGATTTGCTCCTTTGCGCCGGAGTAGTGATTTCAATCTTTGCCGAAACGGGAAATCAATATCGGTGAGACAATATGCGTTTCTCACATTCAACAACAGGGGTGCCCCGGGCTTTAAGACACGCCTTATCTCCGTTTGAGCCTTTTCGTCCGAAAGTAGATAGCCAAGAACACCAACGCAAATAACCAGGTCGAATTCGTTGTCAGGCTGTGGAATATGTTCGACATCTCCTTTATACAAATGTACGCCGGGAGATTCATTACCGCTGAGGCCTAATCTGTTCCTCGTGGCCGTCAACATTTCCTCAGTCAAATCAATGCCCGTGACATCAAATCCCATTTTTGACAGACGTTCCACATAGATTCCGGACCCACAACCTATGTCAAGCACTTTCGAGCCGGCAGGAAGGAACAGGGCTTCGATCATCTGCATTGAATATTCAAATCGTCGCTGAACCGCGCGCGCAAAGTAATCAGATCCGGTTCCGTAGAGTCCACCCTGCCAGGATTCGCTCCTGCTGAAATATGAATCTACGTTCTTCTTCTGTTCGACGTCGATCCTGCTCGAATCATACATGCGACGCAGCTCCACTCCGTCGTGTTGCTCGTAAGTAGCGCTTCAAGAAAAACCAGGTATCCATTAAGAACGGCTTGGGATCTCTCAGCGAGTGGATATGAAAGGCTTTTCGCCCCATGTAAGCTTTCAGCCAGGTGGAGGTTGTAATCTCGCCGGCTTTACGATAGTCGAATAGAGCTTTCAGGTCTTTGTTGAAGTCTATCCACTTCGTTCCGTAATGAGGTACCGGGACTTCCGGATTATTCAACCCAACCATATCGCGGTAAGCCATAGCGGCGAGATTCAATCCGCTCGCGGTTCCTAAATAGGCCCAGAGACTGTTTCGCGCGTGGATTTCCATGATCTTGTAATCGCCGGTGCGGCGATCGTGCTTGAACTGGATATTCACGTGCCCTCTCAGTCCAAGTTTGTTCATGATGTCCAACGCAAGCTTACCAACTTCATCGTTACGAATGGTCTCAACTACCGTGGCGACGCCGGCATGGATCGGATACACACGCTGTTTATGCCCAATGAAATAGCCCAGCTTATCTGAATTCTTGCACAGATAAATATTAACGCTGAACAAATCGTTGTCGTCACCTTCGACATACTCCTGTACCACGATCGCCGGATTTATTTGCGCAACCTTGCTGTAAAGATCGGTGAGTGAATCAATATCCTGACACATGATTGCTTTTCGATACGGTCCAACCAGTTGTTTAAACTTCGGATCCCACCAATCATCTTTGTGCGCTGGCTTCACGATGACCGGGAATTCCATTTTCGATCCTGCGCACTTGACCTCTTCGGATGAACTGGGGATGAAAGAACGCGGCGCCGGAAGATCGTACTGTTCGGCCAGCAACGCGAACTTGCGTTTGTCAAGTAGCGAATCCACGACTTCTGCATCCGGAAGGTTGAAATAATAGTACGGCGCGAGATCCCCCCTGTACTGGGAGAAGGTTAGTATGACTCTGTCGTCATCGCTGAAGAAGACCATCTTCCGCCTTTCTGCCTTTCCCAGGTCCACTAGCTGTTTTACAAAGTCATGAGAAAGCGAAGATTCGAAATGAAGTCGCTTCTTGACATACTTCGAGTAATACGCTATGTGATCTTTATAATATGAACCAGCATAAACCGGAACGCCGACCTCTCCGAGACTTCGGATAAGTCCTATTTCACCGCAGACAAGAGCCGGAATTTTCTCTGAATTGCTCACGAATTGTCCTCAGACAAATTAGTGTTGTGATGTGACCTTTTTAATCGCCCCTGTTCGAATCGACCGCGGAGGAATTTTTTGGAGTGGTTTAAATCGATCGCGCAACTGCACACGGAATTAAACGTGCCTTGCCTGCCTTTAGTTTCATCGGTCGATTCCCTCCGGCTCTCAATCGAAATGAAGATATTCATGGTCAGATAATTCAAAATGCGAAGTACCTTTTTCCGCTCGGGGGGCGAGGGCGCAAGAAGGTCATCGAAGCCAAACATCACCCGACATTGACTGGTATCACGGGGCATATTTCTAAAGTTCTCCATTATCTCGATATTCCGAGCAAAGCATCATGTCTGCCTTCTTCAAACAGTCCCGTCATGAAAATGCATCTCCGCGACCTTGAACCAGGCGACATAAATTCCAGCATCCGGATATAAGCAACCGTGCTGAGGCAGGCGTAAAAAGTTACCGAAGAGAAAACACTAAAGCAATTGATAAATGTTATCACTCGCCAATTAAAACCTGGAGACGAAATGTGAAGTTCCTCGTATTTGGACCCGAGTGACCTGAAGCACAGAGTACTTATTTTTAGCTCGCCTCTTTATCATTTTTATAGTTAAATTTCCCTAGTGTTTTTCCCTCTACGGTAATGGATTACACCTTGGAGACAATTGTTGAGGAGCTTGCCGGATAGGAAACGGGCAATACAAATCGGTAATTTTCCGGGAGGTCCACGACCAGATGACTTGGTAACAAATATGCTTAAAATCAGAGATGCCCAGTTTGAACATTGAATCGTACGTGCGCAGCACGAGCAAGTAATGAAATCACGCGGGACGAAACTATCCTCTTCGTCTAATCTAAAAGGGCTGAATAAGGAGGCAATTGTGGATCTGCTCAGAAAGGCTACCCGACAACTACAATACGTGCATTCGATTAATGACTCAAAAATCTATGTCAGAAAAATCCTCGACGCTGCAATTCATGGTGTCAGAGAATACTCGGGGCGCTCTTCACCAGTACAATTAAAGATCGAACCGACAAACATCTGCAACGCTGATTGTATAAGCTGCTCCACGAAGCGCGCCCGCCGGGAACGAGGGAATATGCCGATAGACCTCTTCAAGAAAATAATCGACGACGCATCGCAATTGCGAGTGAGGAGTGTTGCACTATATATTCACGGGGAGCCATTACTGCATCCGCAGATCGGTGATATGCTTTCTTACATCAAAGAGAAGGGAATCGCTTTCTATATTAGAACGAACGGTTCCGCACTGTCCGGTAGGAAAGCTGAAGAGATCTTAAGTGCCGGTGTCGATTTCACAGACCACGTCACGGTTTCAATCCTGGGATTATCTAAACAAGTTCACGAGAAGGTAATGGGCAAAATCCAGCACGAGAAGGTTGTGGAGAATGTGTTGAGGTTCATTGAGATGAGAAACGAGAGAGGACTCAAAGGACCCATCCTAGATGTCATTTTTTACGAAATGCCGGAGAACAAGCATGAGAAAGAAGCCTTTGTGGATTATTGGTCCGGGAAGGTCGATAGAGTGCTGATGGGTGAGACTTCTGTCTCCTTCGCAAATTACAACTCAGACAAGCAGCCGACGATTGTCAGAACTCATTCTTGTTCGGAAATACGCAACATGTGGGTGCTTTGGAACGGCGACGTTACGCTATGCTACCAGGATATCAACGGTGAATACAATTTCGGCAACCTGGAGCATCAGAGCATAAGTGAAGTCTGGAACTCCGATAAACTGGTTAACATCCGCCAATCACATAAGCGCAAGGAATTCAGCGGGATCCCAATCTGCTCACGCTGCGGTTAGGTCCTCAGAAGACCGGATGGGATTGTAAGGCTTAGGTCGGTCATCAAGCCCGGTGAATTGGTTACATTTTCCTGCAAGTTGTAATTCTTACCTTAGCATCGATAAAGACCGTGTACTTTCGTCGACGACCGGGCACGAATCTATTCTTTTGCTCCCATTAGACCAATATCGAAGTCGCATTAATTGTTGTCGCCCGGCACACAGCTTGAGACCCCTACCAGAGCGACCATGCAAAGACTGTACTACTATTCGAAATCGGAAGTCCGTTTCAAAGAGGTATGTGTTCCGCAACTCATCCTTGGAGTTGCTACATGTATTATTGTCATCTCCTTTTTGATAGTGACGGCTGCACACTTCGGTGTTGATCCCATGCACTTCAAGGATTTTCAAGACGGAAGTATATCCGGGGAGAATGCCGTATTGAAGGCAAGACTTGCTTCCTTCGGTGGAAGGCTGGACTATTTTGATAATGTTATGAATCGATTAGCGAGCAGCAATAATTTATTGAGGACGGTAGTCGACCTGCCGCCGATTCCGAAAGGAGTCCGCGAAGTCGGCATCGGCGGAGTAAAGGAGAATGCCGACTACGGGATATCATCCACTGGGAACAACCTCATTGCGTCCGCAACGACAGATCTCAGCAGGCTTTACCGAGACGCACGGTTGCAGATGAAGAGCTACTCTGCGGTGAAACACCAATACAAGATTAACCAGAAGTTGTTCGCTCATATCCCGGCCATCGACCCGGTAGCAACCGATCTTATCACGAGTCCGTTCGGTATCAGGTTTCATCCGATCCTTCACGTTTACATGATGCATGAAGGAATCGATTTAGGAGTTGATGTCGGTACGCCGGTACACGCGACGGGAGATGGTGTGGTATCATATGCAGGAAGAGATGGGGGGTACGGTAACGCTGTGGTAATTGATAATGGGTTTAGCTATTCAACTTTGTTCGGTCATCTTGAAAGGCTGCTCGTTAAAGTCGGGCAAAGAGTTAAGAGGGGACAGGTGATCGCGTTAAGTGGGGATACGGGTCTGTCAACAGGCCCGCATCTCCACTACGAGGTCCGCATAGACGGCGTACATGTCAACCCGACAGGATATTTCTTTGCGGGGAGCCAGTACCTCAGTACAAAGTTCTTCAGTGAGCTTGCAGGCAGATGAAGCTTGCATGAGGTGAGTTGACCCTGCGTGCCGGAGGTTATCCCAAAAGAAGGAGCGACCACCCCGACGCGTCATTCCCGCGTGCTCCCGGCAGGAATCTGGCTCGTTTTGCGCCATGGTTTCCCCATGAAAGCACTCGCGGATGATGTTGCGGTCCTCTTGGGACAACCTGGAGAGAATCTCGTCAACCTACAAATTTTCCGTACTCTTCCTTAGCGCAATGCAGGTATCATAGAATTCCGTCAGGCTCATTTCTCTCAGGAAGACAAAGCCTCGCGTCGCACGCAACAAGGGACTCGGGTTGTCGTTGAAGAATTCCCTTCCAAGACACACTTTCATCATCTGATACTGTTCAACCTGGATCTTTTGAGCCAGATCCGAGAACGGCCCATCAAGTTCGTAACTCGGGAATGAAGCTCCTCTTTGAGATGCAAATGCATTCATAAAAGAGTTGCCCATTACCGCAAACATGTTCAACGATACCGGCACATATACGTTGGCTTCGGCGGGGTGGAACCTGTACCAGATGTTCCTGTACCCTATCACCTTCAGATCGCTTCTCCCCGATTCTTTCTCGTACATTCTCAGAGCCTCGGCCATAACCTGAAGCACCTTGTAGTGAGTGTCGGGACCGCTGGCTTCCGGATCAAGCGCAACACCGACCACATTCGGTTTCACCCGCCTGAGTATCTCAAGGACAGGTACCACATCGCGTTCCACCTTAGGCTCTTCCGTGAATATTTCTCCTTTATAAAATCCGAGTCGTCCCTGGATGATCGCCGGCGGATTAAATCCGAAATACCCCCAGAGGCATTCCACTTCCCATTCGCGAATCATCCCTTTGAATTGCTGGATCTGCGGGGGATCTTTCGCACCCGGATACTGCATTTCGAAATAATGAACGAGGTCATCGATCCGTTCCATCATTTTCGATGGCGTATCATCTCCGTAAAGAGAGATCAGGTTTCTTAACAGTCGTCTAGCTTCACCGTCTCTTTTCGTGTGTGAAT